>CAYVLA010000011.1:0-25611 GCA_964452145.1 Hadarchaeota archaeon (SeqCode)
GGCAAACTCCCCGCCGCCCCCCGGCGAGTAGTTCCCCTCCTCAAAGACGCCCCTGACGTTGTTGTCAACGAAGAACCTGATGTTAAGCTGGAGCGCCCTGAGGTTTGGGAACGGCATGACGTAGTGTGAGAAATTGGTGACATAGTCCCAGACGTAGAGGGTATGTGCCACCCTGCCCCACTCCCGCATATCACGGGCGAAGCTCGCGTTCTCGGAGCAAGTCGATAGCGGATGTGAGAAACAGCACTCGATGCTGCAGAGCCTGACGATGACGTTCCGGCGCGGCTGGATGTATTTGGTGGCCTTCCTTGTGTAGGTGTATGCCAGCGTGTCCACCCATCTGTCCGGGAACTTGGTTTCCACGATCTCGGCCACCTTGTTGACGAAATGGAGAAGGGAACCAGCATGGGTGCCCTCCTCGTCATCGATCTTGGCGCAGCTTGGGCACTGGCAAGGGTTCCTCCAGTCGTTCTGGCTGACTGACACCATGGTTGCATGGGGATCCCTCTCCAACCAGGAAGTGGCTCTTTCGGCCGCTATCCGCACCACATCTTCGTTGGTAAGGCACAGCTGGGCCCTCTCCGCAATCCTCTTCCCGTCGATCTCTGAGTAGTATTCGGGATGAGAGGAATAGAACTCCTCTGGGGGGACCAAGCGGTGGAAGGTGTGGACGAAGCCCGCATATGTGATCTTGCCGCCGTGGGCCTGGGTCAGCCTGGCGGAGTGGGAGTTCATCCTGTTTCTTGCGGCCCAGTCTCCGTCGAAGGCCTCTGTGAAGAAGGGCTCCCTGTAGAACAGGACCGGTTTGAAGTGAAAACCTCCGACAGGCAGGGATACCTCGCGAACTTCTTCGGGTAGGCGTGCTTCGTCCTGTGCTAGCCACCTAACTCCGCAGAAGCGGTCCAGCAACTCGTACGCTCCGTACAGCACGCCCCGCGGTCGCCCGCCGCTGATTATCACGTCCTCGCCTTTCGGCATGATGGCGAACTCCTCGGCCTCAAGGTCGTAGGAAGGCTGAAGCACGATCGCGCCCGCGGTGCCCCTTCTGGTCCTCGAGGGCTTCTTACCAGTCAGCGCCTCGATCCAACGCTCGAGCTCGGATCCAGCGTGCAGCTCTGAAGGGATCGGATCTCTGGGCGCAAGGATGGCACACGAAGTCAGGTTCAACTTTGCCATGCAGCCCGCGTGGGCTCGGGCCAGATAAGTTTGACGGTGGCCACCGCCGCCGCGACGCAACACTGAGGCCCCAGGGACTGGGAGTGAAGAGCGAGGGGAGGAGGAGCTGGCTAAGGGCTAAGGCGAAAGATAATATACTTAATACAGCGAGGTTCGGTTACGAGCGGTGATCGTGGCAAGGCTGGATACGGGTCCCAAACATGCCCGAACCTGAACTCAGCCCCTTCGAGGCGATATGTGTTAGGATTTTAGATCAATATCTTTGCCACAACTTTATGGATACAGCCAAGCTTGATGCGGAGGGACACGCAGAATCCATCAGAGGAGATCGTGAAATGATCCAATCTTACATTCCCAAATGGCCACCCTTCACCTTCGGCGGCCTAGAGAATCCCACTCTCGAGGACTCCAGGGCGGTCATCATCCCGGTACCGTTCGACTCCACGGCCTCGTACCTGCCGGGTTCCCGGCATGGACCCGAGTCGATAATAGATGCCTCACGTTACATGGAACTCTTCGACCACGAGACCGGATGGTCGCCATGCGAGGTCGGCATCCATACGATGCCAGGCATCGAGCCATGCAGGGGTGATGTGCGTGAAACCCTGAACCGGGTGGGTCGCGTCGTCACGGAGGTCCTATCAGCCGGCAGGTTCCCGGTCGTCCTGGGGGGAGAGCACTCCGTGACCATCGGGGCCGTAGAGGCCGCCTCCCGCCTCTGCAATCGCCTCCGGGTTCTGATTCTGGACGCTCACTGCGACCTGAGGGACGAGTACGAGGGCTCCCGTTTCAGCCACGCCTGCACCGCGAGGCGAATCACGGAGACCGTATCAGATGTGACTGGGGTGGGGATGCGTTCCTGCAGCGAGGAGGAGTGGTCCTTCCTCAGGACGCCAGGCCTCAACATGCATTTCTGGAAGGACGGAGACAGGAAGGCTAGCGTGGCCAAGCTGGCCGAGGTAGCCGCAGATATCAAGGGTTCGCCTGATCCCCTGTATCTCTCGATCGACCTCGATGTCTTCAACCCGGCGGAGGTGCCCGCGGTTGGCACGCCAGAGCCTTCCGGCCCAACCTACGATGATCTTCTGCCCCTCATAAAGGAGGTGGCAACGAGGGCGAATCTGGTTGGAATGGATCTAGTTGAGCTGACACCGATACAGGGTGACCACTCAAGCCAGTTCCTAGCGGCCAAACTGCTTTACAAGATCATCGGGTACCGTTTCGCTCCAGAAAGGCGCGCAACTTGATGGGGAGGCTGTGGCACTGAGACGGGTTGTCGGCGTCATGTTGGTCTGTCAATGTCTGATCCTCGCATTGACGGGCTGCCTGGCCAGGCGAACAACAATCGACCTGATCGGCAAGAAGATGTTCATGGTCGTCAGCCGGAGGAACTCCCGTGACTCCGAGCTTACAGATCCGAGGGACTTCTTCCTCACGTGCGGCCCGACCGTTGAGGTAGCCGCCACATATCCGGGAGGGGTCATCGGAATCGACGGGCTCTCGATGACCCCCGACAAGGACCTAGAGCAGGTACACGGTGCGTCCTACGACGCGGTGATCCTCGTGGGGGGTCCGGGCTCCACAACCCGCCTCTGGGACAACCCTGACGCCACGAGGCTCGCCAAGGAAGCGTACGGCTCCGGGAAGATGGTCGCCGCCCTCTCAAAGGTCGTCTTGGCCAGGTCCGGGATCCTTGAAGGGAGAAGGGTCACCCACTGCAACGACTCCCAGCTGAAGACTGAGATCCGGGAAGCCGGGGCGGCGTTCACCGGAAGACGGGCGGAACGGGATGGGCCCATCTCGATGGCAAGCGGGCTCAGCGCAGCCAAGAAATGCCCAGAGAATCGTGAAGGCTCTCTTACGCTAGGGGATACCCTATGACACAGGTCCAACCACCGATAGACAGGAACGTGCCGACGGTCACCTCCGAGGACCGGGTCGGACGAATCGTGCAGGTTCTCTGCAAGACCAGGTGTAACGCGGCCCTAGTGGTGGATGAAGGGAGATTCGCGGGATGCGTGATGAGAAGACACCTCCTCAAGCCCCCCCTCTCCCCCGAGACCAAGGCGGAGAGGCTTCTATCCCATGTTCCCGCTCTCGACCCCGCGACGACCATCGAGGACTCCATCGCAGCGTTCCTCCAGTCAGGCTGCGATCTCTTGGCCATCGTCGAGGCTGGGCATTTCGGCGGGGCACTCTCCGCACGTGACACCGTTCTCCGCCATCCGGCCTTGGAGGGGTTGACCCTGGGTGAGGCCGCGGATCAACTGGCCCCGCCTCTGAGCCATGACGCCTCGATCATCGAGGCAGCTAACTCCCTCAGAAACCTAGATCTTGAGTCCCTGCCGCTGGCGGATGAAAGGGGAAGCCTGGCGGGTTGGGTGTCCTTTTCCGAGATTCAGCGATACATGATCGCGCCGGTGAGGGGCGTCAGGAGAGTGGGAGAGATGGTAGGAGAGAAGCAGCACCCGGCCAGAAACCCGGTCCTGCCCCTAGCCAAGCGGGACGGCGTCTCTCTCCAGGTTCACACGACCCTGCAGGATGTCACGGAACTCCTCTGCTCAAGACAAATGAACGAGCTCACGGTCCTGGATGGGTCCCGCGTCCTGGGCCACCTTAGCGTGCTCAGGATCTTGGCCTTGATTCTCGCCCTTCGGAGGCCATCGGACGGTGTCCTTGTCCAGACTGCAGGAATGGAACAGGAGGACCCCATCGTCGCAGGCAGGGTCGTCGAAGCCCTGAGTGCGTCGGCTCTGAAACTGGGCAGGATTTGCAGAATCAGGCGCGCCCCCGAGATCAAGGTCAAGTCATACAAGCATGCTGGATCCGGGCGCACAAGGTATGAGGTCAAGGTCGCGTTCTGGGTTCCGGAGCAGTACGTTGCCGAGGCCCAGGGATGGGACCTTCTCTCCGTCTCAAGCCAGGCCATTGGGAAGGCCGAGAAGGAGGTCCTTCGCAGCCGGTCCAAGGTGATCGACGCCCATCGGCGGGGACGCACCAGAGGCCGAGAAGGAGTGCAGTAGGCCTTGTCGGATGTCGAGATGGTCCTAGAGATCGACGGAGCCTCAAAAGGCAACCCAGGCCCGGCCGGCGCCGGCTACATACTGTCCCAGGGAGGCAGCATCATGGCCCAGGGGAAGGTGGGTCTGGGTATAACCACCAACAACGTTGCCGAGTACTCGGCCCTTATCCTGGGTCTTCAGAAGGCACTGGAAATGGGCGCATCCAGGGTTCTTGCTCTTACGGACAGCATCCTCCTGGCAAGACAGATGACAGGGTCCTACAGGGTTCGACAGGACCACCTCAAACCCCTCCACGCCAGATGTGTCGATCTGGTCTCTCGCCTGGCATCCTTCCGTATAAGGCACATTCCATCCAACCACAACAGGGCCCATGCCCTAGCGGAGGAAGCAGCCAGAGAGATGGATCATATTTAAGGACAGACACTATCCGGGTCCGGAATCGACATGTTCGCCCTCGGATGGAGATCGGCCATCGCGATGACCGTCGTTGCATCGGCCCTTGCCTCTTCCGCCATCGCAGTGGAATATGAGCCCGGTGTGTCGGTGGGCCAATGGGTGAGATTCGGTGAGGTCGTGGTGATCGGCATCATCTCCGATCCAGGGGAGGTTCCGAAGTGGATTCGGACTGAGGTGACCGCGATCTCGGGGAAGAAAGTGACCCTTCGCACGTTCGGTGAGATGATGAACGGCAACGCGACGGAGGAGATCGTCAACGTGTTTGATGTTGAAGCTGGAACAATGAATGGCTCGCTCAGCCCTTTGAATCCCGTGATTGCGGCAAATCTGAAGGAGGGCGACGCGCTACCTCCCTTTGAGCTGAAGATGAAGATAAACAAGACCGAGATCCGCACCTATCTCGGCGTCGCTAGGACCGTCAACGTCTACGACTCCGTCGTTGCCACGCCGGAGTATCGGTCGAACACCAAACTGGTGTACGACAAAGCTTCTGGAATTCTGCTGGAGCTTGAGATGTCGGCGATCTGGATTGCGGGCGAATCCATGGTGCGCTACGTTGCCACCGACACCAACATCTTCAAGGCAACACCTGTGGGCGAAAACGTGGCGTACGTCTGCCTAGCCACGATGATTGTTGCCTTGTTCGTCGTCCGAAGAGCCGGCACGAACACTGGGAGGACCTCGGCCTAGCCCCGCCGACGCTCCGAAAGCGCTCCGGGCTGGAGCCGGGATGCAACCCTAATTAGTGGAGAAAACTTGAACCCCGAAATGACCCACCCCGCTCTCAGGTTGTCTTACCGGGAGAATGGTGCTCACGAGTTGCCCATCTGTGCCGGCTTTCTGAGTCATCTCCTGCAGCTTCCTTCCCTAGGCTATCTGCGTGTTATGGCCAGACCTGATGTCTGCCTGCAAAGATGCTTGGCAGGAGACCAGATGCACCTGATAAGAGATTTCAAGCCAGGCCTGTCGCCCTAGATCGGAGGCCGAACGTGAGAACCGTGAAGGTCGGCATCATCGGTTGCGGCGGGATAGCCCAGGCGGCGCATATTCCCGCATACAGGAAGCTTCCGCATGTCGAGATCGTGGCCTGTTGTGACATCGATGAGAAGAAGGCGAAGGAGGCGGCGGAGAAGTTCGGGATAGGAAAGGTCTTCGCCGACTACCGCCAGTTACTGAGAATCAAGGAAATCGAGGCCGTGAGCGTATGCACCCCGAACCTGGCGCACAAGGCCCCCACGGTGGCCGCTCTGCGTGCCGGAAAGCATGTTCTGGTCGAGAAGCCCATGGCCATGAACGCCAGAGAGGCGAGCGTCATGGTGGCGGCGGCCCGAAAGTATGACAGAAAGCTCATGGTCGGACTCAACAACAGGTGGCGGGCGGACGTCCAAGCCTTGAAACGATTCGTGGATGCGGGAGAACTTGGCGAGATCTACTTCGCCAAGGCCCAGTGCCTCCGCAGGAGAGGCATACCGGGATGGGGAGTCTTCACCCAGAAGGACAAGCAGGGCGGGGGCCCCCTAGTGGACCTGGGGGTACACATCATGGACGCAGCTCTGTATCTGATGGGTTTCCCCGCCCCAAGGGCAGTCAGCGGGGCGACCTACACCAAGTTCGGAACAAGGGATGGGCTGGTCGGCCTGATGGGCAGTTGGGACCCCAGCAAGTACACGGTAGAGGACTATGCCCTGGGACTTGTGCGATTTGAGAACCAGGCAACCATGTTCGTTGAGACCAGCTTTGCAGCCAACATCGAGAAGGACATCTTCGACTTCACATTGCTAGGGACCGAGGGGGGTTGCACCCTCGATCCGCCCAGGATCTTCAGCGAAAGAAACAAGACGCTTCTAGACATATGCCCCGCCTTCCTCAGGGGAGCTAACACGCACGAGATCGAGATACAGAAGTTTGTAGAGTCGGTGGCAAGCAACCAGGAGCCCCCCGTGACCGGCGAGCAGGGCCTCGTCGTCCAGAGGATCATGGACGGGATCTACCGATCTGCCGAGCTAGGAAGGGAGGTAGCCATAACCTGAGAACCGTTTCAGCATAGGGATTTGTATCGTTTCAGCCATCCAGCATCCTATGAGAGCCGGACCGAACCCATGTAGGGGCAGACCCGACCGACGCGCTACAGGAGAGAATCGCCCCAGCCATCCGCCGCCATCCTCGGGCATGCGAAGATATGCCACCGTCCTTGGCTTGGTGGCCGTGCTGACCCTCATCATCTCCACCTGGGTGATTCAGTACCAAGACGGATCACCTTCGACGCCTGGCGAGATCCGAGCACTCAGTCCGCTGGAGAGAGGCTTGGCCGCCACGGTTGTGCTGGCTGTCACCGGGGCGTGGATCACCATTGCAGCCTACAGGTTCGTCTGGCTTTCCGAGAAGCCCTACCCGACCCGCTAACACCGGCACTTGGCCAGTTCTGGTTGAGATCCATTTTAGTGAGGCGTACTTATGATTTTAGACCGATGTGATCATGCATGGGCCGCTGTGGAAAGGGCCTGCCTTTCATCGTTTTGCTCCTTGCGTCGTCATTCCTCTGGGCGACGACGTCCCACGCCAGGGAGAGGCTTGTTTACGTTTCCACCATGGACACCCAGTTCATAGGCCAACCGACGGCCGATCAGTTCAGAAAGGACCTGGCGCGAGCTCTGGACGACGATGCCTGCGCAATCATCCTTCTGATCAACACGCCCGGCGGCCTCTTCGACGCGATGAACGACATCATCGAGGCCATCTTCTCGTCGGATATCCCGGTGATCACATTCGTGGCGCCAAGAGGTGCGGATGCGGCCTCCGCCGGCATCTTCGTGACCATGGCGGGGCACGTGGCGGCGATGTCGCCCGGTACCAGCATCGGCGCCGGCCAGCCGATCGGGTACGACCCATACGGGCAGGGCATACCGGTCACCAACAAGACCCTAAGCTACATTGAGGGCAAGGTCAAATCCTACGCGGAGTGGACGGGTAGGTCCCAGAACGTGTCCTTGGCCTTCATACGGGAGAACCTCGTCCTCACTCCTAGCGAGGCGCTGGAGGCAGGCATCATAGACCTCATTGCCCTAGACGTCGATGACCTCGTCTCAAGGGTAATCGACTTCCCGATCCACGGACAGCTTCCGGATGGCAGGGAGACCATCTCGCTTGTCGGAGCCACTGTGGTCTACCTTGGGAAGACCCTCCAGGACAGATTCACCAACTTCATGAGCAACCCCGCCCTTGCCTACATGCTGTTCATAGTGGGCATATACGGCATAGTCTTCGGTTTCTCGACGCCCGGAATAGAGGTACCGGAGGTTGTCGGAGCCATATGTCTGGTGCTGGCTCTGTATGGGATGGGCATTGTCGGTGCGTCCGTCGTCGGGATTATCCTGATCTGTCTCGGATTGGTCTTCTTCATCGCGGAGGCGTCGACGCCGGGCTTCGGCTTGTTCGCCACGGCAGGCGTCATCTGCATGGTCCTGGGCGCCCTCTTCCTGCCCCCGATTGGGGTTCCGGGTATGCCGAGATTCTACATGCCGAGGCCATGGTTCCTCACCTTCAGAGCCACCGTCACGGTTCTGGCGGTGGGATTGGGCGTGTTCCTAGCGGTAGCGATGAGGTACTCCCTGAAGACCAAGCGCACGAAGCCCACCACCGGCGGAGAAGGGATCCTCGGCAAGGAGGGAATCGTTCTGACCGATCTGGATCCCACGGGCCAGGTCTTCGTGGGAGGCGAGATCTGGAAGGCCATCTCCGTCTCAAGCTCCCTGCCCAAAGGAACGATGATCAGAGTCGTCGGCAGGAAGGGGCTTGCGCTTCAGGTCGAAACGGGCGAGAGCTGAGGTCATTACTCCGACAGCTACCAAGCCCCGTCAGCCCTCGTCCGGTCCTACATCGAGACGTGCTTGTCACTCTGCCGGAGCACGCGCTGGATATGGCCCGAGAGCTCGTCCGGCAGGCCCTCGATCCGCACATCCAAGAAGCCTCTGACGATGGTGGCCGTTGCCTCCTGTTCGCTCAGGCCCCGGGCCATGAGATACTCGATCTCCTCTTGGGAGACCCGGCCCACCGCAGCCTCGTGGGATAGGTCCACCTGGCTCAGTTCTCCCTGAAGCTCGGGTATTGCCTGGATGATCCCTTTCTCGCTCAGTATCAGACCGCTGCACTCCAGATGGCCTCTGACATCTTCCGCGGCTCCTATCATCTGGCCTCTCGCAATCACGGTGCCCCCCGTGCTTACGGCCCGGGAGACTACCTCCGCCCTCGATCTGCGGCCGTCAAGCCGAACCCGGGAGCCAACATCCAGCTCCGACCCGGGGGTGGCAAGGAGGAGGGAGTAGAATCTCGCCACGGAGTCATCGCCCTTCAGTTGGGCGCCGGGGTACATCTGGATGTAGCCCGCGGGTTCCAAGCAGATGAAGTTGGAGACCAACACACCGCCCTTCTCCACCACCGCCGCGCTCCTGGGGCGCACGGCCATCCTCCTACCCCAGTTGTGGATCATCGTGAAGCTGAGCTTGCCTCCCTCCTTGACGTAGAACTCCGAGACGCCGATGTGTAGCCCTCCTCGCTCGTAGTGGCTGTTGACGCAGCCAGTGATCACGTGGAGCTCGGCGTTCTCCTCGACCAGTACGATGTTGTGAACTCTCTGGGCAAATGTGTCGGATGAGAGGTAGAGACAACTCTGAACCGGTCGGGAGGCCTTATGCCCCTTCTTGGCCCGGATGAAATAGCCCCCGCCTGACTTCAGCTCCACGGCAGCCGTGTACTTGTCCAAGTCCACCGGCACGGCCGACCACCGGTAATCCTGAAGCCAGTCATAGGTCTGGAGGGCCTCGGATATGCTCATTGTCTCTACGCCCGGTTCGTCCGCTTCCGAGTACACCACCGAGTCATCGATCTGTATAAACGTTCCCGATCGATCACTCAGCTCAGACTTGATGCCGACCTCGAGCATTCGCTTCTTGTCCGACGCAGCCAGCTCGGAGAGATCCGTCAAGGATGCCCGCTTCTCTGCCCCCATCGAGTAGGCAGAAAGCTGGATGTCCCTTCCAATGGCGGCCGGTTTGTCTTTGGCGGCCTCGGCCTTCCTCTTCACCTCAAGGCTGCGATCTGGCATTTGACGCACTCCTCGTACCCCATCCTTCTTATCTCAGCGAGCAGATCGCTCGGATTGCCGCTGCATCCCAGGATTCCGCCGCAAAGAACATGCCCAATGTCGGCTGTGATGTAATCCAGTATGTGTCCAGTGTGACTGATTATGAGGCCCGATCGCCCATCCTGGTCCTTCCTCTCCCTGTAGGGACGGTTCTTGCCGAGTAGCCTGTTGGTGGCCTCGCCGATCAATACCATGTTTTCGAGATCGACTCCCGATTCGGGCTCGTCCAGCAGAACCAGCTCCGGGCCTTGGGCCAACAGCTGCAGGAGTTCCGCCCTCTTTATCTCCCCTCCCGAGAACCCTGAGTTGATATCCCGGTCGAGATGCTGCTCCAGATCGAGCGACCTAGCCAGTTCCTCGACGTTCGCTCTTCCTCTGCCCGCGATCTCGACGATCCGTCTAGTCCGCACACCCCTAATCGTCGGGGGCCTCTGAAACGAGATCCCTATGCCGAGGTTGGCCCTCTCGTTGATGGGAAGGCCCGTTATGTCCTTTCCGCGGTAAAGGATGCTTCCCCCCGTGACTTTGTACTTCGGGAATCCCATGATCGCATTCAGTAGGGTGGTCTTCCCCGAACCATTGGGGCCAAGGAGCAGATGGGTCTCTCCCTCCCCGACCCGGAGGTTCACGCCGTGAAGGATCTCCCTCCCTTCAACGCTAACCTTCAGATTTTCGATTCCGAGGATTTCGACCAATGCACAGACCTCCCCAGTACGGCCACGGTTCAACCATTGCCACGGCGCCTTTTAGATGTGCAGGTCATTGAGGGCGGGAACGCCGGGCCCGGATGAATCGGTTTCACCGACAGCGGGACCCGACCACATTGAGATGCCGCCTACGACATCCTGAAGCGATTGGTTATGGGAAGCCTTCTGTCGCGTCCGAAGGCCCGAGTCGTGATCTTGATGCCGGGGGGAGCCTGCCTCCGCTTGTACTCACTGCCATCCACCAGTCTTGACACCCTCCGGACGAGTTCGCGGTCGAAGCCCATCGAGACTATCTGATCTATGCTCCTATCCTCCTCGACATAAGCCGTCACGATGGGGTCCAGTACCTCGTATGGCGGGAGGGTATCTGTGTCCAGCTGGTTGGGCCTGAGCTCGGCTGAGGGCGGTTTCTCCATGACCGATTGCGGAATCACCTCGCTGTCCCCCAATGAGTTGCGATACCGACCGATCTGGTAAACCATAGTCTTCGGTACGTCCTTCAACACCGCAAAACCTCCCGCCATGTCCCCGTAAAGCGTAGCGTACCCCGTCGCCATTTCGCTTTTGTTCCCGGTCGTGAGCACGAGCCAGCCGAACTTGTTCGACAGGGCCATCAGGATATTGCCCCTGGTTCGCGCCTGCAGGTTCTCCTCGGCCACGCCAGGGCTTGCACCCTTGAAGACCTCCGATAGAGTGTCCAGATAGGCCCGAAACACCTTCTCTATGGGAATCGTCAGAAGCCGTATTCCCAGATTCTCGGCCAAGAGCTCGGCATCGCTCATACTGGCGGTTGAGGTGAATCTGGATGGCATGGACACTCCGATGACGTTCTCGCTGCCCAGGGCATCGGCCCCGATGGTTGCCACGATGCTCGAGTCCATGCCACCGGAGAGGCCCACGACCACCTTCTCGAAGCCGTTCTTGCGCACGTAATCCCTCGTGCCCAGCACGAGCGCGTGATATACCTCGCCCGGGTAGCCGATGGGCTCGGCCTCCCTCGCGGGCAGAGGCTTCCTGCCGCCTGCCGCTGGCGCCTGGGATACCACGATCCTGGCAACCTCCCATCCGTGCTGCTTAAGCAAGGGCGCATCCTTTCTCCATCTCGGGTCGTGAAGACGGGCCCTGAACACCCCTTCCACATCCAGATCGGCCAGGACCAGGTCCTCATCGAACTGCCTTCCCCCCGCAATCAAGCGACCCTGCTCGTCCAGTATCATGCTGTTACCATCGAAGATCAGCTCATCCTGACCACCCACGATATTGTTGTACGCAACGATGGCCACATTATCGGAGGCCCTTGTGGCAAGGACCCTCTGGCGGAAGCTGCCTTTCTTGAAGTGGTACGGGGAGGCGCTGATGTTCACAAGGACCTCGGCTCCCGAGTAGGCCTGGAGGGCTGCCGGGCCGGCTTCGTACCAGATGTCCTCGCAGATCGTAACGCCGACACCGACGCCGCCTATGACGTAGACGGGGCATCGATGGCCCTGTTGGAAGTACCGGTTCTCGTCGAAGACGCCGTAGTTGGGCAGGTAGATCTTGTGGTATGTGTCAACCACACGCCCGTTGTGGACAACTGCGGCCGCGTTGTACAGATCCGACTTGGCGTCCACGTACCCGACCACCAGAGTCAGGCCATCCGAGGCCGCAGCGATCTCCTCAAGACATCTCGCGTTCTCTTCGATGAACTTCGGCCTGAGCAGGAGATCTTCAGGAGGATAACCGGTGATGGCCATCTCTGGGAAGGTCACAAGATCGGCTCCCCAGGATCGCGCATCGTCCATGGCCTTCCTTATCAGGTCGGTGTTGCCTTGGAGATCGCCCACGGTCGGATTGAGCTGGGCCATGGCAATTCGGAGCGAGCGCATCTTCCGATCCACCTAGACGAGAAGTGATCGCATCGCCCCTTTAATTGGTATTCTCAGACCAGACCATGCCTGGGAGGGCCTCGATGAGGGGCGTTTTTCCCAATTCGACAAAGCCCTTGAATGGAGGTTAGTCTTATATAGCCGTGACCGTAAGGCAATCTGGAGGCATGGAATGAAATATCTGGACTTCGTGGATACAAGTCACGAGCCCGACAAGTCCGACCTCGTCTGCGAGTTCCTCGTCGAGACGGACGGGACGATGGATTTCAGAGTCGCCGCTGGCGGAGTCGCGGCGGAGAGCTCCGTCGGGACCTGGACCGAGCTCACCACCATGAAATCGTATGTGGAGAAGCTCCATGCAACTGTCTTCGACATCGAAGGTAGCAGGATCAAGATCGCCTACCCGGCCCCGCTATTTGAGCCCGGGAACATGGCCAACATCATGAGCAGCGTTGCCGGCAACGTCTTCGGCCTAAAGGGGATCCGATACCTGAAGCTGGACGACATCCACTATCCCAAGGATCTCGCCACCAGCTTCAAAGGCCCCAAGTATGGCATCAAGGGAGTCCGGGAAGTAGTGAAGGTTCCCAAGCGGCCGCTCGTTGGAACGATCATCAAGCCCAAGCTCGGCCTTGTAAGCGAGGATCACTCCGAGGTGGCGTACGAGGCCTGGGCCGGGGGATGCGATGTGGTGAAGGACGACGAGAACCTCTCAAGCCAGTCTTTCAACGTTTTCGACAAGCGGCTGAAGCTCACGCTCAAGGCCCGGGACAGGGCTGAAAAGGAGACCGGCGAGAGGAAGGTATACATGGTCAACGTCACCGCCGAGTCAAATGAGATGATCAAAAGGGCCAAGCTCGTCCAGCAAGAGGGCGGCGAATACGTCATGGTGGACATCATCACCTGCGGCAACTCCGGGTTCCAGACATTGCGCGAAGAGGACCTGGACCTGGTGATACACGCCCACAGGGCCGGGCACGGGGCGTTCACCCTCTTGCCCAAGCACGGGATATCCATGAAGGTGATCGCCAAGAACACTAGGCTCATAGGCGCCGACCAGCTCCATGTCGGCACGGCCGTGGGCAAGATGAAGGAGACCAAGGAAGAGGTCCTAGCCAACATCGACGCGCTGAAATCCGATATGCACCGCATCAAGCCAGTGTTTCCCGTTGCATCGGGAGGCTTATACCCCACATTAGTCCCGGATCTTGTCCGAATCTTCGGAAACGATGTGATCATCCAGGCAGGGGGAGGCGTCCACGGCCACCCTGATGGTAGCTTCGCAGGGGCCACAGCCATGAGGCAGGCCTTGGATGCAGTGGAGCAGGGCAGCGACCTTGCGGAATACGCCAAGACGCACGAGGAGCTGAGGAAAGCCCTAGAGCAATGGAAGGACTCCTCGTTCTAGGGTTCGGCTTCGATGCGCGGAGCTGCCTTGCGCCAAGGGCCTAGTACACGAGATCGCATGGCCAGCTGGGGGCACTTCATCCGTGTCTCTTTCGAAGGAAGCGCTCATTGAGGGCTTGGAATCGGTGGGGCTGCGGAAAGGCCAACACCTGGTGGTTCACAGCCGCCTCAGCAGCTTCGGCCATGTGGAAGGCGGTGCCGATTCCGTCATAGATGCGCTCGAGGAAGTGGTAACCCGAAAGGGAACCTTAGTGATGCCGGCCTATAGCGGGCAGGTCATCTTCCTTCTGGAATCACTGGCCTTCAGGTCTGGCGCCGCGACTGCCCTGTCGACGCCTTTCATCTACCAAGCGAGGCCCGAACGGCTGTGGTCCGAGCTGAGGGACATAGCTCAAGAAGAGGGCCTACCCTATCCGTTTGCGTCGCCCTCCGCCCTTGTAAGGAGAATATGGGACGAGACCCCGCGCATGCTGGTTAGGAGTGGCTGGGGCGTCAAGCTGTCCGGGCCCTGTCCGGAGGAATCGGAGGCGGTTACCCTCACGAGAAGTGGACCCCCTCTTCCCGCCTCAGAGATCAAACCATGGAGGATGCCGGTGTGGACGGGCGCGATCCCTGACAGATTCTGGCGCCGCCCGGAAACCAAGAGGAGTAAGCAGTATTCCGGGTCCTTCGCTGCCTGGGGCAGGTTCGCAGACTCCGTTCTAGAGGGCCACGATAACCGATCGGGACAGAAGCTGCAGGATCATCCGCTGAATAGGATGAAGGAGCTTGGAGGGGGAGTACTCTTGCTGGGCGTGGACCACAGAAGCAACTCGACGATCCACGTGGCTGAGTGGACCGCGGTGGAGGAATCAGGCCTGGCTCTTCCCGACTCATGGAAGGAGTTCCTTGGCGACTTCCAGAGGGTGGACGATCCTCTAGACACCGCGGGGGGACAGATCAAGGGAAGAATCGGGGCCGCAGAAGTCCGCATGGTCGATACGCCCACCCTCTTCAGGGTGGTTAAGGCTGCCCTCTCGGACAAGGTTCGCAGCGAGCTTGGGATAAGCGCCTAGGTACGGATGCTTACGATTCCGGCGAGGGA
This sequence comes from Hadarchaeota archaeon (SeqCode), assembly GCA_964452145.1. Taxonomy (GTDB): domain Archaea; phylum CAYQAE01; class CAYQAE01; order CAYVLA01; family CAYVLA01; genus CAYVLA01. The sequence continues at coordinate 14,859 of CAYVLA010000011.1, forward strand.
CTTTGCTCATGGCAAGAGCCCATGAGTTCGAGGGCACAATCAGCTAGGAGATCGCCCGCTTCCGGGGCCAGTCTGCTGCTATCGCACAACGTCGTTTCATAGCCGCCGCGTCGAAAGGCGTCGCGGTGGGGAACGTATCCGACCATTCCGTTGGCCTGCCCAACCACTAGGGCACGGACCGGGTAGGCCTCCTCCTTGATGCGGAGCCCCAGCTGGACGAAGTACTCAGCCGGGATGCCGGCGAAGGCGTGGTCACCAATGCAGATCACCTGGACCTCTGCTGGCTGGGTGCCCATCCTCCTTATCCGATCCTTTACACGCGGCATCTCCCTGTCGTAGATGGCCGAGTCGATGAAGCGTTGAGCTCCCCTGACCCTACCCTGAGTCTCGTCATCCGTTATGGCGCGGAACGGCAGCCGTATCGTCCCAGAACGGCAGCCAAGGCGGACCTCCGATGCGGACTGCATGCTTTTCAGAATAGCTGTGACATCCTCCGCCAGTCTGCCCCCTATCTCCTCCTTGGGCACATCCAGTCCCCCTCTGGTCGGATCCACGGTGGTGATGTTTCCAGAAGCCCCGTCAAGAAAGAGGGTCACCGGACATCCACGCGACTTCATGATCCTGGCAAGAACCCCGGGAAAGCCGCCTGACAGTTCCCCACCGGCACCATGGTGAGCGGGATGACAGGCGAAGTTCACGATCAGCCCCAGGATTCGATCATCCTCTCCCTTGGCGGCCATGACGGCCACCTCCGGGTCTATGGGACCCTCCATGCACAGCGCATCCGGATCGGTAAACCTCCCGTGGGTTCGCACCGTGCCGTCCCTCATCACAACCCGTCGGTTGAAGCTAACCGTGAATTCGGATCGGCTTCCGAATCCGATCCGAGCTTCTTTCAGGTTGGCCAGGGCGGCACCGAAGGAGGACACCACCTTGTCGACCATCTGCTCCACGTACACATCATCTCGGGGCACGTCCCCGCAGTTCGCCACCGCTGGACCGGCATGGTTGTGGGTGGCTGCAACCATGATGTTCTCGCCCGGGAAACCGTATGACTCGGAGATCCTGCCCCGGATATCCGAAACCTGGGTCCACCTTATGCTCAGGGTATCCAGCTGTATGAAAGCGACTCTCCGACTGCCGGAGTCCAGTATCGCGGTGCGCGCATACAGAGGATCCAGCACCTTGTCCGAGACGATGAGCTTCTTCCAGCCTATCTTCATCGTTCCAACGGGCGGGGTAATTTCAACCTCCGAGAAGCCAGCCTGAAGAGACATGCCGACACCCATCCTACAGCTGATCCAGGTTACGCATGACTTTGCGAATGCCGTCAGCCATAAGCTCGGCCACCTCCGGGCCGTTGGGGGATCGCAGCGGAGTCGTCATTCCGGTATGCCAGTCGCAGTGCCGTTGGGCGACCGGGAAGGAGGCCGGGGAGTAGTCAACAACCCCTGCGTGCGGACATCGCCAGGGACAGCCCCGTCCGTAACCATTCTTGGCTTGGAAGACGGTCATAGCCGGGAGTGTGAAATGCTGCCAGAGCCCCGTGTCAACTCCCTCGGCCCTCATGGCTTTGATGATCTTGTTTCGGAAGGAGCCCGCGTCCTGGACGTGTCCCATGCCCTCCATATCGAAGCGAAGGGTGTAGTTGTACCAGTTGTGTTCGTAGCCCTTGGGCTCCCTTGGCAATATCAGGTTCGGCACGTCCTCCAAGCATTCGGAAAGCCGGCTCGCGTTCACCTTCTGCTGGGCAAGGTACCCGTCCAGCTTCTTCAGCTGGGCCCTGCCAAACGCGGCGTTGAGGTCGTTGTTGCGGTACATCCACCCGAGGGCATAGGCATGATAGTCCCTGGACTGGAGCGGGGTCCTAGTCTCCCCGAAGGACCAGAGCTGCTTGGCCTTGCCCAGAATCTCCTCGTCATCGGTGACGAACATTCCGCCCTCCCCCGAGCAAAGCAGCTTGTTCTGATTGAAGCTGAACGCCGCGCAGTGCCCAAACGTGCCCACCTTCCTACCGTGGAACTTCGCACCGTGCGCCTGGCAGGCGTCCTCTATGACGTACAAATCATGCTCGTCCGCTATGTCCATGACCGTGTCCATATCCATGGGCAGTCCGTGGAGGTGAACAACCATGATGGCCCTTGTCCTGGGTGTGATGGCTGCCTCGATCTTGTTCACATCCATGTTCATCGTGTCGAAGTCGATGTCGACGAAGACCGGAATGCAGTTGTGATGCAGGATGCAGGTGGCGGAGGAGGACCAGGAATAGGCCGGGACGATCACCTCATCACCGGGCTGGCAGTCGCTTGCCGCCACGCCCATGTGCAGAGCCGCAGTCCCCGAGTTCGTCGTTATGGCATACTTGTTTCCGTTCCACGCGGCGAATTCATCCTGAAAGGCGGCGCAGTTGGGGCCGAAAGCATGGCTCCCTCCCTCAAGGGATGATATGACCATGTCACGGTCCAGATCATCAATGGTGGGCCAGTTCTTGATCGTTCCGTCGGGAATGGTCTTGCGACCCCCTTTGACTGCCAGCCTCTCGTCCATGCGATCACTCCCGATCAGGATAGCACTGTAAGCGACACGGAGTCCTTTTAATGCGTTCCTCCGAGTCTCCGGCAAGGCAGATCCCTGCCGGGCCCGTGATGATTGAGAAGTACTGAACGGAACCAGTAAGCAGAAACCCGGGGAAGGCGGAAGTCAATGATGAATCTAGGCAGCCCGGTCCCGGCCATCGAGATCAATTGAGGCGAGATTGCGACCTCCGGGCACCCGCCCAAGGGATAGTGTTAAGAAATGCAGATGCGGGGACCCCCTCATGCCATCTTTCTCTGGAACCGTTCCGCGGCGGAGGAGACCCACTTGTCATTGCGGAGGGAAAGCAAAGATCTGAAGACGCTGCTCAGCGGAGGACGGATCTACAAACCTCCATTCTGGGAGGTATGGTTCGGAATGTCCGCCTTCGCCAGCAGACGGTACGGAGACCAGTCCAATGTCGAGAACCGGATCCTGATGACCCAAGACCTGGGCATGGCCATCGTACCTCTGGGTGGAGTGGGCATAAACACCGGCTTCAACATCAACGAGGATACAAGTGCTGGAGTCAGGAGGTATGCGGGAGGCTCCTTGAGCGAGTTCCGACAGCTGGAGGAACGGGCGCTTCCGGACTGGGATAGCATGATCGATCCGTGGAGGGAGAACCAGGGCCTGATCAGAGACGCCGGCCTCCTCTCATGGGCAGTGATACCATGGTGTCTCCACACCATCGCGACCTCCATGGGGCTTGTCAAGTTCGTGGGCAAAGTCTACCGAGACTTCGACTTCGTCGACAGGGCCTTTGAATGGGTCGAAGAGCGGAGCCGAATGGCGATCGACTCGGTTATAAGAGAGGTCCGGCCAGATGTGGTTCTGCTGGATGGGGACTGCGCCTACAAGCATGGCCTCATGATCCATCCCGCCCTGTTCCGAAGACTGGTCTACGACAGGACAAGGGAGACGGTCTCTCACCTCAGGAAGCTGGGTATTCCCTATGCCTTCCACACCGATGGCAAGCTTGACGATGTGATCCCCATGTTAGTCGAACTCGGCTTCTCGGCCGTACACGGATGCGAGAAGACGGCGAATGATCTGGGAGACCTTGCCACCAGATTCGGCGACCGCATAGTCCTAATCGGTAACATGGATGTGACATTTCTCTACCTGTCGAACCCCGCTGACATCGTGCAAGAGACGCGGGCCATGCTGGAGACGGGGAGCCGGAAGGGTAGGTACGTGGCAGCATGCAATACAAGCCCCCTGGACAACATACCAGATGACAACTATCTGGCCATGGTCCGTTCGATAGCGGAGTATCAGCCTGAGAGCGCCCGGAGATCGGGTGAACCGAGATGAAGATCGGAGACATTCTCGAACACTTCCTCTCGCGAGCCGAATGGGTTGATCGCAGCAAGACGGTCGACCGCGTCATCGTGGGCAACCCGGAGAGGGATGTCGCTGCATGCCTTGTGACATGGATGGCGAGTTTCCGGGCCCTTCGCAGGGCGGTGGATCTTGGCATCGGGTTCGTGATCTGCCACGAGCCGACATTCTGGAACCATCTGGACAAGGATCCGGCAAGCCGGCCACAAGCTACCGAGAAACTGAGTTACATCGAGGATAACGGGCTGGCCATCATGAGAATCCATGACAGCTGGGATCGCTGGCCCCAGATCGGCATACCTTGGGCCTGGGCACGTTTCCTCGGACTTGGAGACAGCCCTGTGGCAACGGGCGCGAACGGCTATCAACACCGCTATGACATAGAGCCCGTCCGACTGGACGATTTGGCAGAGGCCGTGGCACTCAGGTGCGCTGCCCTGGGCGAACCGATGGTACAGGTTGTCGGGGACGCGCATGCCGCTGTTTCACGGATCGGGATAGGCACGGGATGTGGATGCAGCATCGAGGCTTACATGGCAATGGGGTGCGACTGCTCCATAGTTTGCGACGATGGCTCCTCCTACTGGGCAGGCATACAGATGGCCCAGGACTTGAGCCATCCGGTTATCAGGGTTAACCATGGCACGTCGGAACAGCCCGGCATGGTCACTCTCACCCAGTACATCAACAGCCAGCTGCCGGGCATAGTCGCCCGGCATCTGCCTCATGGCAGCAGCTTCAGACTTGTGGGACGACTCTGAGGATGGCTCGCCGGCTCAGACCGCGAAGTCGATGGCCCCTGTTCTCGACCGTCTCGAATCGCCCCGAATCCATCATATGAAGAGATTGATCTCTGATTCCATGGCCTCCCTAAGGTACGACCCAACTGCCCCGCACTCATCCACATAGCCCATGTCGAGATCTTCTTGGCAGATCCCCATCACGCCCATCGTCATCTCACACGCAATTATCTTGCCACCCAAATCGCGGAAGTCCTTCAGCAGGGTCTCAAGGCTCTCCACATTGGCCCTCTTCATCCGGGAACCCATCATCCTCTTTCCCAGGCCAAGCAGGTTCATCCGTGAAAGGCCCCCCTTGGCCAACTTGCCCTTCTTCAGCCTTTCGAGGCCCCAGAACGTGAAGTAGATGGAGACGTTCATGCCCATGGACAGGGCACCTGTGCCGAGTATGAGGGCGCTGTAGACCTTGTCCATCTCGCCGGAATGGAGGATGATCGTCATCTTCTTGGCTTCAACCACTCTCGTGCCCCCTAGTCAGCCTTCTTCCTGATCCTTATGGTCCAGATGCGGTCCTTCTCATCGATGCCCAGCAGCTCATGGCCTAGAAGCCCGACGGCCATCGGTATCTCCTTCTTGGATGGAGCATGGTCGCCTGTTATCTCGATGACCTCTCCCGGCCGTGCATCCCGCATGGCCTTTCTTGCTTCGATGAGGGGCTTGGGACAGGTCTTGCCGAGGCAGTCAACCTTCAACGCGCTCACACCCCTCCATGATTGGGCACTCCCTGCATGGCGCGGGTAATCGTTCCGCCTTCTCGCCTGCATGCGCGGCCCTGTAGGCCTTGATCGCGTCCTTGAGGCCGTCGGCGGCCAGGTTGGAGCAGTGCATCTTGATCGGAGGCAGACCGTCCAAGGCATCGGCCACGTCCCTCCGAGTGATCTTCTCCGCCTCCTCCAAGGTCTTTCCCTTTGCCAACTCCGTGACCATGCTGCTGGTGGCTATCGCGGCTGCGCAACCCATGGTCTTGAAGCTGATGTCCGCTATTCGATTGTCCCGCACCTTGATGAAGATGTTCATGACATCCCCACAGACGGGGTTCCCGACCCTTCCGATGGCGTCGGCGTCCTTCATCTCTCCCATGTTCCTGGGGTTCTGGAAATGTTCCATCACTTTCTCCGAGTAGACACCCACATCATCACCTCATCGAACTCATCTCTTTGAGTCTTTTAACCACCTCAACGACCTTGCCTGAGGCGTACTCGATCTCCTCATCAGTGTTGAACCTAGACAGAGAGAATCTGATGGATCCATGGCTTTTCTCGGGCGGTATGCCTATGGCCGAGAGAACGTAGCTGGGTCGCAGGTTCTTCGATGCGCATGCCGAGCCCGTGCTGACCGCTATGCCGGCCATGTCCAGATACAGCAGTATGGACTCACCTTCTACGTACTTGAAATTGCAGCTGAGGAGGTTCGCCAGCCTTCTCCCCTTCGGTCCGTTGATCTCCGTGTCAGGGATGTCACGCCTAATCGTGTCCAACAGTTTCTCGCACATCGAGCGGACGCGCTCGACATCCTTCGGGTCCCAGATCTCAACAGCCTTAGCCATCCCCACGGCACCCGGTATGTTGGCCGTCCCGGGTCTGTTGTTGAACTCGGTCCCAGGCCCGTACATTATCGGAGCAAGCTCCAAATCGCCGCGTGTGATGAGCGCGCCAACGCCCTTGGGTCCGTGGATTGTGTGGGCCGTGAGGGACACCAGATTGGCCCCGACCCTTGAGAGATCCAGGCCCTCCCAGAGGAAGCTTTGGCGAGCATCCAAATGCAGCGGGACCCGATGGTCCGCGCAGACCTCGGACACAGCGCGCACGTCCTGGACGGTTCCGATCTCACCGTTGGCATGCCCGAGCGTCACCAGAATGGTATCATCGTCAATCGATGAATCCAGGCTCGCAGGATCGATGAAGCCCTCGGAATTAACGCCCAGGTAGCGCACTCTGAACCCGGCCTTGCTCAGGGCTCCCACTGTGCTCAGCACCGAGGAATGCTCAATCTTGGATGTGATGATCGTTCCATGTCCCTTTGCCCGCGCCACTCCCTGAATGGCCATGTTGTTTGACTCGACCCCTCCTGAGGTGAGGATGACCTCATCAGGCAACGCGCCGAGGGCCTGCGCGATCACCTCACGGCTGCGATGCAGGGCCTCCAGAGACCTCGTCCCCCAGGAATGCCCGTACTCACTGGTCGGTGCTCCGTAGTCTTCGAGGTAGTAGCCCTCCATGGCCTGCAATACCCTCGGATCAACGCGGGTTGTGGACGCATTATCTAGATAGACCTTCATGATCGCATCCTCGGGTGGCACTGCCACACTCCTGGCTAGGGAAGCTGAAAAAGGGTCTTCTGGAGGCGATCCTGTTCCCCGGACTGGCAATCCGACGGGACCGCAACGCAGCACCTTGTTCCCCAGCAGCGCATGCATGGGGTAACTCGCATGCCTTTCAGCGAGCGGAATGGGCGATGGCCAGATGCCACTCGACATTGCCCGACAGTCCGACCTCGAATCTGGTGCGCGGGAGATCCGTCATCCACCAATGGCTGGTGCTCGCATCAGCCACTGACCCTCCGGCTTCTTGGAGAGAAGTCTGTCCTCAAGCATGCGGAGCGTCGTTGGCGACACGAATGCGGGAAGCGTGGGGCCGAGATTGATCCCCCTCACGCCAATGTACAGCAGGGACAGAAGGACTAGCACCGCCTTCTGCTCATACCACGCAATCTCGTATGATATTGGGAGGGAGTTAATGTCCGTGCCCAGCTTCTGAGCGAGCTTGATCGCGGTCAGGGCCAGGGAATAGGAGTCGTTGCATTGACCGGCATCCAGGACGCGAGGGATCCCATCGACCTCCCCGAGCCCAAGCTTGTTGTATCGATACTTGGCGCATCCAGCAGTGAGAATCACCGAATCCTTGGGAAGGGAATTGGCAAAGTCTGTGTAGTGCTGCCGCGTCCTGTGACTTCCGTCGCATCCGGCCATGACGTAGAATCGGGACACCCGCCCCTGCTTCACCTTCTTTATGACTTCGTCGAGAATCCCTTCAAGGAAGAAGTGGGAGAATCCCCCCACGATCTCGCCATCCTCCAGCTTGGTGGGTGACGGGCATCGCTTAGCGTGTTCTATGACTGTCGAGAAATCCTTGGGCCTCCCATCGGCTCTGTCCGAGATGTGCTTCAGACCAGGAAGACCAACCATCGATGTCGTATAGATCCTGTCTTTGTAGGATTCTTTTGGGGGAACTAGGCAGTTGGTGGTCACTATGATGGGACCGTTGAACTCCTCGAATTCCTCCCTTTGCATCCACCAAGAGCCACCATAATTCCCGTAGACATTGTCGTATCTCTTGAAGAAAGGGTAGCAATGAGCGGGAAGCATCTCGCCGTGGGTGTAGACGTCCACCCCGCTTCCTCTAGTCTGATCCAGAAGGTCCTCTAGGTCCCTCAGGTCATGGCCAGTGATGAGTATCCCGGGACGGTTCCGGACCCCGACCCTCACCTTTGTCGGCCCGGGCTTGCCGTACCTGTCGGTGTTGGCCTTGTCCAAGAGGGCCATGGTTTTGACGCCGTATTCTCCAACCCTGATCACAATGTCCAGCAGCTGTTCCTGTGAGCACCTGCCTTCAATCGTTGAAGCCAGCGCCTCATTCATGAATCTGGCTATGTCCTCATCCCAGGCACCGAGGACCGCTGCGTGATGGAAATATGCAGCGATGCCTTTGAGGCCGTAGATGATGGTGGCAACCAGAGATCTTCTGTCCTCGTCCTGGATGGACAGGAATCCGACCTCACCAGACTTTCTGAGCATCTCGTCTCGGCTTCTGGACGCCCACGTGGCTTCATCGGGGGCCGTGTGGTTGCCCCTGCCTGCTCTCTTTGAAAGCCCATCCCTGATCTGGATCGCCTTCCTGATGTACTCGTAGAACCTCTCGTTGTCGAAGTTAACGTTGGTCACTGTGGAGAACAGCGCGACTAGCATGAACTCACTGGCCCGTCTATCCATCAACTTCCTTTCCGATAGTACGAGCTGGTAGAAGGAGACTCCTTTCAGGAGATGGATGAGGAGGTCCTGCAAGCAAGAGGTATCTCCCTTCTTGCCGCATGCGCCCTTGACGGTGCACGCCTTGTTGCCGACGGTCTCTTGGCATTGATAGCAGAACATGTGGATAACCCCAGCCAGTTGAAGTGTGCCCAACTCGGTCCTACCCTCACGTTTAAAGCTTACCGGTTTGGGTTTGGGCAAAGAGCACGATGGCATGTCACCCGAAAGCCAACCACCACCTCTTGACGGCGATCATCACGATCAGAGCGAGTCTGGTGGTCGAGGGCGTAGGTTGCAGTTGAGTCGAGTCTGTTCTGGAGGCCGCCCTGAAGAGCGTCTACCCGAGCTTGGCGGCCGAGCCCTGAGTAGTCGGTGTCGGCGTAAGTCTTAAGAGCCACCCGTGGCGACCTGGTTGCGTGGTGCAGAGAGTCCTGCTTGGGGCAGTCATCATTGGTCTTGTCCACGGCCTCGAGCCTGGCCACGGATGGCCCATCGCTGTGCTCTACTCTGCCGCAAGAAGGAGGAGGTTGGTTTCGGCCGTGACGGCTTCCTCGATAATCTCCTTTGCCCACTTCGTGTCGTCCATAGCAGTTGTCGTGGCGTACGTTGTCTTCACAAACCTTGTCACCCTTCCATCCAAAGTGATGAGTCTGGTTGCGACAGGTCTGCTGGTGATCCTTGGCGTCATGTTTCTCAGAGAGGCCACCGAGGACATCGAGGAATCCCAGCATGGGCATCTGCACCCCGGCCTCTTCGACTCAATGGAGCACGAGCATGAACATCCACACCTGGATGGACGGCAGCACACACACCTGCACCTCCATGAGGAGAGGGAAGTTCTGACTCTTCGGCGGATCGCCGCCGTTGCCTTTGTACTCGGCTTCGCCCACGAAGAGGAGTTTGCCCTTCTGGCTTTCGTGATGGCGGGCTTGAATCCCTGGGTCCTCATGACAACATATGCCTTTGCGGTTACTGGATCCATACTGGCTGCAACGCTGGCGGGGCTGAAGATGGTCGAGGCCTTCGAATCCAGAATCACCAAGTACCAGAGATACCTTCCCAAGATCAGCGGGATCATCTTGCTGGCAATGGCCGCGGTATTTGCTTTCGAGGCCTTGGCGTGAGGCCGGCACAGGCAATTGACTGCGACCCTCGCACATGGCCCATGGAGAAGGTCTTCTCGGTCGTTGACGTTCGATAGCAGGATGGCTCCGACTGCGTTGCACAGGTTTGCCGATGCCGGATGCTGGGCACTTGGTTTCACTTATGGTGCAAGAATGACGCAAAAGCTTGAGATATAAGAGGCGGTGGGGCCCTGGGACTGTCAAGTCCTGACGGAAGAGGAGGCGCTTTGGATGACACAGAAGGAAGTCACTATCGATGGAAACGAGGCCGCTGCGTACTCGGCATACCATGTCAACGAGGTCATAGCAATCTATCCGATCACGCCATCTTCACCGATGGGTGAGCACGCAGATGAATGGGCTGCCCAAGCCAGGCCGAACATCTGGGGAACGGTTCCCCAGGTCGTGGAGATGCAGAGCGAGGGAGGTGCAGCGGGAGCGGTCCACGGTTCCCTGCAGGCGGGAGGCCTGACCACCACCTTCACGGCCTCCCAAGGCCTGTTGCTCATGATCCCCAACATGTACAAGATGGCCGGTGAGCTGACATCGGGCGTGATCCATGTCGCGGCCCGAACCCTGGCGACCCACGCTCTGTCGATATTCGGCGACCACAGCGATGTCATGGTGATTAGGGCTACGGGCTTCGCGATGCTCGCATCGAACTCGGTACAAGAGGTCGCTGACATGGCCCTGATAGCCCAGGCCGCAACCCTGGAGGCCCGGGTGCCCTTCCTCCACTTCTTCGACGGTTTCCGGACGTCCCACGAGGTCGCCAAGGTCCAGCTGCCGACCAAAGACCAGATGCATGCCCTGATCGATGATCGGCTTGTGCGGGCTCACCGGGCAAGGGCCCTCTCGCCCGATCGCCCCTTCATCCGCGGCAC
>CAYVLA010000011.1:25621-52348 GCA_964452145.1 Hadarchaeota archaeon (SeqCode)
ACGTCTTCTTCCAAGCACGGGAGGCTTCCAACCCGTACTACAACGCCTGCCCCGAGATCGTCGGTAGGGTCATGGATCGGTACGCCCAGATCACTGGGCGTAGATACAGTCTCTTCGACTACGAGGGGGCTCCCGATGCCGAGCGGGTCATAGTCATCATGGGCTCGGGGGCGGAGACAGTCCAAGAGACGGTGGAGCATCTCAACGGCAAGGGAGAGAAGGTCGGTCTGATCAAGATCCGACTCTACCGGCCCTTCTCGGTGGAACGCTTCCTTAGCGTGCTGCCCTCGACGGTCAGGATGATTGCGACGCTCGACAGGACCAAGGAACCGGGCAGCTCGGGTGAACCCCTGTACCTGGACATCGTGTCGGCGTTGGCCGAGGCGAGAAGGATAGGACTCGCACCCAGTTCACCCAGGATCATCGGGGGCAGGTACGGACTCTCCTCCAAAGAGTTCACGCCAGCCATGGTCAAAGGGATCTTCGACGAGATGGCCAAGGAAGATCCCAAGAACCATTTCACAGTCGGCATATGCGATGACCTGACCCACACAAGCTTGGACTATGACCCGCGATTCATGGTCGAGGGGCCTGGAAGGGTTCGCGCCCTGTTCTATGGATTGGGATCCGACGGCACGGTCAGTGCGAATAAGAACTCCATCAAGATCATCGGAGAGGGCACGTCCAACCATGCCCAGGGATACTTCGTCTACGACTCTCGCAAGGCAGGCTCCTTGACGATCTCCCATCTGCGATTCGGCCCCAACCCGATACACTCCCCGTACCTAATCGAGAACGCCAACTTCGTGGCCTGCCACCAGTTCTCGTTTCTAGACCGGTTCGATGTGCTTGCCAAAGCCGAGCCCGGAGCAACCTTTCTCTTGAACAGCCCGTACGGACCTGAGGAGGTATGGGATCACCTCCCCGTCACGGTCCAGCGCCAGATCACGGAAAGGAAGCTGAAGTTCTACGTCATCGATGGTTACAGGGTGGCAAAAGAGGCCGGGATGGGCGGGAGAATCAACACGGTCATGCAGACCTGCTTCTTCGCCTTAAGCAGGGTGTTGCCGAAGGAGGAAGCGATCCGCGCCATCAAGAACGCCATCGAGGAAACCTACGGGAAACGCGGCAGGGCAATCGTGGAGATGAACTTCAGAGCCGTGGACAATGCCCTCAGCAATCTCCACCAGGTAAAGGTTCCTTCCCGAATCACCAGCACCTTCGACATACGCTCCCCAGTGCCATTGCAGGCGCCGGAGTTCGTGCAGAAGGTGACCGCAAAGATGCTGGCGGGTCGGGGTGATGACCTGCCAGTGAGCGCACTGCCGGCGGATGGGACGTTCCCCAGCGCCACGACCCGGTGGGAGAAGCGGAACATCGCCCTCGAGATACCGGTCTGGGACTCTAAGGTCTGCATCCAGTGCGGCAGGTGTGTCTCGGTCTGCCCACACGGTGTGATAAGGTCCAAGGTCTATGACCCGGGACTTCTGAAAGATGCACCTAAAAGCTTCAAATCCACCGAGGCGAAGTGGCGCCAGTTCCCCAAGATGAGGTATACTGTTCAGGTCGCGCCTGAGGACTGCACCGGATGTACTCTTTGCACTAAGGTATGCCCTGGGCGGGATAAGAGCGAACCCAAGCACCGAGCAATCAACATGGCTCCCGAGGTACCACTGAAAGATCAGGAAGCCGAGAACTGGGATTTCTTTCTCAAACTCCCCGACCCAGACAGAAGGCTGCTGGCCCTAGACAGGATCAAGGATCTGCAGCTCGTTCCGCCGCTCTTTGAGTTCTCGGGCGCCTGCGCTGGGTGCGGGGAGACCCCCTACGTCAAACTGCTGACCCAGCTCTTCGGGGACAGAGCCCTGATCGCCAATGCCACTGGCTGCTCGTCAATCTATGGCGGGAACCTGCCAACAACGCCCTTCGCAGTCGACCGGCGCGGACGGGGACCCGCATGGTCCAACTCCCTGTTTGAGGACAATGCAGAGTTCGGCCTGGGCATGCGAATCGCGCTTGACAAGCAGATCGAATACGCCAAGGAGCTGCTTCGACGTCTCGCGGAGAAGACCGACACCAAACTTGTGCAAGATCTTCTGAGCGCCGATCAGTCAACCGAGGCCGGCATCGAGAGCCAGCGCGACAGGGTTGCCAAGCTCAAGGAGATGCTTGGAGGCCTGCAGACAGACGAAGCCAGGCAGCTGCTTTCCATGGCCGATGTCTTGGTCAAGAAAAGCGTTTGGATAGTGGGAGGTGATGGCTGGGCATATGACATCGGATTCGGCGGCCTAGACCACGTTCTGAGCCTGGGACGCAACGTCAACATGCTGGTCCTGGACACAGAGGTCTACTCCAACACCGGAGGACAGGTTTCCAAGGCGACCCCGCGAGGCGCCGTGGCCAAGTTCGCGGCGGCGGGCAAGCCCACTGCCAAGAAGGACTTAGCCCTCATGGCCATGACCTACGGAACGGCATACGTGGCGAGGGTCGCGCTTGGTGCCAGTGATTCCCAAACGGTGAAGGCTTTCCGGGAGGCAGAGGCCTTTGAGGGGCCCTCCTTGATCATCGCCTACAGCCACTGCATCGGCCACGGGTACGATCTGGCTCACGGCATGGACCAGCAACGCGCTGCAGTCATGTCGGGCCACTGGCCTTTGATGCGGTACAATCCCGACCTTGCCAAGGAGGGGAAGAACCCGCTCCAGCTGGACTCCAAGCCCCCAAGCCTGCCACTGAAGGACTACGCCTACAACGAGACCCGCTACAGCATGCTGGCAACCGCAAAGCCTGAACGGGCAGCCGAATTGCTCAAGCTTGCCGAGGATGATGTGGCGAGCCGGTGGAGGCTCTATGAATACTGGGCATCCATGCCCGCCCCGCACGGTGAGAAGAAATGACCGATATCTCGACGACCTATCTAGGCCTGCGACTGAGGAGCCCCTTGGTTGCCTCTCCTTCGCCGCTCTGGGAGAGCATCGAAAACATCCGTAAAGCCGAGGAGGCCGGGGCCGGAGCGATCGTGCTGCACTCCCTCTTCGAGGAGCAGATAACAGCAGAGGCCAAGGAACTGGATAGGTACCTTGTGCAGGGAACCGAAAGTTTTCCGGAGTCCCTGTCCTACTTCCCCGATCTGGGGGACTACAGATTGGGCCCAGAGGAGTACCTAGAGCACATCGCAGCCGCCAAGGATGCTACAAGCGTGCCGATCATCGGCAGCTTGAACGGAATCTCGACGGGTGGCTGGGTAGAGTACGCAAAAGCTATGGAGAAAGCCGGCGCCGATGCCGTAGAGCTGAACATCTACTACGTCCCCACCAGGACCGATATGACCTCCCAGAAGGTTGAGGCGATGTACAGGGACCTGGCCTTAGATGTAAGGAAGAGAATCGATGTGCCGGTCGCTGCCAAGATCGGTCCCTACTTTAGCTCCCTGCCCAACCTGGCCAAGAGCCTCGAGGGCGTCGGCATTGAAGGCCTCGTCCTATTCAACCGCTTCTACCAGCCCGATCTGGACCCGGACAACATGGCCGTGGTGCCGCATCTGGTTCTGAGCACATCCGAGGAGCTCCGCCTCAGGCTGCGATGGGTCGCCATTCTATACGGACGCATCAAGCCAGACATGGCGGTGACGGGAGGAGTACATAGCGCGGTAGATGCGGTGAAGTCGATCATGGCGGGGGCCAGTGTCGCGATGATGACTTCGGCGCTTCTGAAGAACGGGATCGGGCATCTGCGCAAGGTCAATGACGGGATCGTGGCGTGGATGAAGAGACACGAGTACCGATCGTTGCAGGAGCTTCGCGGCAGCTTGAGTCAGAAATCCGTCCCCGATCCCGCGGCCTTTGAGCGCGCGAACTACATGAAGACCTTAGTTGCCGGCGAAATCCGTGCATGATCGCCCTGCCTTACGGCACCGGGTCCAGCAGCGAGGAGTTCCTATCGATCCGGCCCCGGGCCTCGTCATCGAAGAGGGCGCATGTACGGCAAGATGTGCCGGGTCTAGGAACATTTCCAGAACTATCGACATCCTAACTGGGGCGATATGTAGGCCGAGACATGGAAAGCCCACCGGGCAGACGCCGCTCCCGATGATCCGTTTAAAGTCGGGCCAGGAGGCAAACGTCTCGAGCAGGAGAACGATCAGGCCCGGCCGACCACAACGGCGCTCCCTATGGTCGCAGCGTAAAGGCGAACTGACTATTGAGCCACGACGTAGCTGCATGAAAGCCCTGCATTCCCGCAAGATAGGTGGCAGGGGGCAACGGAGGGCGCGGTCGACACAGATCGCGATCAGGTCCGCAGTGTGCATCCAATGACCCGTGGCCGGATAATCGGGTTAGCCCCGCCCCGTAGGCCCCTGCTTCTCGTCCAACATCCTGATCAGGGCATCCAGATTGATGCGCGGGCGTTCCCAGAAACCAGTGGCGTGGAGAAGATCCGAGAAAAACATTCGCTCATGTTCTTTGCGGAACTTCACGAGTCTGCGCAGCGCCTCCTTGCCCTCCTCGACCCGGTCACGCGCAACTTCTCTCCCGCCGTCATACACCGCCGCCAGATTCCTAGCCAACTTGGCGTGCTCAAGGCCGATTTGAATGAACCGTACGCGTTCGGCGAATCTGGGATTCGGATGATTGCGTGCTTCCGCAAAAGCCTGTTCGAGAAGCTCATCCGCCGGTCCGAAGCACTCCTCGGGAAACGCCACATGGGCACGATGTACATAGCTGCTGTAGCGCCACCCCACGTTCCAGTACAGTTCGATGAACCGCATCATGTTATCAAAGGCGTATCTCTCCCAGTACTCGAAGTAACGATCCATGGTAGCGGCGGCGGGCCCGAACGCCGATAGGTACTCGTCACGGATGGTCTGGATCTCCAGTCCCGGTTTGCTCATGAGGCGCAGATGTGTGTAGAGTCGCAGGCCCTGCGTCGCCCACTGCCCAGTTAGCGAGTCGAACGAGGCACCTTCCATGCCGTGTTCGCAGGCAAACTTGAAGAATTCGCCGGATTGCCTGGTCTCGAAGTGGGGCATCACGTAGCCGTCGTGCAGGTAGTTGGGCCGGTAACCCATCCTAATGCCTGTATCCCTCCAGCCCAGCCACTGTTTCTTGATCCAATCGAAGGCCTCGTCGGGCATCGGGAAGTACCGTAGGTGGGGGTCCTGCCACTGAACAAACTCCGCGTAGATATTGCTATTCAGCTTGATGCCCGTAACCGGCGCTGGGAACTCATTCTCGTAGATGAATGACCCCGACACGACGGCCTGCGGATTGCGTTTCGCGGCCTTCTGCTGAATGGTTTTCCAGAAGCGGGCGTAGCGATCCGAGGTTGCCCCGGCGAAGAGTTCCTGTGCCCTCGGGTCCGTCCTGTACACCCGCATAGCGAACCAAGGAGGCGTTTCGGGCTGTGGACCATCCCAGGCCCGGCAGTTCGCACAGGTACACCGTCCCGGCCGGTCGACCGGCCCCAAGCGCAGAACGCTTTCCCCGTCCCACTGCTTGACGATGAAATCCTGCAACTCCTCGTTGGTAACGCACATGGGAACGTGAAGGTAGTTCTTGTCCGGGTGGCCCCGTGTCCCATCGCGCCGCAGGGCAAACCACTCCGGATGCTCCTGGCCGTAGCGTTGCCACCAGCCGCTGAAGACATGTCCCGTGGGGGGCTTGATGTCCCTTCCGCCCACCCTGTGTCGGCGCAACAGCACCTGCAAGGCCTCTGCGTAGCGCCGAGCCCCTTCCTGGCTGAACCCCAGCCGGGCGTCCTCTTCGCTGAGCTTTCCGCCCTGAAGGATGGCGTGAATGCCCGACCAATGCAGGAGACGGAACTTGAGCGCGGGTTCGCGGGTTTCATTTACAGGCGAAAACTCCACGGCGTCGGTTTTCGGAACATATGTGCCTAACTCGCCCGGCCATAGCCAGCGCACGCCCAGGGATCGCTCTAGGAACTCATAGACACCAAAGAGAGTGCCGACGTTAGGATTATCCTGCCGAAGGGGATCCTCGTCGCCATCCCGGCCAACGATGAAGAGGTCGCCTCCCACGGAACGCATAACATAGGCCTCCCGCGGCAGGCTCTCCGGAACGATTCCGACGCGTCGCGCGGCCTCCGTTTCGCCGACATAGATCCGGGTGCACAGCTTGTCGGGTACCGTGGATTCCGGCAACACGTCCAACGCTACCCCGGTCGCTTCCTTGATATGCCATGCCAGTTCGTCGACGGCGTAGCGCGCCGTTTCGAAAGGCTCATCGGCCGTCACCACCACTGCACGGGCTTCGCCGTCCCGCACAACGCTGAATCCGTCGGTTCCAGTTGCCAACCAACCACCTAACGCGGAAGGTGGCTGTACACCGTCCTAAATCTGTTTAGCCACAGGGCATAGCCCAAAGCCAAGTGGTGAGACTCCGCCCTGAGCCTCCAGCTACTCGCGGGCAGCGGTCGCATCTCGCGCCCCTCGATGGCCCCCGACTCGCTGTCTGTGGGGACCTCGATTACCCCGGATGGCGTACAATGAACCAAGGACGAAGACAGGCGAGTGGGTCGGAGCAGGGAAGGTTCCCGGCGTTCCGTATATCTCCTGAGCACCCTGCCCGGAAGATGATGCGCGCCGGCTGTCAGTGACAGTGACACGGGTTGTCAAACACGCACGGAACAAATCTGCTTGAATAGTGATCGTCGCGATGATTTAAGTGTACCTAACATCTTCCAGTTGCATCGACTGCGGGAAATGCCTGCGGAAATGTCCGAGCGGAGCCATCAGGAAAGGCCGTGAAGGATATTACATCACCTGCATAAATTGCGGGCTCTGCGCCTCCATGTGCCCCTCCAAGGCGATCCGCAGAAACCGATATGGCGGGTACTACGTCGATAAGTCGAAGTGCACTGGATGTGGTCTCTGCGCGGCGGTCTGCCCCGTCGCCAGCATCGTGATGGAGGGAGGCTTCCCCAGGGGCATATGCCTCATGTGTGGGATTTGCGCCGAGACATGTCCCAAGCGGGCGAGAGTGCACGTGCAGACGAAACCCGGGCTCGATACCATACTGGCCGTAGATGAACCTGACCCGTACCGTAAACGACCTAAGCCTCCTCCGGACTACCTGACGAGGAGAGCTACATAGATCGATAGGAATCCATGAGCCTTGACAGGCGAGAAATGTCAAGATCCCTCTTGTGGAGGGGATCCTTGTCGCCCTGGTACGCCACCAGATTCTCCTCGAAGGTTGGCTTCGAGTTGACGTAGATGATGCCCAGGGGCAGCTTCCCTCGCTCGATCGCCTTGCCAAAGGCCAGAACCCTGTTCCGGGGATCATGGTCTTCTCCGAGGTAGTAGGTGTTAGCCTTGAACCATTCGTAGGTGTTGATCTTGTTGAAGGTCACGCAGGGTTGAAACACATCCACTATGGAGAAACCCTTGTGGCTGATGGCCTTCTTCAGGATCTCTTTGGTTCGCTCGGCATCCCCGATGTATGCTCTCGCAACGAAGGAGGCATCCATGGATACCGCGAGTGCTATCGGGTTGAAGGGTTCCTCGAAGACGCCTTTAAGCTGAACGGGGGTCCTGAACCCCAGCTGGCTGGTCGGCGAAGCCTGGCCCTTTGTGAGGCCGTAAACCATGTTGTTGTGAACTATGACGGTGATGTCCGGGTTCCGGCGGATGGCATGGACAAGATGGTTGCCTCCCTCCCCGTACATACAACCATCGCCGCTTTCGGCCAGAACGATCAGACTGGGGTTTGCCGCCTTCACCGCAGTGGCAACCGGGATCGCTCTTCCGTGGAGGCCGTTGAAATAGTTGGTGCGGAAGTACTGCGGCGTCTTAGCTGCCTGTCCTATGCCCGACACAACGACGAGCCTGCCGGGATCTATCTCCAACTCAGCCAAGGCCTGCTTGAGGACCTTGAGTATGCCGTAGTTGCCGCATCCCGGGCACCAAGCAATGTCCTTGACTTCGAGATCAAAGAGGTGTGGGTTCATCTTCACGCCTCCTGGATCAGGGCCCTGCCCAGCCTATCCCGCAGCTCTTCCACCGAGAATGGAAGGCCATCGTACTTCAGAATCGTCCGGTCGGCTCTGTGACCTGTTTCGAGCGCTAGCACGTGTCCGAACTGGGAAGTGGCGTTACCCTCCACCAGTATCGTGCGGTCGCACTTCTCCAGATACTCCGATGATCGGGGATGAAGAGGATACACCTGGGAGAAGTGCAGCAACGCAACTCCGCTTCGCTTCAGGTTGCCAACCGCCTCCCTCAGTGCTCCGTACGTTGAGCCCCAGCCGATGACCAAGCTTTCGTACCCTTCATCACCCCAAAGGGTTGGCGGCACGGAGTCCTTCACAAGGTACCGGAGCTTCTTCAACCTCTTCTCCACCATCCGTCTGCGCACATCATCATCCTCGGTAATCCTTCCGAACTCGTCATGTTCATCGCTGTCAAGACAGACCAGACCGTCACCATGCCCCGGGATGCCTCTGGGAGATATGCCGTCCTCTGTGAGTCTGTACCTTATGTACTCGGAATCGGTGCGTACGACGTTCTTCTCGACCGCCAAGCCTGTCACATCGATGAAGGGCATGTTGTAGTATGAGTCCATCAGATACTGGTCGGTCAACAGGATCGCCGGGACCTGATACTTGTCCGCTAGGTTGAAAGCCTTCTGGGTGAGGAGGAAGGTTTCCTGAAGAGTCCCAGGGGCGAAGATGATCCGGGGAAACTCGCCGTGACCTGCGTAGAGGGCGAAAAGAAGATCGGCCTGCTCGGTTCTCGTGGGAAGCCCGGTCGCTGGGGCCGGTCTCTGGCCGATGTTGATCACCATCGGGGACTCGATCATGCCAGCGAGGCTCAAGCCCTCCACCATGAGGGCAAAGCCACCCCCTGCCGTCGAAGCCATGGCCCTTCCGCCCGCGTACCATGCACCCAGACCCATGTTCATCGCAGCGATCTCATCCTCGGCCTGCTCGACCACGATGCCGAACTCCTCCGAATGGCGAGCAAGCAAGGTTGACACAGCCGTGGATGGAGTCATCGGATAGAACGCGATGAAGTTGCATCCGCCAGCCAGAGCCCCCATCGCCATTGCCTCCGCCCCGTTCATCAGTATGTGGTCCTTGACCTCAGGATGCCTCTTCACGCCGATCCTGACCCTACCCTCTCGCACCAAGTCCGCGCCGATCCTGTGGCCCCTGTGGGCGGCATCGATGTTGGACCTGACGATCTGCTCGCCCTTGCCCCCGAATCTATCTCTCAGATAGAGCTCCAGAGTCTCCACTTCCACCTCGAACATGCCTGCGATCATTGCCCCGGCAATGGTGTTTGCGTATATCCTGCCGCCGACCTCCGAGGCGATCTGGGTCAGCGGTACATAGACCACATTCTGCCCGGAATACTCGTCCTTGATGAGAGCTTCCTCGCCCATAACCAGCGTGGCCCGGGATATCCTCTTTTCCACATGCTTCACAGCTCCTTTGCTGAGGGGGATTAGGATGTCCATTCTATCCTCGTACGCGTACACCGGACTGCTGCTCACTCGGATGGAGGTGGAGTTGGCCCCTCCACGGATTCGGGACATGAACTCTTTGGCTGCGTAGAGATTGTACCCCGATGTCTTCAGGACTCTGGTCAGCATGTGCTCCACGGTCTGGGTGCCCAGTCCGGCCTCGCCGCAGAGCACGATCGATACGTCGTTCAGAAAGCTTCTTGATGTGTTAGCCTTCACCTCACCCAACTCCTTGCAGGCTCCATGTGGGGCCGAGGTCTGCCTCTCATTCTTATTAATGTGTGAGATACGGCACCGGTTTGGCGAAGGATGTCAGTAATCCCCGGACAACAGGGCGACGGCGATGGGGCTGTCTTCAGGACTTCTCAATCTCACAAGGCAAGGGGTACCAGCCCTGGCCCAACGGAGGTCCGAACCATTCAGTTGGCACGATCTCCGGGTCCTGAGAAGACATATTAACAGAGTTACTAGAGAATTGGAACGTTTCCCATTCCCCCGCGAAAGGGTGATAGGAGATGACGATCCAGGATGACATAGCGGAGATGAAACTTGACAAAGGCGCAGTGATTCTCGCTCATAACTACCAGAGGCCCGAGATCCAGGACATGGCGGACTTCGTTGGGGATTCCCTTGAACTGAGCATAAAGGCATCGCGAGCGGAGGAGGATCTGATAGTCTTCTGTGGCGTCAGCTTCATGGCCGAAACGGCCAAGATCCTGTGCCCGGACAAGAAGGTCCTCATCCCCCGACCGGATGCTAGGTGTCCCATGGCCGATATGGTTACTCTGCAGGACTTGATACAGGCCAAGGAGGAACACCCCTCCGCGAAGGTGGTATCCTACGTCAACACGAATGCGGAGATCAAGGCGGAATCCGACATCTGCTGTACTTCAGCCAATGCAGTTGCCGTCGTCGAGTCGGTGGATTCCGATGAGGTGATATTCGTGCCAGACACGAACCTGGCAAACTACGTCTCCGGGTCCACCGAGAAGACGATCATCCCATGGAACGGGTATTGCCATGTTCATGCACGAATGTCGGCAACAGAGGCCTTGCAGGCCAAGCAACTGCACCCGAACGCCATCCTTCTGGTCCATCCCGAGTGCACACCCGAACTGATCGGGATTGCTGATCGAGTTCTGAGCACCGGCGGCATGATAAGATGCGCTAGGCAGTCCGGACCTCAGGACTACCTTGTCGCCACCGAGGAAGGCATCCTCTATCGACTTCGCAGAGAGAACCCCACCTGCCGTTTCATGCCGGCAGGCACGCCGAGGGTCTGCCCGAACATGAAGAAGATCACGATAGGTGACCTGCACAACGCGCTAGCTGCTGGGCGGTACGAGGTGAACCTGGAGGAATCGCTCAGGCTCAGGGCCTCCAGGGCCATCAACAGGATGCTTGCCCTCTCTCAAGTGCCATCCCAGCATGCCGGCGTGGGGGAGGGGGACTTCTCCGCGAGTCAAACCCACATCCAAAAAGAACTTGGCCCCTATGCCCATGGTCTGAGGAACGGCATACGCCGCAAGGGTCGCGTTTGGCGCCAATGATTCCCAAACGGGGAAGGGTGAAGCCTTTCCGCAGGAGGGCCTTTGAGGGGCCTATGATGGCAACATTTATTAACACTGTTTATTCGACCTGCTTATTATTCTGGCCCTGTGCCATTAGCTGAGAGGATTTGGTGGTTGTCTTGAGCAAGACCATCAAGGAGATAAACGAGAGAATACGGGAAGGAAAGGCCGTGGTTGTAACGGCCGAGGAGATGATAGACGTGGTCTCCGACAAAGGTGCCGAGGCGGCCGCCGAGGAAGTCGATGTAGTGACCACCGGAACCTTCGGGCCCATGTGCTCATCGGGGGCGCTCCTCAACTTTGGACACTCAAAACCCAGGATCAAGATGGGCGGAGGAAGGGTATCGCTCAACGGCGTGGAGGCCTATGCAGGCCTGGCGGCCGTCGACGTCTACATCGGAGCAACGGCTTTGCCTTTGGACGACCCCAGAAACAAGGTTTTCCCGGGACAGTTCAAGTACGGCGGAGGACATGTCATCCAGGATCTGGTGGCAGGGAAGGAAATTGAGCTGGTTGCGGAGGCGTACGGAACCGACTGCTATCCGAGAAGAAGACTGGAGACGCTTGTGAACCTTGGGGACCTCAACGAAGCGGTTCTGCTCAACCCCAGGAACGCCTACCAGAACTACAACGTTGCCGTCAACACATCTGATCGAACCATATACACCTACATGGGTGTACTGAAAGCAGACCTCGGCAACGCAAACTACTGCAGCGCCGGACAGCTGAGCCCGCTTCTGAAAGATCCTCTCTACGAGACCATTGGCATCGGCACCAAGATCTTCCTAGGAGGGGGTGAGGGGTACGTCTACTGGCAGGGAACTCAGCACAATCCGACCGTAGACAGGACGGCGGCAGGCGTTCCCCGGGCGCCTGCTGGCACCCTAGCCGTCGTTGGGGATCTCAAGCAGATGGATGCTGAGTACCTAGTCGGGACCTCGTTCCTTGGCTACGGCGCCACGCTAACCGTCGGGCTCGGGATTCCCATACCCATGCTGAACAGGGATGTCGCCAGAAGGGCGGCGGTGTCGGACCCGGAGATAGTGACGCAGATAGTGGACTACAGCCACGACTACCCGGAGAGGAACCCTGCAAGCCTGGGCGAGGTCGACTATGGAACCCTCAGAAAGGGCAGCCTCTCGGTGCGCGGAAAGAAGGTGCCGACGGCCTCACTCTCCAGCTACGCAAAGGCAAGGAAGATCGCCAATACCCTGAAGACATGGATCGAAGAGGGAGACTTCCTTCTTTCGGAACCGGTCGGACGGCTGCCTTCTGTCGAGTCTGGGTTGAAGTTCAAATCCATGAAGGACAGGCCGTTCACGAGGTGAGGCTGAGAGAATGGAGAGCCTGCTCATCCCCGCGTCACAGGACCAGGGCACAGTAAGGAGAAAGGTGGTGCTGGAATTCCCCAGATCCCTTCTCAACAAGCCGGTCATCTGGAATCTCTCGCACCGCTACGATCTCGTCTTCAACATCTTGAAAGCCAACGTCGACGACGGAAGAGGCCACATGGTTCTGGAATTGGCCGGAGATAGCTCACAGTGCGATTCAGGGGTTGAGTACCTCCGGCAGTTGGGCGTCGACGTGCAAGGCCTGACAGAAACAATCCGCCTAGACAAGGAAAGGTGCACCGAGTGCGGCGCGTGCCTAGCCATGTGTCCCACAGATGCCTTCACGCAGGATCCGGGAAGCATGGAAATCGGACTGAACGTGGAGGCGTGCATAGCGTGTGGAATCTGTGCCAGATCCTGTCCGACGCGAGCCTTGTCCCTGCAGGCAATCGTAGATGGCAACGGACCCTAGGTCCCGCGAATTGTGCACCTGTGTCACGGGAAGTACAAGACACCCTACAGTGATCGGCGTGGAAGACAAACCGAGGCCCAAAGCGGTGATCCTTCTATCCGGAGGATTGGACAGTACCCTCGCAGCCACGATCATGCAGCAAAGGGGAATCGAGCTGCTCGGACTCAACTTCATCTCGCCCTTCTGCCTTTGCGATAGAGTCAAGGGTTGTCGGCGCGTTGCCAGGGAGGTCGCGAGACGCCTCGGAATCCCCATGTCCACCGTTTCCCTGACAAGGGAGTATGTCCGCCTCCTGCGAAACCCAAGGTACGGATTCGGAAGCAACGTCAACCCATGCATTGACTGCAGGATCCTCATGTTCAGGAAGGCAAGACAGTACATGGAACGAAAGGGATGCTCCTTCATAGTGACCGGTGAAGTGTTGGATCAGAGGCCCATGACCCAGCGAAGAGGTTCCATGGCCGTCATAGAACGGGAGGCTGGCGTGCAGGGATTGGTTGTGAGGCCCCTCAGCGACGCCTTGCTCCCGCCGTCGACACCCGAGAAAGCTGGGCTCGTCAAACGGGAGTGGATGTCCGGCATTCAGGGTCGATCACGCAAGGACCAGATCGCAATGGCAACCGGATTGGGACTTGACTACTACGCGTGTCCTGCGGGCGGATGCCTCCTCACCGATCCAAGCTTTGCCCCAAGAGTCAGAGACTTGCTGAGCCACGCCTCTGCGATCTCGGGAAACGATCTGCTTCTCCTTCGGTATGGCAGGCACTTCAGGCTTTCTCCGAAGGCGAAGGCCGTAGTGGGCCGCTGCGAAGACGAGAACGTGAAGCTGGGCAAGCTTGCTCAAAGGGGGGATATCCTCTTGGAGACGGTAGAGCACCCGGGCCCCTTGACCGTTCTGCGCGGCAGTATGACCGAGCAGGACATCGAAAGCGCAGCAAGGATTCAGGCCCGATACAGCGATGTAGAAGAAGATGGTCTGGCCCGTGTGACCGTCAAACCCCCCCAGAATCAGGGCCTCTCGTCCCATCTAGTTGTCAGCCCGGCTTCTCGGAGCGAGATCTCGAAGCTTCGAATCTGAGGAGTCCTTGCCGATGGTAACCTGACTCAGGCTACCCGTCCTGTAGCCTGACAGGTCGACGGCCACGAACCGAAATCCCAACGAATTCAGGCCTCCCACTACCGTTCTGCGCGTTTCGGATTCAACAAGCTGCGGGATTCTCTCGCAGTCCACTTCGATGCTGGCAATTTCGCCGTGATCCCGAACGCGTACTGTGCCAAAACCCAGTCCCCTCAGTAGTGCCTCGGCCTGACCAATCCTTTGCAGCCTCTCGTAGGTGATCGGGGAATCGTGCGGGATTCTTGAGGCAAGGCAGGCCATGGATGGTTTGTTCCACGTGGGGAGGCCGAGTCGACGGGAAAGGGACCTGATCTCTTTCTTTGTGAGCCCTGCTTCGACCAAGGGGCTTGACACTCCAAGTTCGATCACTGCCCTCCTCCCCGGCCGGTGGCCCTCCAGATCCTCGGCATTCGTCCCCTCTACGATCATGTCGTACCCCTGCCTGGCTGCAATTCCCTCCAGATTCGAGAGGAGGCCTCTCTTGCAGTAGTAGCATCTGTCGGAGGGGTTCCTTGCGAAATCCGGATCCTCCAGTTCGTTATGGTTTATGACGATGTGCGGGATCGCGATAAGTCTCGCCAAGTCTTTGGCTTGTCCAAGCTCACCGGGGGCGAGCGTCGGAGAATCCGCGGTAACGGCCAAAGCTCTCTCACACACCGACTTGGCAACTAGGGCGAGGAATGTGCTGTCAACGCCCCCCGAGAAGGACACGATCACTGATCGGTCTTTCAGAATGCTCTTGAGAACGAGGTACTTCGCGTAGGCATCATCGTCCTCGATCAGACCTTCGTCGAGCACGAGGCTCATTCTGTTCACCACATCAGTTCGCCACCCTGTACCGCGCCAGAAGGCCTTGGTGATCTCTGCAGTACTCAGGCTCACCCAGTTGCGCATGAAGCATCTCCCCTTGCTTGTGGGCGTTGTAGAGGCGGCATGTTGGCTCGGAACAGAAAGGTTCTCCCCATAGCGCGTACGCCAATGACTGCATGACGTATCCTATGGAAACCTGAGTTGTCTTGGGATCGCCGTACACCAAGCACTGGCCCGCAGCCCGGTCCAACAGGCCGCTCGAAGCAAGGCCGCCAAGTCGCCTTCTCATCCAATAGAATGCCGGATCTCGCGCCGGAGCTTCGACGAGGCCCGTAAGGGACACAAGCGAGGGAAAGCCGCAGACCACGGTTCTTAGATGGTACCTCCCATCGCCACTTCCACGGGTTGCCAGAAGCCTTTGGGTGAGAATGATGTGGGCACGGTCACTGGTGCGCTTATCTTCGTTCAAGTGATCCAACATGATCCTTTGAACCCGCAGCCCATCGTAGACGATGCCGGGGGAGATGCGACCGGACATCAGAAGCCTTCTCTCATGACCGATCTCTGCCTGCAACGGGTCGTTTGGCGATCGACCCATGGGATCGTAGACTCGACAGGCAGCGAGCTGCCGGGATGGATCGTACGCCTCACCAACACGGGTTGGGGCGATTGGGTTGGGACGCAGTTCAACTCTTCTCACCCCCACCTTGGTGAGCAGGTAGTCCGCGATAGCTTCTGGTTTGAAACCTGGATAGTAGCCCTCGGTATACAGGACAACCGTCATTTTGACGAGCCGTGCTTCGATGTCTTGTATGTCACGCATCATCAACTGACTGCCTCTAGGGCTCTCAGCGCTGCCTCGGCCCCCGCCCTTCCGGAAGCCAGCATCGCTCCGAAGGTAGGGCCCATCCTGGGCAAGCCGTAACAGGTCGCCACCGCCATGCCCACAACAATCAAGCCTCTGTGGAGTTCCCCGGTGTGTTCAACGACCAAGTCCTCAGACTGCTCAACCCACATGGCGCCGTAGCCCTTCAGCTCTACAAGCCCTCTTTCCTCCAGCTTCCGGGCCACGGCGGCCTCATGGCCCGTCGCGTCAATCGCGACCCGGCACTCCAGAGCAATAGGATCGACGCACGTTATCTCCCGGGGAAGGGCGGAAACCGGAGTCCAGTTGACAACCACGCCGGCAACCCTTCCTTCCTCCCTGAGGACAAGGTCATCGAACATGGTCATATTGAGGACGCTGGCACCTGCATCGCACGCGGCGGATATCAGCTTGGAGCAGGCGTGAGGACCATCAGCCACGTGGAGCCCGGGCGACACCTCAGCGTGAGGAATACCAAGCTCGTCCAATATTCCATCCGCTGGAGAGCGGATGGTGAGCTTGTTCATGAGGTAGCCCCCGATCCAGAACCCTCCTCCGAGGTAGTTGTTCCTCTCGACGACAAGCACGGATATCCCCTTACTGGCAAGATCGCGAGCAGCCATGAGGCCGCTTGGTCCGCCGCCCACAATGATGACATCAGTCTCCGCCTGCTTCCGCAGCATGGAGGCGAACTCGGAGACGATTGCTCTTGTGACTTCACTCTCCTTAACAGGCACAAAGGACAACGCCATCGCCCGAATAACAATGTTAATGGGCCTCTTATTAATCCTCTCTAGGCCGGACATGTGTGACCCAGCCGGCTGCAGATTCAGGATCTCTGGGAACTCGTCATCCGGCCCGGTGTGTCTGCCGACCTCGCAGTCCCGCACGATCCTTCGCTGGATGCTCGGGACCCGTCGAGAGCCGCCCTCATGGAAGCCCCGTTGGAGGTATAGGTCTGATTGGCATCCTGGATGGAGACCTTGGTATCCGGAGGGATGGAATCCACAATCCAGCAGTTACCCCCTATTACGGAGTCATGGCCGATTACCGTGTGTCCCCCGAGAATCGTGGCGCCCGCGTAGATCACGACGTTGTCCTCTATTGTGGGATGTCTCTTGCCCCCCTTTATGATCTTGCCTCTTTCATCCTTTGGGAAGCTCAGGGCGCCCAGGGTGACGCCCTGGTACAGCTTCACGTTGTCTCCGATGATGGTCGTCTCTCCGATAACCGTGCCGGTGCCATGGTCGATGAAGAAGCTGCGGCCGATCCGGGCACCTGGATGTATATCAATGCCGGTTAGGCTGTGGGCTCGCTCGGATATCATCCTGGGGAGGAAGGGTACTTCTTCGGTGTATAGGACGTGGGCGATGCGATGGGCCGCGATCGCCAGGATGGATGGGTAGCTTAGAACCACTTCCTCGATGCTCTTCGCGGCGGGGTCCCCGTCATAGGCTGCCTGAATGTCCTCCCCGAGACGCTCGCGTATCTGGGGTATCCTTGCCAGGAGAAGGCTCGTGGCTTTGTGGGCCCTTTCTGCGCACACATCAACAAGGCATTTCTCGTCCTTCTTGCAGTCGTACTTGATGCACCTTTCGGCAAGATCCCTCAGGAGGTCGTATATGGAATGAAGGGCATTCCCAACAACGTACTGGGCATCGGACCTGCTGATTCCCCGCAGGCCGAAGTAGCCCGGGAAGAGCAGGGCAAGAAGCCTGTCGAGCAGGTCCGCCACCTCGTTTCTTGATGGTAGGTTCTGCTGTTCCAGCAGGTTTATGCCTCCGTGCTTCCTGTAGCTATCCAGGATCTCTTCCACATGCATAGGCAGCCTGAGGTCCCATTCCTCATGCGCCCCCGTTTCCGGATGAGGCATCTTGGTGCTGTTTTCCTTTGATGGCAAGGACATTCCTCTCTGACTGTGGCTAGATCGAAACGGTCGGGACGTCAGAATCGAAGAGGTCCGTGCTGAGATACCTCTCCCCGGTGTCGGGGAGGACCACCACGATCAGTCTGCCTGCATTCTCGGGCCTACTTGCCACGACCACCGCTGCATGAGCAGCGGCACCGGAGGACACGCCGCAGAAGAGCCCCTCCTCCACGGCCAACCTCCGGGTCATCGATCTGGCCTGTTCATAGTTGACTCTGATTATCTCGTCTATGAGGTCCGTTCTCAAAATCTCCGGCACGAAGCCAGCCCCTATTCCTTGAATCCTGTGGGGCCCAGCCTTTCCGCCGGATAGGACGGGGGACTCCTCCGGTTCAACGGCTACGGCCTTGAAGGATGGCTTCCTGTCCTTTATCACCTCTGCGATTCCGGTGATCGTCCCTCCGGTCCCCACGCCACAGACCGCGATGTCGACCCTTCCTTCCGTGTCCCTCCAAATCTCCTCGGCCGTTGTCTCCCGGTGTATCTTGGGGTTCGCTGGATTCTCGAACTGTTGGAGAAGGAGGTAGTTCGGATTCTCCCGCACCATGGCCTCCGCCGCCTCCACAGCTCCGCGCATCCCCTTGGACCCAGGCGAAAGGACGAGCTTGGCCCCGAGTGACTGCAGGATCTTTCTTCTCTCAACGCTCATCGTCTCGGGCATGACCAGAACCAGAGGGTAGCCCTTCGCCGCACACACGAAAGCCAGACCAATCCCAGTGTTGCCGCTCGTCGGCTCGATCAGGACGGTCTCGGGCCCAACCTTGCCCGCCTTTTCCGCCTCCCGGACCATGCTCAGAGCAATCCTATCCTTAACGGATCCCAGCGGGTTCCGGGACTCCAGTTTGGCCAGAACTGTTGCCCGGGAGTTCGCCGTCACCCGGTTCAGCCTGATCAGCGGGGTCTCCCCGATCGTCTGCGTCACATCACGATACACGCGCAACTAACCATCTCCTGCTGGATTTCGCCGTTCTCTCCGAGATGGAAACTCCTCCACCTCCATGGCCTCTCCCCCGTGGCTGGGGGGCCGATACAGAGGTGACATCACCCTCAACTTCCGGGCGCTCTCGATCACGGCTTCGATGGCATAATCCACCTCCTCGGAGGTGTTGGTTGCCCCAACGGAAAGCCGGATCGAGCTGTGGATGTCTACCGGTGGCAACCCCATGGCTTGAAGAACGTGGGAAGGCTCAAGCTCACCCGAGCTACAAGCCGAGCCCGTGGAAGTGCAGATGTCGAGGGCATCCAGGGCCAGGACCATGGCTTCCCCCTCAACGTGCCTTATCGTGAGGTTCGCGTTGCCCGGCAGCCTGCAAGTCGGGTGCCCGTTGAGGTAACTCTGATCAAGCCCTTCCAGCACGCCTCGCACAAGCCTGTCCCTCAGGCCCTGGACTCGCCGTTCTCGCTCGATCATCTCGCTCTCAGCCACCTCGATGGATTTGGCAAACCCTACGATCCCGGCGACGTTCTCGGTGGATGCCCTCCTCTTTCGTTCCTGGCCTCCGCCGTGCAGAAGGGGCTGTATCTCCGTCCCCTCCCTCACGTACAGCGCTCCGATCCCCTTGGGCCCGTAGAGCTTGTGGCCTGAGGCGGACAGAAGATCGACGCCGAGCCTGTCCACCGATACCGGGATATGGCCCAATGTCTGAACCGCATCGGTGTGGAAGACTATGCCAGTCTCTTGGGCTACCCTGCCTATTGACTCCAAGGGCTCGATAGTCCCGACCTCGTTGTTGGCATGCATGATCGAGATCAGCACGGTGCGGTCGGTGATGGCGTCTTCCACCCTCGCCGGATCCACCAGGCCGGTCGAATCGACCGGCAGGTAGGTCACATCGAATCCCTCCTGCTCAAGCGATGAGCATGCCCTCAGCACCGCGTGATGCTCGATCTGGCTTGTGATGATGTGGCGCCCCTTCTTCCGCAGCGCATAGGCAACTCCTTTCACCGCAAGGTTGTCAGCTTCCGTTCCGCCACTGGTGAACACTATTTCCTTGTCGGTGGCCCCGATGAAGGCGGCAACCTTGGCTCTGGATGCCTCAACGGCCTCTCTGGCTTGACGACCGAGGAGGTGCAGGCTAGAGGGGTTCCCATAGCGAACCCGGTAATAGGGAAGCATCGCATCAAGCACTTCTGGCAGCACCGGCGTGGTAGCTGCATTGTCGAGGTAGATCAGGATGATCACCGAGGAGTGGTCTTGGCTTACTGGGGGCGCGGGTTTAAAAATAACACAGTTAACCCAGGGCTCTTGCCCTGTCTCTGACACCCAAGGATCGGCCGGGTGACGACCCCGGGCAGCGCACACGACAAACATCGTTAATATTTTTCAACGACCGGCAGGCCCAGACATAGGATGAAGACCCCGTGCGAACTGATCGTCAAGACCGTTCTTCCCACCATCCGAGCGTCGATAGCCAAGGAGCTGATTGAGGAGCACGGGATGACGCAAAAGGAAACGGCAAGGATCCTAGGCCTCACGACCCCCGCGGTGAGCCAGTATCTGTCGATGAAGAGGGCAACGAAGAGGAATATGAAAGCCTTCAAATCCAAGGAGTTCGACCAGCTTGTCGGAGAGGCGGCCCGTGTGATCATGTCGGAGCCTGACGAGATCGGGGTGATGAGGGCGATATGCCATTGCTGCCTTGCTGTCAGAAGCAACAAGCTTCTGTGCTCCATGCACGAGGCCATCGCTCCCCAGCTTCGTGGCTGCACGTTCTGCATGGAGGTCGGCTGCAGAACCTAGGCATGCTCGGTGGGCTTTCCCCAGAAGACCCCAGACGAGAGATCTGCAGCGACCCATATCGCATGAGGCGTGATGAGCCTTGAGACCGCTCGGATGCGTATCAACCCCAAGGAAGGTACCGAAGGTGCGTTAGATGGGTCGTGACTCGATTGGCGGGTTGACCCGTGAGGGGCTAAGCGAAGAAGAGCTGGAGCTTTACTCGCGTCAGATAGTCCTGCAAGAGATAGACTATGACGGGCAGGTTAGACTGCTCAACGGCAAGGCATGCATCGTGGGCATGGGAGGGCTCGGATCGGCGGCAGCCACGCAACTTGCGGCCATGGGGGTCGGGTACCTGCGGATCGTCGACCACGATGTCGTGGAACTCTCCAATCTTCCAAGACAACACCTCTACGACAGGAGTTCGCTGGGCTACCCAAAGGTCGAGGCTGCAGCCAAGTCGCTTCGACGGTTGAATCCACAAGTAGAAATGGAGACCCTCACGACCTCAATTGCACCCAGTAGTGCCATGGATGTTGTGCGTGGCATGGATGTCGTGGTCGACGGACTGGACCAGATGATGCCCCGCTATGCCCTGAATAGGGCATGCCTGAAACTCGGTGTTCCCTACATCTTCGGGGCGGCCCTCGGAAGCAGAGGCAACATCTCCACAATCATCCCGGGCAAGACCGCCTGTTTGGAATGCTTCTACGGGGACCTGAATGATGCTAGGCTCCCAAGATGCGGCACGATTGGCGTCCATCCCTCGGTTGTTGGCATCCTGGCCAGCATTCAGGTCGCAGAGGCGACAAGGCTCATCTCAGGGAGACCGCCGCGTTTGGCGGGTACGTTGCTCTACTGTGACCTTGAGGACATGACCTTCGACCACATCAGCGTCCCTCCATCCGCACGCTGCCCGATCTGCGGCCCTAGACCTGTTGCAGGGCCCAAGCCTCTGAGGAGACAACCGGTTCGTGAGCTGTGCGGCAGAAAGGGAAGGAAGACCTTTGTTCTGACTCCCAAGAACGATCTTGATCTGGACATCGACGGATTGGCTTCGGGAGTGCGGAGAATGGGGCATAGTATCGCCGTGAGGGGAGAACTCGGCCTCACTTTCAACACCGAACGCGGCGAAAGAGCGAGCGTGCTGAAGAGCGGCGTGATGATACTTGAGGGACCGTGCAGCAAGCAAGATGCTCTGGACTTCTACTCAAACCTACTCCGGCAGACGTGAGAGACGAGACAGACCGTGGTCTGGAGGCTTCTTCGGTACCCATTCTTAACAGGCAGACTGGAGGTACGACCACAGACCGGTTTCCGCGAGATCCTCCGTCCGGAGGGCCAAGTCACTATGCCCCTGTACGGCCCTCCTTTCGTATGATCCCGGCATACAGGGATCCCGCAGATTCGATGAAGCG
Source organism: Hadarchaeota archaeon (SeqCode) (assembly GCA_964452145.1). GTDB lineage: Archaea > CAYQAE01 > CAYQAE01 > CAYVLA01 > CAYVLA01 > CAYVLA01. The sequence goes on from CAYVLA010000011.1 coordinate 47,337, forward strand.
CTCCACACACCAACCCGTGCCTTCCAGCAGACTCCTCATCTCCTGTTGTGATACGAGCAGGTAGTCGAACCAGTCCGAAACGTACTTCTGATGCCTCACCCTCAGCCTCAGCTGTCCGGGAAGCCTGCCTCGACTCCTGTTCAACTCGTGATACTCCAGATGGAAGGGATTGGTCGTCCTATACGGATCGTTGCTGGTCCCGATGATCGTCCCGCATGCGCTGGTCATTCGGTGGAGCCTTCTCAGAAGCCACTTCCCTCTTCGCGTCCCTCCCAGCAGGCCGAAGTTGTTGCCCATCATCAGGATGGTGTCGAACTCCCCCAGCCTCGAGCCAACCCGCGTGATGCTCATCTCAACGACCTTTCGCAGACCCCTTGCCCTACACACCTGGATTGCCAATGGCGATGAATCTATGCCGAGAACGTCGAAACCCTTCTCCTGTAGATAGAGAGCATGTCTGCCTGCGCCGCAGCCGATGTCAAGAACCCTGCCCTCAACGTGCCGCATGGCCTCCTTCTCGTAGTCAGGCCAATGATCGTAGGCCGAGAAGTACATCCGGGGGCCCACGGAGACGTCGATATAGCCATCATCCCTCTCGACGATCTCCACGGCATGCTTGCCCTCGAAGCAATCGCGGATTATCCACCCGTAGGCATCCTTGTAGGACTCCATGCTGGATCCACCCAGAAGACATAGCGTCCTGGGCTCCATGGATGAAGAATGTCTCCCCCGGAGAGCCACCCATGGTCCGCCAACAGAGATAACAGGATACTGGTCTTCGCCCGCACATCTTCCGTGGTCATCTTCCCTGGTCAGACTGCGTTTGAGATCTCCCGGGGCTACCGCTGGCGTTGGCTGCCCTGCCCAGTTGTCTACGGGATCGAGGATCCGTGCGCCGATGTTCCCTCCATCGACCATGGCATTTGGTCCCTCCTCATGAACCATATGGCGTTGAGGCCCGCCATGGGAAATGCTCCTGCTTCGCTCCTGAGCACGATCTCGGCCTTTCCATCCTTCGTCGCGGTCCTTGGAACCGGAAACTCGAACAGTCTGATGTCTCCAAGCGGGAGCGGTATCTCGGTACCCACTCTGACACCATTCACCGACAGGCTCTGCCACATCTCTCCGCGGATGACGTCCTTCAGCTCGTCCTGGTGAAAACCGGTGGATATCCTGATGACGTACTCCGCTCCGGGCTCCAGGTGATCGTACCTGAAGACCATGTAGGTGTCACTGCCGCCCCATGAATACCCCATGCCGTAATGGTGAAGCCTCGCTGGTCCGGTGAAGGGAAAGCAGCCGAGGATGTTCTCGTGCTCCACAAGGTGGACTGGCTTCCAGGGCCAGCCGACCCTCTCATAGAATCCTCCTTCGCCCGGCTCCTCGTAATGAACCACCATACGAACAATCTGTCGAGTTCCGTCCTGTCCCGGGCTATGCGCTGCCCGTTCCAGTTCGCGGACCCACCACCCTATCTCTGTGACATCGAATTCCTTCATGTTGAAGTAGGCAGGTTCCCGGTACCCTATGATTCTGTTGGATTCCTCTCCGAGCAGTCTGACCTCCTCCCGGATTGCCTCCATCGACTGGGTTTCCTGCAGGCTCTTCAGGACCTCTAGAGCCTTCTCGACGTACGTGCGCGGATTCTCGGATTCCAGGGCCTTCGTTAAGAACGGCAGGGCCTCCGCCTTGATCTCCCCGCCTCTGCAGAGCCACAGCTGTACGTACCTGTCGAGCAGGGCCTTCTGCATTATGATGCGCCAGCGGTAATCCGCCCTCAACAGGTTGGAAGGTATCTTGCTCCGCGCAGAACGAAGCAGTTCCACGGCCCCTGCTATCCCTTCATTTCCGATCACCGGTTTCTCCAAGGTCTGCTCCATGAGGAATGCGGCCCGGGTCGTCTCCTCCTCAGCCTCGGGCCCGAACCAGTATCTGCAGTACTCGCTGGTTATCTGCTCGGCAGTCAGGTTCGGGTTCCAGAGCATGCGGTACCAGAACCACTTGTTGAAGTCGTCATGCATGCCCTCCGTATAGAAGAGGTCGCCGATCGCATAGTGAAAGGTGTGGGACGCAATCCTGTGAAAGTGCCTTGGCCTGGTATTCCAGGCCCTTCTGTTGTATATCACGGCCAGGGCCATGTCGGGCTCCTCGACACCGTATTGGGACAGTATCCAATGGGTCACATCGCTGAAGAGCACGATATTGCACTCCCTGAGGAGTTCATGGTGAAGGTATCTCAGGTAGTTTGAATGTTTGCCGAATCCCTCGTACTCGAACCATATCGGGTTGAGCGGAGATCGGTTGTAAGTGGACATCTCATTGCCCCCCGGCCCATATCGAAGGGCATAGAACCAGCCCGCATCGCCTTGGTTCAGATAGTCCAGAATCGCCTGGTCTCCTTCGTTGGTGAGGTTCTGGTTAGCAGCCATCACCCTTGCCTGGGGATGGTACCGGTGAAGGACATCGGCCACCTCGCGGAGAAGCCTGATGAACGTCGCCCCGTACGGCATGCATCTCTCGCATGCACAGCCCGCGACATCGCCCGACTTGGTGGCGAGCATGTCGAAACCGGGGGAGTCCCGGAATCTCTTCTCAAGGTTCCTTAGGATCGCCGCCCGGGCCTCAGGGATCGATGGGCAGACGTACCTCTTCCTGAAGTAAGCATTCACTTTCACGTGGAGCGAGTTGTGCGGAGTGGCCGCCCATTCTGCGGGGAAGTCGCCAGGCAGATCGTTGACGCAACTGTCGATATAGGTCATCAGTCCGCAGGACCGTGCCAGTTCGTCATGCACGGCTGCAGAAACGTTGGCTCCCAGGAGCACATGATCCTCGAACGCTACCATTCCTTCCTCCTTGGTTCGAGGCCGCATCCGGGCCATCTCCGTCAAGACCGGATTAGGTCCCGAGACAGTTGCAGGACCGCGCAGCTTGAAGGCTGGTTTGTCCCTCAGATCGACAACGGGGATCACAACACCGTTCGGAAGATAGGTCATCAGCCTCAACATGGCGCCCACGCCATATATCGTGCCGCGGCCATCGGCTCCCGCTATCATCACGTACCGCTTTTCTTCAGTATCAGCCACCTTGATGGCGAAACCCTCGGGATGGACCCTGCAAGAATCGGGCAGGCAGGGCAGGACCAGACCAGACCTCTCTGCATGGAGCGCAAGGAGCCTGTGTGTTTCAAGCATGCCAACGAGGAACACCACATCGCAGGTCTCGACCGCTTCTTGTGCGGGTGGGGTCCCCTCGGTCGCCCTCTTGATGTGCACCGAGCTTCGCGCAAGGATGCGGCTTGCGAGCATGTCGAGGGCCTTGCACTCGATGGGCCCTGCCCTTTCCCCGCCGATCAGCCCCAAGGTGCTATACGACCATCCGTCGCCTTTGGCCGATCCCTGATCCTTCCGCATATTCGCTCTCTCCTTCATACGGATCGCTTCCCATGCCGCAGGCAGGCAGATCCTGTCGTCTACCGAGTTGCGGGGTACTTAATATTCCATTTGTCCGGTTAGGGCTGATCGGTCATACGAAGGCTTGGGTCTCTAGGAAGGCAGGGGAAAATAGCAGCAGCCAAATCAAAGGCTGGCTCGATATGTAACAGAGCCCTGTCCTTCCCTCCGCCTTCCCAACCAAGTGTTGGCCACCGAGGGATCCACTTCATCGTCTGACAAACCGTCGGGGGACAAGGGAGGACTGACTCCGGGCATATCTTTTTCTCTGTCTTTGCCCACCGGATTCCGGATGCGAAGCCGACATCGCACAGGCGTTCTGCTTGTAATTCTCACCGGTGTATTGACGACCCAGATGCCATGCTGCCCTGCCCGGTCCCGCATCATGCACGTACTCGCCATCGGAGAGGTCGACACAAGTTACTGCCCCATCAAGGACTTCTGCGTTGTGGAGCCGTCACTGGATGTGACACTGGTTGTCGCCAGAGACATGCACAGCACCAACTACGGGGCAGAAGGCCTGAGACGCATGATTCGTCTATACATCCCTCGAAGCATGGATGCCATGCTGGAGTACGACCTCATCCTCCTCAACCAGCCGGTCATCGCCTACTTCCCCCTGACATCTTTGGAGCAGATGCGATCTGCCATCGCCGACCATGGAAAGGGGGCCCTCTGCTACATGGTGAGCCAGTACGCCGACATCTACATGCCATGGCTGGAGACCGAGCTGAGCAAGTGTTTTCCATACGATCACTACGCCAATCTGGCAGCCGGACATCCCGGAGACGAAGATTACGACCTGGAGGTGGTACGAGACGACCCCACGCTGCCGCCCCTCCTAACGGCCTACGTCCCCCTCGGCATAGAGAAAGTCAGGCCCTTCGGTGGCTCGCGGCCGACGTATGCGAAGGAGGGTGCAACGGTGTGGGCATACTGCAGGACGCACGGACGCCACGGCCGCTACCCGCTCTTCATCTCGTGGCCGTACGGTCCCGGCCAAGGCTTAGCGTGGACCACTGCCGACCAGTTCGAATCCCCGATGTGGCGCTCGCCTGATGGAAAGGAACGTTTCGCCTTGGATATCTTCACCGGAATCGTCTGGCTCAGCTCAGGATGGAACCTTCCCGACGACCCAATATGGGTCCGGAACATGCGCATCTCGTTCACGCAGATACGAGTTCGAGCCATCCTGACGCAGAGCCTGATCGAGTTCGTGGACATGTATGGAGCAAACACTAGGCATGTCGAGCAGGAGTTAGCCAGAATGCTCGAGATCAACAGGGAGGCCGGTGAGCTATACCTGGACCACGATTTCTACTCCTGCGAGGCCCGACTCACAGAGGCGCTGAATCTCGCCAGCGAAATAGAACGCGCATGCATCAGATTGCGGGAGAGAGCTCTGCTCTGGGTCTACGTCATTGAGTGGCTCGCCGTCACCTCGACGATGACGCTGGCCTTGGTCGCGGTCTGGTCGTTGATGATTAGGAGAAGGCTCTACCGCGAGGTCTCCCATACTAGGAGCTACTCGAGTGGTGGCTAGTCCGGGTGCGCTGAATCCAG
>CAYVLA010000012.1:0-50798 GCA_964452145.1 Hadarchaeota archaeon (SeqCode)
ATTCTCCGACGTTCGCGCCAGGTTGAGCAGATCGTCTGTGGTGATCCCGTAGGGATGGGGCTTGATCTCCCTGGGGCGGCGGGGCAGGATGTTTGTGCTCCTCTGCCAGCGGAATAGCTCGCCTTCCGGGGAGACCATGGTGACGTTGGCGTGCGGATTGGCTATTGCCGTCATCTTCAGGTATCCCAGAGGGCTCTGCTTGGCCTTGGTGTAGAGGACGCTTTTGATCTCCATCTCAACGCGCGTTCCCCTGAAGCCATCAGTGGGGTACTCGGTCCGCTCCATGATCCTGCCTTCGTTGCGCTTCACATCTATCTTGAGTTCGGCCCCGATGATCTTTTTTCCCGTGCTGGTGTAGACACGGATCGGATTTCCGCTGGTCATCTGCGCGAACATGGTGGCTCCGGAGATACCGATGCCCTGCTGGCCCCTCCTCTGCACGAACCTGTGCTTGGTTCCCGCCAGCATCTTGCCGAAGACATCGGCTATGAACGGCTCGGGGATGCCAGAGCCGTTGTCTTCAACGGTCAGCTTGTAGTGATAGTCCCCGTCCAGCTTGTCGATTGAAACGAATACATCGGGAAGGATGCCGGCTTCCTCCGCGGCGTCCAGCGAATTCGTCACACCCTCGTGCACGATCATGGACAGCGACTTCATCTTCCCCGTCAGCCCAAGCATGGCAGGGTTCTTGCGGAAGAACTCGGTGAGGCTGAGGGACTTGAACTCCTTGAAGATCTCATCCGCTACCGTCTCTGCCTCGTTCCGCTCCTTTGAGAGTCCATCGGTGGCAGCCATAAACGATCCCATCTACGCCTCTCGCCACATCTCCTTATCCCTGTCCTTCAGATCCCGGCTCTTCCTCTCCAGAAATCGGTACACTATGTTGTGGGGCACGCCCCGAATGATCATCTCTATGGCCTCCTCGCAGGCTGCGACCTCCTCGTCATCCCCGATTATGGCCACCGTCCTTCCCATTATGGAGACCCCGGTTCGCGTGGTCTGCTCAAGGATCTGTCTGGTCCGGCCTCCCTTACCGATAAGGCGGGATCGAACCCTGCTCAGTGCGTTCTCAGACTTGCCCAGATCCGAGGACAAGTCGATGACCCTGAGGGTCTGACCCTCTGTGAGGAGGCGGCAGGCCTTCTCGGGCGAGAAACCCCTGGCCACTGCTCTGACGACATCCCGGGCCACCCACGCAGCCAGCGGATCTCCCGTCTCCCCTACCTTGGTCACCGTTACCTGTCCGGACTGACTATCCAGTTCGATACGTGTTCCGGTGGCTTCCTCGAGGTATCTCTTGAACGAGCCCTCCTTCCCAACTAGGACTCCTATCCGATCCAGAGGAATCCTAAAATACTCCATCATAATCGACCTTGGGGGATCAGGGGAAAGGCGAGGGTTGCAGACTCTGGGTCCAGGTCGCTGAAAAAGATTAAATATGTAACCCCGCTGGCGGCGTGGGCCTTGAGCCTGCCGGATCGCCTGAGCCTCCGCTCTCACCAGTAATGGTCGTACCGCAGGCCCCCCCTGCCCTTCAGAACGCCCGGCAAGGCCGACAGGATCACGCCCGTCGTCAGAAATGGGGAAAGCAGGATGAAGATCATGGGGTTAACTAGGCCGACTTCGCCGTACGCCCTCCGAAAGGTGAGCCCCATCTCGAGGTAGTAGATCACAAGGAAGACTAACGACAACACGGAGAAGCATGCGAGGAAGAAGATGAGGGCGTAGTAGAACAAGAGTATGAAGATGGCGCCCGCCAGTAGAGTGCCGCTCGACAGATCCTGGTACCATCCTATGTACCACCTCCTTCTCTGTCTCAGGAACGCCCCGAGGGAGGCCGGAACTCGGGTGAAGACGCGCGCCGGGGCGAACGCGATCTGGAGGCCCGCCCGCCTGGTCTTGATCGCGAAGTCGGTGTCCTCGGTTAACTTGGAGGAATCGAACCCTCCGGCCTCTTCCCAACAGGACCTGGAGAAGGCGAAGTTGTTACCGTTGATGGAGTAAAGCATCCCCACGCGCTCGACCGGTCTCATGAGTTGGTGGCACAGAAATGCCATTTCACAGCTCTGGGCCCGCGCAAGGAGGGACGCGCATCGGTTTCTGACTAGGATGGAGCCCGTGGATATGCCGACGGATTCGCGACACAGCGGAAATACGAGGTCGGCCAGCCACCTCCTGCCAGCGATGCAGTCCGCATCCAGAACGGCGAAGATGTCGCCTTGGAGGTTCTCGACCGCGTAGTTGAGAGCATCCGCCTTGGAGGCCCTGGAGCTTCTCTCAATCAGGGTAACACGGCCCGAGTATCTTTCGACCATCTCGGGCGTTCCGTCGCTAGAGTTGTCATCCAGTACGTATATGCTGTGGGAGATCTCCGGGCACTCCATCTTGACCAACGAATCCAGGCAGTCAACTATTGAATCCGCCTCGTTGTACGTTGGCACAACCACGTTCACACTTCTCGGAACGGTCGGGGTTGGAGGCTTGTCTTGACGCGACATCAAGAAGATGACCAGATAGAGAACTAGGATCAGGCAGCTGAGGATCTGGAAGATCGTCGAAGCGATCAATCGACTCTCATCTCCACTTCTACGTCCGTCCCGGAGAGCAGCAGGATCTCGCACTGACCGTTGTCGTAGGACCTGGTCGAGACCCGATCCAGCAAGCTCAGATCAATTCTAAGGGGCTGCCTGAACCATTCTGCGCCTGCAGGGTAGAAACCCGTCCGGCGCATCCGAAGGTTGAGAAGGGCGGCATCCGAGCCTGAGACCCGGACAGGATCGCCTGTCGGCGCCTCGACGTCTTTCCCCGTTACGAATCTCACCAAGTCCTCCATCCTCACATCGGTGAAGACCGCTCCGCTGACCGTGAGGTCCGAGACCCTCTCCACGGCGGCCAGTTCGCAGGGATAGTACTGCTCGTCAAACCCGAAGTACACGGAGGGCCCCGGGTAGACAGTGGCGGCAAGTCCGGCCAGGATGAATGGCAGGACGAGGCGACAACGCTGGTTCTTCACGCATGGCCCAAGCAGGAGGCCCAGCGCCACCGCACCGTAAGGCGCAAGCCTGTAGACCGGGATGCCTCTTGGAAATAGGATCATCCCCGCGGCAATCATCGTCAACACCGAGGTTGTGAGCGCGGAGGTGAAGGGATCGATCTCGTCCTTTCGAAGACCGATCAGGCCCACCGCTGCCAGCAGCGGGGCATAGTAGAGCGCCGTCCGCAGGGGGATGCTCTGCTCGGTTCCTGGGACGCCAAACATGCCGAACCAAACGAGAAGCACGATCTCCAATACGACCAACAGCACGGTGAGACGACGGCGATAGAGACCGATGATCGGATCCATCACCCCCTCGATCGACTTGAAGCGCTGCCTTAGGAAGATGGTCCCCAGGGTACCCAGCGCTGTGGCCATAATGGCCGCCGAAAACCAAGTGGCATCCACGTTGTCCGTGATGAAGTGTCCAAGCGGAAGCTTCAGATGGATCTGAACCAGAATCCATGCAAGGAAGCTCGCCGAGTATGCCAAGAGGCAGAGCCCCCATTCGGCGACCTGCCTCGAGCAATCCGGGCTGGAAAGGAACGTGAGCGCAAGTAGAACGACCCAGAGGAAGAGGGCGGTGAAGGGATGAAGGAAGATGACGAGGATGTAGAGCGGAAGCCCGGCCGCGAATCGATGCCTTGAATGCACCAGAAGGCCGGCAAACAGGACGGCGAAGGCAAGCGGCTCGCCCCCGGAGAAGAAGTTCATTGTGTAGACGAATGCGGAGGTCGTGGCCACGACCAGTCCGGCCAAGAAGGCCGAGGCACTGCCCAGTAGTGATCGGGCGAGGAGGTATGCAAGAACAGGCAGGAGGGCGAACACGACCCCCGAGAAGAGGGCCGCTCTCCAGGGGGCGTCCACGGACACCGCCTTGGCCAAGACGTAGAACAAGGGGTACTTGGCGTAGTGCTCCCGGTTCTGGAAGAGGTCGACCATTCGAGTGAAGTCCAGAGCATCCCAAGCACTGGGTATTCGTCGGAGGTTCTCAAGATGTGAGAAGGCCTCCGAGCTTCTGGGAAGACCGAAGCGGAATACCGGATGCAAGCCGATCAGCAGGCCGACCAGCAGTAGGATCGCTGGTCCCTTGAGAGGTGATGAGGGAGTACCCAATGCCAGAGCCATCCTGGTGCCTGTTGGCTGTAGCTGATCCCCAGCGTCCTATTAAAAAATGACGGCCAGAGGAGGGATGATCCGACCTCGGAGGAGTTCCACCTTGGGGATTTCCCCCCAAACTCGAAACATCGTCGTATTGGCTTCGAAGACGGATTCGGCGAGCGTTAACATCGGCTCCCACCTACTTCCTTACCTGGATCAGTGGCGAGCCTCCGAATCCGGTACTCACAGCAGTCCAAGGATGCTGGTTCTGGAGGGTGACTTGGTCTCGGCAGAGAGATACCCCGACGGGCTGTCGCCCAAGCCCGACCTAGCCATCTTTGCCTCGCGACACCAGAGCGAGTCCGGGATGCCGTGCCTGAGCCTTCACTTCCCGGGTAACATCGCCGAGAGCCATCATGGCGGAAGGAGCCGATGCCTGTCCACGGCCGCTCCCTTGGACATGAGGAAGGCACTCTGCGCGCTTGCCTCCCTGTCTGCTGACCCCGCATATCGGATCACACTGGAAGCCACTCATCATGGCCCCCTAACGAAAGTCCCCTGCTTCTTCATAGAGATAGGGAGCGGACCGGCTCAGTGGGAGGACGGTGCTGCCGGAGATCTCTTGGCCAAGGCGATTCTGAGGGTCCTGACGCAGCCAGTTGAAAGTGCACCGGTCGTCACCGGCTTCGGGGGACCTCACTACTCCCAGGGCTTCACGAACCTGGTGCTGAAGAGCGGCTTCTCGGTCTCCCACATAGTGCCCAAGCATCAGATCGGATACCTCGATGATGGGATGATCGCCCAGCTCTTCGAAAGGAGTGCTCCACGCCCGGAGGTGGCAGTTCTTGACTGGAAGGGCATCAAGGGTGAGGAGAGGAGACGCCTTACGCATCTGCTGGACGGGGCGGGAGTGAGGTGGGCTCGCCTGCAACACCTGTTGTCCGGCCGGAACCATCCACGCTCGGATCGCGGAGATTGTGCTCCACATCCGTAGATTCTTGGCTTTTTCCGGGAGAATCTGCACAATATCGGGCGTCACATATATTAATGGAAACGCAAATCGGCGATGGACCTTGAGTCGACCGCGAGGGGTCATTGCCTCCAGGAGGTCGTCCGTTTGAGCACAGTCGAGGACGTATTGGACAAGATAAAGAAGAGCGAGAAGTCTGCTAGCCAGGCCAGCGTCGAGAAGATGATCGATGAGGAGCTCGAGGAGATACTGAAGGAAGCCAGAGCCAAGATCGTCGTAATGGGCGTGGGTGGAGCGGGCTGTAATACCGTTCAGCGCCTTATGGAAGTCGGGGTCACTGGTTGTTCCATCTGCGCGCTAAACACCGACGCACAGGATCTTCTCTACAGCCAGGCCCATCGGAAGGTTCTGCTGGGCCGAGGGGTAACTGGGGGTCTTGGTGCAGGAAACGATCCGACCGTTGGTGAGGAGGCGGCGAGGGAAAGCGAGAACGAGATCAAGGATCTGGTTTCGGATGTTGACCTGACCTTCGTGACCTGCGGCTTGGGCGGCGGGACAGGAACAGGCGCCGGCCCGGTGTGTTCGGATCTGGCCAAGAAGGCGGGTGCGCTGACGATCTCGGTGGTCACCCTGCCGTTCACCGTCGAGGGCCAGGTCAGGATGCAGAACGCAAGGATGGGGCTGGAGAAGCTGAAGGAGGCATCCGACACGGTCATAGTCATCCCGAATGACAAGCTTCTGGAGCTTGCCCCCGGGCTGCCGATAAACGCTGCCTTCAAGGTTTCCGACGAGACTCTGATGGGGGCCGTGATGGGCATAACTGAGCTGATTAACAAGCCCGGCTTGGTTAACCTCGACTTCGCGGACGTCAGAACGGTTATGAGAAACGGCGGCGTTGCGATGATAGGTCTTGGCGAAAGCGATACTGACAACAGGGCGGTGGAGGCCGCCGAGGATGCTCTGCAGAGTCCCCTCCTGGATGTCGACATCGGCGGCGCAACCGGAGCCCTGATCAACATCGTCGCTGGACCGGATGTGGAGCTTCAGGAGGTCGAGAAGGTTGTCGAGATGGTTTCCTCGAAGCTGAGTTCGGATGCCCAGATAATCTGGGGCGCCCAGATCGACGAAGAGCTCAAGAACACGATGAGGGTATTGGTGATCATCTCGGGTGTTAGTTCTCCGTACATCGTGGGAAAGGCCGCACAGAAGGCGGGTCCCGAGCTGTTCGCCCAAGAGGGATCCAAGGAAGTAGGGAAGCTGAGGCTGGAAGACCTCGGCATATCCTCGCTATAGGCGTGCACCCCGGCCTGTGTTGCCGCGTCTCCCAGGGCCCCGGCCTGAGAAGATAATATTTATTATGCACGTTCCGCAGGACCGACCAGCGGGTCCTATTGATGGATATAATGAAGTTCCTCTCGCAGTGCAGGAGGGTCTTCGTGGTGGCTAGGAAACCCTCTGCGAAGGAGTTCAAACAGACATCGAAGATCACTGGTCTGGGCATCTTCCTCATCGGTCTCGTGGGATTCCTCATGTGGCTGGTGACCCAGTCCTGGTGGTCGAGATAGCCCGGGCCGGGTAATTCCTTGAGCGAGGACATGAAGCTTTTCGCCATCAGAACAACCGTGGGTCAGGAGAAGACCTCCCTCAGGATACTCGAGGCCAAGGCCTCGGGCGAGGGCAGCGAGGTCCACTCCATAATGGTCTCAGATTCGCTCAAGGGCTACATCCTAGCCGAGTCCTCAGACATCGAGAACGTCGAGAAGATCTGCAGAGGGGTGCCTCATATAAGAGGGGTCCTGGACGGCGTTGTGGACATGAGCGAGATAGAGCACCTTCTGGTTCCCAGGGGCACCGTCATCGATCTGCGCGTGGGAGATATCGTCGAGCTGATATCCGGTCCATTCAAGGGGGAGAAGGCCAAGATAATCCGGGTCGATGAGCACAAGGAGGAGGCCACGCTGGAACTCCTAGAGGCATCCGTCCCGATACCTGTCACGGTTCCCGGCAGCTCGATCCGCATCATCGAGAAGGAGGAACGAGAGGAGGAAGCCTAGGCTGGTGTATTCATTTGGCAAAGAAGACAGTGGAGATCCTCGTCGTTGGAGCGAAGGCCACTCCCGGCCCTCCCCTCGGCCCCGCTTTGGGCCCGTTGGGCCTGAATCTGATCCAGGTCGTCGCTGAGATCAACAAGAAGACGGCGGACTATGCAGGCATGTCCGTCCCCGTTAAGATCATCGCGGACCAGGAGACACGCGAGTTCGAGATCGAGGTTGGCACCCCGCCGGTCAGCGCCCTGATCAAGAAGAGCCTATCCATCGAAAAGGGCTCCGGCAGAACGGGCTCGGGCACCGTCGGCAACCTACCTCTCTCGGAGATAATCAAGATAGCTAGGACGAAGGGAAGCTCGATGCTTTCATACGGTATGTCCGGGCAGGTGAAGGAAGTGCTTGGAACCTGCGTGAGCATGGGCGTTCAGGTGGAGGGGATGCATCCGAGGGAAGTACAGAGACTCATCGATGAGGGCAAGTACAGGGAGATGCTGACGGAGGGGTAGGTGGTCCCATGCCGATCGACGTAGCTGCTGCCGAGAAGATCATCAAGCAGGCGAAGGAGAAGGGAAAGGGCAGAAACTTCAGACAGTCAGTCGACCTGATAGTCACGCTGAAGGATTTTGACGTCAAGGAGCAGAAAAAGATCTCAAGCGACGTTGTCCTCCCGAAGGGCCGGGGAAAGGATGTCAAGGTCTGCGTCATAGCGGGCGGAGACCTTGCCTTGCGGGCTAAGGAGACCGGAGCAGGGGTATTGACCAGATCGGATCTTGAGGCTCTCGGTCAGGACAAGAAGAAAGTCAAGCAGCTGGCAGCGGAATACGACTTCTTCGTTGCCCAGGCGGATATGATGCCCTTGGTTGGAAAGACCCTGGGCAGCGTTCTGGGCCCTCGGGGCAAGATGCCCAAACCGGTTCCCCCTGCCGCCAACATCGATGCGGTTGTGACGCGCCTTAGTCGTACGGTAACGGCAAGGGTCCAGAGGGAGCAGGCCATCGTCAACGCGGTGATCGGGACGGAGGCCATGGATGACCGAGATCTGGCCGAGAACCTCGTGGCGGTCGTGGAGTCGCTGGAGGCCAGCCTTCCACGTGGCGATATGAACGTGGGCAAAGTTACGATCAAGACCTCCATGGGTCACCCCGTGAGAGCTCGGTAGGTGATCGGATGAGGGGAATGGACTGGAAAAGATCGGAGGTCGAATCCCTAGCAGCAATGATCAGGGAAAGGCCGGTCATAGGAGTGGCATCCATACACGAGATTCCGGCGAACAGGTTTCAATCGATACGCCGCGAGCTCCGGGGCCAGGTGGTCATCAGGGTTTCGAAGAAGACCTACATCCAGAAGGCCTTCTCGGAGTCGGGCAAGAAGAACATCGGGGGCCTTGCCGGCTCGATGGCCGGGGAAGTGGCGCTCCTCTTCACCGAGATGAATCCCTTCAAGCTCTTCAGGAACGTGGAAGCTAGGAAGGTTCAAGCCCCCGCTAAACCGGGGCACAGACCTCTCCAAGATGTGTGGGTGCCCAAGGGTGGCACCCCCTTCGCTCCAGGTCCTATTGTTAGCCAGCTGCAGAAGGTTGGGATCCCGGCCAGGATAGAGAGAGGGAAGGTTGTGATTCTGGAGGATACGGTCCTTGTCAAGGCAGGCGAGGAGATCGACAGGGCCAGGGCCGAGATCCTGTCCAGCCTGGGAATACAGCCGATGAAGGTCGGGCTGGACCTGGCGGCGGTGTACGAGGATGGGACGATCTTCGACAGGTCGATCCTGGATGTCGATGAGCGGGAGATCGCGAACCAGGTCACCTTGGCGGCGAGGCAGGGCTTCAACCTCGCCTTCAATGCTCGCTTCTTCACAGAGACGACGATCATGCCTCTGGTGCGGGATGCTCATAGGAAGGCAAGATCCCTTTCAATCCTCTCCGGTTTCCCGACTTCGGAGACCGTGACGGATCTTGTCGCATTGGCCCACCGGGCCATGCTGGGGGTTGCCACGATGCTGGCCGGAAGGAACGGTGATTCGGTATCGGAGGGACTGAAGGCCTTGATCGGCGCAGGTGCCGCAAGGAGGAAGGAGGCCCCCGAGGCAACCGAAGGGAGCAAGGATGCTCCCGTTGAAGCTCCGGAGAAGAAGGAGGACAAGGAGGAGAGCGTCGGTCTAGGCGCTCTCTTCGGTTGAGTTCATGGAGGTGTGAAGAGATGCAGTATGTGTACGCGGCTCTGCTTCTGCACTCGGCCGGAAAGAAGATCACCGAGAAGGAAGTATCCGCGGTTCTGAAATCGGCAGGCGTGGAAGTTGACGAGGCAAGGGTCAAGGCTCTCGTGGCAACTCTGGAGGGCGTGGACATAGACGAGGCCATCGCCACGTCGGTTGCCATGGCTCCCTCCGTTCCAGCAGCTGCTCCTCAGGCGCAGGCCCCGGTGGCCGAGGCCAAGCAGGAGGAGAAGAAGGAAGAGGAGGAAAAGAAAGAAGAGGAGAGCCTTGCTGGTCTCGGCGCGCTATTCGGTTGATGTCGTTCCATCGGCTGCCAGCGGGATGAACAGGACCCGCTCCCGCCCCTCGATGGGTTAGCTCGGCGGGTGTAATCCTTGAAGGCCAAGGATCTTCTAAGGGCCAGATTCTGCGCCGATCCCGAGAAGCACTACTCGGTCGACCTGTTCAAGGAGAAGGGCTATCAGAGAAGGCGGTGCAGCTGTGGCAGATGGTACTGGACCTTGGATCCGGAGAGAACCACCTGCCCCGAGTCACCCTGCCAAGAGTACGAGTTCCTCGGCAACCCCCCGACTCGAAGGCGTTTCGGGTATCACCAGGCATGGAAGACCATTGAGAAGTTCTTTGTCAAAGAAGGCCATGCCAGCGTCCGGAGATATCCCGTGCTGTGCCGCTGGTTTCCATCCCTCTACTTCACGGCTGCGAGCATAGTTGCGTTCTATAGGGAGGAGTATGGCAACGTCTCCTTCGAAATGCCGGCGAATCCGCTCGTAATCCCGCAGCGCTGCCTTAGGTTCGTGGACATCCCCAACGTGGGCGTGACCGGCAGGCACTACACGGGCTTCGTCATGGTGGGCCAGCACTCCATACATGACGGGAAAGACGGGTACTGGAAGGATCGTTGCGTGGAGTACGATCAGAGGTGTCTTGTGGAAGCGTTCGGGATACCAGATGAGAAGGTGGTCTGGGTCGAGGATGTCTGGCTCGGTCCGAGCGCCTTCGGGCCGTCGCTGGAATACTTCGTCGACGGGTTGGAGGTTGGCAATGCAGTCTTCACCGAGTATCTCGGAACGCCCGAGAGCTTCACTAGGATGAAACGGCCCGTCATCGATATGGGTGCCGGCCTGGAGAGATTCGCGTGGCTGTCCCAGGGAACTGCGTCGGGCTACGAGGCCGTGTTCGGGGAAGTGATAGACCGGATGAAAGCCTCTTCCGGTCTGGAGTACGATGAGAAGCTCTTCCTGTCATACTCAAAGCTTGCTGGTTCCATGGACTATACCGAGGTGGCCGACGTACCGAAGGCCAAGGCCGGAATTGCCGCCAGGCTCGGGATTCTTCCCGAGCAACTCGAGTCGTCGATCAGGCCCTTCGAGGCGATCTACGCCATCGCCGATCACGTCGGGTCTCTGGCCTTCGCCATAGCGGACGGGGGCCTGCCCAGCAACGTCGGCGGGGGGTACAACCTCAGGATGATACTGAGGAGAGCCCTTTCCTTCATCGACGAGTACCGATTCCCCTTCGATCTTGGCACGGTCGCTGAGCTGTATGCACGGGACATTAGGAAGATGAGCCCGGAGCTTATGGAGCTTCTTCCCGAGATCCTGCGGATCCTGAAGGTGGAGGAGGAGCGCTACCGAAGTGCACTGAGCCGTGCCAAGTCACGGGCATCGTCCCTCCTTTCCCGAAAGGCGAGCTTCAGCGTAGATGAGCTGATTCGTCTCTACGAGTCAGAGGGGATCACGCCGGAACTCATCGAAGAGGCCAGCCGGCGGGAGGGCAGACCGATATCCCTGCCAGTGGACTTCTACAGCCAGACTACCGACAGACACCTGAAGGCCGAGGAGCAACCCCCGGAGAAGGCGATCCACGGACTTGAGGGCCTGCCCGTGACTCGCCTGGGCTTCTACGATGACGACAATAAGCTGGACTTCACGGCGAAGGTTCTCAGGACGCTCCCGGGAAACCTTGTCGTTCTCGACCGCACCTATTTCTACCCTAGATCCGGGGGGGAGGAGCCCGACACCGGCAGGATGGGGGAGTCCCGGGTCCTAGACATCGACAAGGTGAAGAACATCGTCGTGCACCGCGTGGACCGCATCAGCTTCGCCGAGGGAGACCGTGTGAAGTGTTCCGTGGACCGCGACAGGAGGCTCCAGCTCACCATACACCATACCGCGACCCACATCGTCAACGCAGCTGCAAGGAGTGTGCTGGGCCAGCACATCTGGCAGGCGGGTGCCCATAAGGATGTGGATTTGGCGAGGCTGGACGTCACCCACTTCGAGAGGATAGAGCAGGAGGAACTTGACAGGATCGAGGACATGGCCAATGACATGATCCGCAGGGAGTTACCGGTTCAGAAGCTCCTCATGTCCAGACGGGATGCCGAGGCGCAGTTCGGGTTCAGGCTCTACCAGGGAGGCGCCCCGCCCGGAAGCCGGATCCGGGTTGTGAACATCGAGGGCGTGGATGTCGAGGCCTGTGGAGGAACCCATCTTGACAACACGAGGGAGGCCGGCATGCTTGTCATCACGAAGAGCGAGAGGATACAAGACGGCATATGCAGGCTGGAGTTCGTTGCCGGCCCGGCCGCCGTCAAGAGGTTGCGGGAGAAGAGGGACCTCCTATCCAGGGCATCGCGCATCCTCCGTGTGGAGGAGGAGAACCTGCCGGCAACGGTTGAGAGGTTCTTTGAGGAATGGAAGGATCGTGGAAAGGCAATCGAGCGCCTGGAGGATTCGCTCTCAAAGGTCCTTGCGGAGGCGACCTGCCACAGGGCGGTGAGATGCGGGGATCTGGAGATCATCGTGGAGACCATGGATGAGGTTGGCCCCACGATCTTGGCCAAGGTTGGCGAACGACTCGTAGAGCCGGGACGGGCCGTTGTGCTCTTCTGCAGGGAGGTCAGATCGGGTCAGATACATCTGGTTGTCTCGCTTGGTCAACTCGCCACATCCGGAGGTCTGCATGCGGGCAAGATCGCCAGCGATATCGCCCGCGCCATGGGCGGGGCAGGAGGCGGCTCGGATCGGATGGGACGCGGGGCAGGAAGATCGGACATGCTTGCTGAAGCCCTGAATCGGGCAAGGTCTCTGCTCAAGATGGGGGGCTGAAGCGTCTTACTGGACACCGGTTCTGAGAGCAGACCGTGGAGAACGATCCGCGATAAGCCTCACCCCTGAAGGTGGGGGGCTGGCTCCGCACCCCTGTTTCGGGGCAGGTCCGCCCCACTCGCTTGATAATGCCGTTTCCGTGCTGGGACCTCGACGCGCATCTGCCGGGTGCTAAGCCATCCCGCGGCAGGCAGCTGACAACATTGTTTCGAACATCTCCCCGCCTTGGGCGTGGTCTGCGATGATCTGTCGGTCCTCAAGAAACCGGGAAAGACATTGGACCAAGCCGTACTCGGGCTTACGCAGTTCCGCAAACCGGTCGCCTCCGTAGAGGATGTATCCCCCCAGGCCGCCGAGCGGAGGCCACCTTCTGAGTGCTTCCCTTGGATCGCTCTTGGCAACGGCGTTCACCTCGTTGAGCTTCGTCCGATCAACGAGGCCGAGGTACGCCGCCACCGAGTGTTCCGGCGTGTCAGCGTGTCCTGCCTCCACTCCCAAGAACGGAATCAAGAAGGTGAATGGAAGGCCGATCCTCTCAGACATGGCGCCCTCGTGCACGGACATGAAGTTATTGCCTCCATGCCCGTTGAGGAGCACGATGCGTCTGAAACGGATCGGGTGGGTGCCCAGATGGGCGCTAATGAAGCTACAGGTCTTCTCGACCATCTCCTCCTGTGGAATCCACAGAGGTGACCATGCCCTGGCGATCTCCCCGACCCTGTCGGAGGTATAGGGAACATGTGCGCAGTAGCAGGACCCGGTCCTGTCGGCCGCTCTCGCAGCCAGTGCCTTGACCACCCTGTCATCGATGTCCCGTGGAAGGGCTGGCCCATGCCCTTCGCATGGGTTGCCTACGGTGAACACGGCGCACTGATTCTCCTCCTCTCCGAAAGGGCCCCATTCCCCCAGTACGCGACCTAGTTCAAGTCCTTTCATGCCGACTGGCTGGGCCCGACCCAAGTTAAATACTTCGACACGGTTCGCGTAGATGTCCGCGGCCCGGATGGGGTGATCGGTTTCCCGATCCCTACACAGTTAAGAGCGGTTCGGTTGCAGGCAGGGAGAAGATGGTGGGAAGAACATCGAAGGGATTTCGGCTTGGCGTCCTTCTTCTCTGCCTGCTGGCCGGCATCTGCGAAGGGAGGAAGGATCCGCAGACAGGCAGAATACGCGTCCTGTACATCGGTGACTACAGCCCAGCAAGCCCCTACCCGATGCTGGAGGCGGAACCATCCATCTCCCTTCGCTTTGCGTGGCCGAGCGCGATGGAGGGCCTTTCGCAGGATCTTGCGAGACGAATGTTCAGGCAGCACATCCCGAGAACATACGAGAAGCTCGCCGAGAACGATGCCATAATCATCAGCGATGCCGACGTGTTCATCTTCGAGCATAGGCATTACCAGTGGTTCAAGGATGCCGTCGTGGTTGACGGCTCGGGATTGGTCATGATAGGCGGCAACGCCGGGTTCGGCGGAAGGCCGAATCCCCCCTGGGGGCCAACGGTGGTTCAGGACATACTCCCGGTCTGGTGTGTGACCGGCGGCTGGACCGAGGGGCGGGTGGAGATCCTCAAGCCCGAACACGACCTGCTCGCAACGCTGCCCTTGGACAGGAGCTGGCCCTGGATGGCGCAATACGATGGGAACGAGGTCGTGCTCAAGCAGGAAGCGGATCTTCTGGCTGAGCAGGTGGGCATGACCGGAAAGCGAAACCCCTTCTGGGCCACTTGGGACATCGGGGAAGGCAGGTGCTTCGCGATGACATGTGATTGGACGCCGGCGGGAGGGGTCGTCTTCATGAGGTGGCCCTACTACGGCGATTTCGCGGTGAATCTCATGATGTATCTGTCACGCAACCAGGTCCCGGACGATCTGGAGATGCTACACAGGGCCAGGGGGATGTATCTCGACTACAGGTCGACCAGGGGGTACCTGTTCTCGATCATGGAGTTCGCCGAGAAGATGGGGGCAAACATGGATCCCGTCACAACGATCATCGGTGGAGCTGAGGCCAAACATGCTGAATCCGTTGACGCATACGTGGAATTCGAGTTCCAGAAGGCTCTGGCTTCGCTGGAGGGTGCGCTTGACGATCTGAGAAGCGCGGTGCTGAAGGCGATGGATTTGAAGGACCAGACCATGCTATGGATCTATCTCATCGAGTGGCTCATCGTCACCGCCGCCTTCTTCCTCGGCGGGGTCGTGCTCTGGATGCTGATGGTCAGGAGAGCCTTGTATCGGGAGGTCCGCGGCACCAGGTTCGCCAGGTAGAGACCGTTTCCCGACTAGCTGATTCGCCAGGTGCCGATCTCGAACGGTTCCAGTTCCAGTTCTGCCCTGCCCTCATGGACTACGCAAGCCGGACCATCCACAGGGCGTTCACGAAGATCGCACTTGTGCAGGTCCCTAGGATTCCACCCGAGTCGAAGGTTGAAGCGCACACTTCTTCCGTGCATCTCCACCAGCCTTATGACGATCCCTTCCCCGTCGTCGGCGCACTTGAGCGCGGCAAGATCGACGCCAAGGTGGTCGATTTCGATCCACGATCGTTCGGCCAGTCTGGCCCGGCCCGGGACGAGGCGCAACGGCAGGTTGATCTCATGGCCGCGTTTCCATGCCTCCGAGTCCCTCCAGCCCCCCTGGTGGGGGAAGAGGGAGAATAGGATGCGGTGGTTCCCGATGTCGGGGAATGGATCGGGGTCGTAGGCCGCCCGCAGGAGGGTGAGGCGAACCGTGTTGCCCTTGACGTCGTGTCCGTACTTGCAGTCGTTGAGAAGGGCTACGCCGAATCCCTCCCCAGGTAGCTCGAGGAACGTCTGGGAGGGGATCTCCCTTCCGTTTGTAGGGGACTGTATGTGGCCGAATGGGATCTCTCTGATGCAGGTTGCAGATGAGTGTGCAAATGGGAACGCGACCTTCAGCATGGGGGAGTCCACATCCGGCCCCCCGATCTCCTGCCAGTCGATCTCGGTGGAGAAGTCTATGCGAGGGAGGTCACGATGGATCAGTATCTCCTGCCTCAGGTTGGATTTCCCGAAAGAACGTCGGACCACGATGGCTGCTTGGACAGGGCCTTGACAGGCTATCTCGGTTTCAGCCCCGGTCGACAGGTTCTCCGTTCGGGATATCGGACCGATCGTCCATGCACTCATGCCATGGGGCCTTTCATAGCAAATCTGGAAGAGGTTGATCGGCTCAGCCGGGCTAACCAGTTCCCGGTTCAGCCTCTTGTCGTAGAGTGAGGAGATGGCCCCCGAGTCGGGTGAGACAGATATCCTGAAGAACCGATTCTCAAGGATGTGTGGTTGTCCCGGCCGCGTCGAGCGGATGGCCCTGGGGGAATCGGGACCCTCCGGATCCGGAACTGCCCGGACGGCCGGCACGATCCTGTACAGGGCGTAGCCAACTGGTGGCACCTTGGCTGTGAATACTAGCTCGCCGTCACGGATCTGTGATGGAACCCTTGCATCCGATCCAGCGTCCAGCACCGTCGGATCCTTCACTCCGTCCGGCGCCGGGAGGCGGACGGTCTCGGCCCTGGCCCAGCCTGCGGGGTTGAAGACCGTGACATGACCCGCGTCCGATTCTCCGTTCAACTCCAGCGCCAGCGGTTCGGACCGTTCCGAGACCTCTCGGCAGATCTCTGCGACCTGGTCGAAGAGTCGCCGGGAGTAATCATATGCCGCATGAATCGCGGAACCGTCAAGAAGGTCGTGGAATTGGTTGAAGAGGACCTTGCGCCATGCTTGCCGGAGTTGGGCGGATGGGTACTCCGCACCCAGCATCTTGGCAAGCGAGGCGAGAACCTCCGTCTGGTACAGAAGACATTCGCCCCGCCTGTTCATCCATTTTATGTCCCCATGGGTGGTGTAACAGCCCTCGAAAACGAAGTTCAGCTCGTCCCTCACGACCGGGATGCGGGCGCAGTTCTCGACGGCCCGATAGAAATCCTCGGCGCGCGAGTGCCCGAATCTCGGCAACCCCGCTTGCCTGTTCAGGAAGGCGGCATTTCCAAGATCGATCCGCGTTGGTCCCCCTCCGTGATCGCCAACCCCGAAGACGACCTGGCGGGCCTGGATGCCGAAGTTCGAGACCATCTTGGTCAGGGGACGTAGGAGTCCTGGCTGAATCCTTTCGTTGTACGTTGCTCCCTCGTTGAAAGCGAGGATCCGTGATCCATCCGGGGACTCCCACCACATCAGGTGCTCGTCTTCCGCTCTTTGGCATCTGTGCCCGTAATAGTACTTCAAGCCGCACTTCCTGAGGATCTGGGGATAGGTCCATGGGTGTCCGAAGGTGTCCGGGCACCAGCAGATGGCCGGGCTGACCCCGAACTTGGCCTCAATGTAGTTCAGAGCGCATGTCGCCTGCCTGACCAGGCTCTCGCCACTGGCCATGTTCAGGTCTCCCTCCACCCAGGTGGAGGCGGTCACATCCCAGCGACCCTCTCTTACCCTCTTCTGCATGGTCCTGAAGATGGCCGGCTCAAGCTCCTCCATCGCGTGATACGTGGCTGCCTGGCTGTGCGAGAAGATGAAGTCGGGGTACTCGTCCATCAGGCGGTCAACCGACCTGAAGGTTCGCCTGCAGACATCGACGGTGTCCTCCCAGTCCCAGAGCCAGTTCATGTCGATATGGGCATGGCCGACTAGGTAGATGGTGTAGTCGCTGAGGCGCGCCGAGCCGGGAAGGATCGTCGCACCATGCTCTGCCGCTGCCTTGCATAGGGCGTTCAGGTCCCGATGCGTGCCCTCGTCCACCTCAAGGCCTGCCGAAGCCGTTCGGACCGAGTCGTTTGCAGAATTCAGGCATCCCAAGCGCGCCAGCTCCCGCACCAGCCGAGACCTCTCCGCGACGGTGGCGACCTCGAGTAGCTTCCTTTCGATGATGTCGAAGTACCACTCGGCGAACGAAAGGCCCCCGCCCGTCTCGGCCCTGGGGCTGCGCATGGCCAGGGTGTGCGTTGATCCTGGCTTGGCATCTTTCGACAGGTTGAATATGCCGTCGAACCAGAACCTTGCCCCATCAGCGAAGCACCCATCGATGTGGAGCTCAAAGCCCGTCACGGAGAATATCCGGACATCCACCCGAGCCCCCTCCACCGGCACGCCCAGTATCGATTCGGGGATGATGACCGTCTTCCTGAACCAGCGATCTCCCTGCCTTCTGTCCCAGCTGTAGCCCAGATCGATGGGCTCCCAGCTCGAGTCGTCGAAACCCCGGCTCGCTGCATCCGGGAAGTCTCCCACGGCCGTTCGCCAAGTGGTGAGTCTGCGGTAGGTCGTCATGTGGCGATGAGCTTCCTCTAGGGAAATTCGGGGCATTGTCTGGCCTCCTCTGGCCTTGAAGGCTTGCTTAGTTCAAGGCATCCCTCTAATAATGTTTGGCCAATCCGCCGATCTGTTGGCATGGGGCCGAGGAATCTGAAAGCCTCCAAACCCCACCTTTTCAGGCTGGATGCTGGACCCATCCGAGCGGCAATGAGTTGCCCGTTTTGGACAATTGTCCGATTTCAGGGTGGCAATCCTTTTCTATCATTTCAGCGGTAGATGGTTGGGTGTAGGTCTTGATGGATTCAACAACCACGGGCTCCTTCAATGACGAGGTTGAGATCCACGCTCTAATCGACACGGACGAGATCGTGAAGCACAGGAAGGCCAGGATCGTCGTCGACATAGCACCGATGTCACGGTTTACGCATCTGTTCCTGAGCCTTCTTTCCAAGGACGAGAGGCAGTTGGTCAAGCTTCTCATTGAGAGGAAGGCTGTCAAGCAGAGACACATCTCGGAACTGCTTCATTTCTCCAAGCCCAAGGTGACCAGGGTACTGTCCCGCCTTGAGCAGAGGAACATAGTCCAGAGGCGAAAGCTCGGTCGTACCTTCATGATTACCCTGAAGGACTTCCCGTGCTAGGTCGTCGCGCCTCCTACCGGGCATCCTGGACGATGGCTGGGATGCTCTTCCAGCCCAGCCGCTTGCAGGCCTCAAACCGGAGGTGTCCCGCCAGGATGTCGTAGAGACCGCCCTCCGGCCTCCTCGCGACAACGATCGGTTGGAGCAGGCCCTGGGAGGCAATGCTCTTGGCCAACTGCTCGATGTCCTGATCATCTGCAGCCGGTTTGGCGGCGATGATGCGGTCGATCGGGATCTCCTGGACGTTCCTTATGCCGTGGGGTATACCAGCTTCCTGTTCCTTCCTGTCCGCCCCGGCCCTGTAGGAATAGACGTAAGGTATGGCCAGGTCCACGGACGGCGTCTTCTGGATCTCGCCAAATATCCTCTTGCTTATCTCGTAGGAGATCTCCACCCTGTCCTTGACCCGCGTCTGGTATCTCAAACGGAGGTAAACCCCGTAGTCATAATAGTCTGATCGTATGTAGGGCTTCTGCCCAGTGGCGTCGATTATGTCCTTGGTGACCTCGTATGCAGCATTCAGCAGGATCTGTTCCGCGGTCTTCCAGTCAGAGTCGTACGTGATCCTGATGACGACCTCGTCCAGCATGAAGGCGGCCTCCTGCATAACGGTGTAGTTGATGACCACCTGGCTGAAGAGCATGGCATTGGGCACCAGCACGTTCCTGCCGACCGCCTCCTCGGACCCGACGCTTCCTCCGACCTGATCGAGCATCGTGTACATTACGCCGATGTCCTTGATGTCGCCCGTCAGGCCGAGGTTCGGGAACTGGATGCGGTCCCCGGGCCGGAAGGGTCGCTTCAATGACACCAGCGCCCACGCCGCGAACCCGCTCACCGGGGCTTGGAGCGACCAGCCCAAGATCATGCCACCGAACAATGTGAACAGGGTCCCGAACATGAAGAGTGCCCCGAAGCCCCATGCAACCCCCATGACCACGGCGATCACGGCCACCAGCCTGTAGAGGCGGCCAATCATAGCCGCTTCCGCCGTGGGCTTCCCCCTGCGAGCCAGCAGGAAACGGGTCATGAGCATCAGCACCTCAGCGACTGCCAGGACCGCCGCTAGGACGACCAGCAACTGCGGCAGGGTGAAACCCTTATTGATGAACCTCACCGTGAACCACGTTCCCTCATCTGGATGCTGTCCGCCGCCTATCCACTCGACCGAATTCTCGGATAGTCCGTAGTCCACGCCCTGCGAGAAGGTTCTCTCTTCACCCTGAGAGAGTCCCCTGAGTTCCGTTATCCTCGCGATCGGAGCATCCCCAAGTCCGTACAGGCCTTTGCCTGGTTCGTACTGTATCTGGGTCCTGGACTCCCCCCCAGTGAGGGGCATGGCTCTAGGGGCAAGGGTGTAGAACACAAAGCAAGAAACGGCGATTGTGCTCCACAACGCTAGGAGCATCCACGTCCTGCCATTGGCGCTCATGATTTCATCATCCCGATCAAGCATGGAAACAATCGAGGATCTTCCGAACCGGTGACGGACAGTCTGCCCGCCCGTCTGCTATCGTCAAGAGGATCTCTCAGGCGACGCGCCTCTTAGGGGCCCATCTCTTAAATGCTCTCAGGATCGCAGGATCGCCCACGCGGCCGGAGTATCCTACCCGCGCCTTTCTAGGGCGGGAGGTTCAGCTGCTCGTAGAACCTCGAAGCGATGGAGGTCTCTATCATCTCTATGAGGACCTTCTTCTCAGAAGTCAGGTCCTTGAACAGACCCAACGGAATCCTGGCAGCTCCCGAGGTCACCCGCCCCCCCGCCGGGCCATCCTTGCCGAAAGCTCGCTGCATCATGCCACCCATATTCAGCCCCACGTCGCGATTCCGGCCCGATATGACGACATCCTCGCCTACCACGCCGAAGACCAGGGCGGTGTTGATTCCCTCCAGCATCACCAACAGATCCGCCGCTTGGGAGATGGACTCCTTCTCCTTCACATACCCGACGTTGGATATCAGGTAGGCGCCTCTGATCTTCTTGTTCTCCACCGCCCTTCCCAGGATCTCCACGGCCTCGTTGGACATATCGGGGCTCTTTATCCTGAGCAGCATGTTGTGATCGGCCCTGGCCTGCAGTTCGGCGGCGGCCTCTACGTCCTTTCTGCTGGCTCTCATGGTTAGATCGGCCGTGTCAGTCATTATGCCGTGAAGCAGGGCCGAGGCCAGGGACTGCGTGATGGGGATCCTGAGGAGTTTCAGGTACTCGTACATTATCGTGGAGGTCGATCCGATGTCAGAACGCACATCGAGGAAATCGGCTTTGATGAGATCCACGCTGACGTCGTGGTGATCGATGACAATCTCAGGCCGGTAATCTCTGGGAAGCGGGTTATTCGAAGCCGGCATTGCCGAATCCACCAGGGCGACCAGGGTATAGTCGCCAAGCGGCTTCTCGAGTTCGTCGGGCCGCAGGAGCCTGGCTTCAAGGAGGTTGACCATCGCGCGGTTCTCACGGTGGCCGATCTCTCCTCCGTACAGGATGACGCCATCCTTGCCGTACTGGGCGGCCATTCGCTGCATCGCCATGGCGCTGGCGATGGAGTCGGGATCCGGGTCATTGTGCATCACTATCAGGATCTCCTCGCTGAAGGAGTCCTTGATGAGCTTCTCCAGGGCCCTCGCCCTCCTGAGGCTCTCCTCGGCCTCCAGCAGGCCTTTCCCGACCATTGCCGAAATCAGGTTCTCCACGACCAGGGCATCCGGCGTGAAGGCCCAGTCCGCCCCTGTCTTCCTCCGGTCCTCCTCGCTCATATCGTCCGGAACAGCGACGAAGGTCCGACAAGAGGGGTTGGATTTCTGTATGTGCTCGAGCACAGCCATGTTGGACTCCAGATCCTTGGACAGCATGTACGCAACGGCCGCCTGCTTGATCAGCCCCTCAAACTTCCAGGGCTTCTTCAGATCCTGTCTGACCGCCCTGAAGCCGCTTGCCCGTAGGAATCTGACGAGCTTCCTGTTGCTGTCCACTATCGATACCTGCTTGCCCTTCTGTCTGAGGGCATTGCCGAGGATGTAACCGGTCCTGCCGCATCCAACGATTAGATGCAATCGCTCACCTATTCCAGATATATTGCGGGCTTCAATGGTACCGCCTTCCGAGCCTTGGCTTCGGGGTCGTGTTTGGGGCTCTCGGCCTTCTGAACCGATACCTCCATGCCCGTCTCCGTTGATATGAATCCGGAGGCTTCCGAGAGCACGCTGAACTCATCTATCCCGACGGAGTCCATGCCCACGATATCCTCTCTCGGTCTACGCGAGGCGTCCTGATGGGCCTGTTGCAGATAGGCGACTGCGGCCTTGCCCAGCTTCCTGTTTTCGTGGTCCTTCATGGCCTCGGCGATGAGATCGGATGCCTTGCGGTTCTCAAGGACGGCCTTTGCGACCAACGGGAGCAGACGCATCTTCCAGGGCTCGGCCACGTAGAGGTTGACCCTGCTGTACTTGGATCCCGTCGCGGCAACGATCTTCTTGACGTCCTCTACAGTATTTCGCACCATCGACTCTGCGAGCTCCACCGCCGGTGCTGCCTCTTGCTTCTCGGGAGTGGGCCATGACGCCTGAACGATGAAGGGCTTTCTGCCCATGCTCTCCCACATCTCCTCGCAGAAATGGGGTGCGAAGGGCGCCATCATCCTGAGCCACTGGTCGAGGACCTTCTCAAGAACCGAGGGATCCGCATCTCCCCCGGTTCTCTTAAGGTAGTACTGTATGTCATTGTAGGTTTCGAACATGAGTTCCTGGATCGCTTTACGTGAGGAGATGCTTTCTATGTGCCTCTCCACCAAGAAGATCCTCTTATCCATCCTGTACGACAGCCAGGCATCGATTGGCCTGTCCGTTCCCTTCCCGGCGGCCGTCCCGCGTGCCAGTTCCCCGATCCTGTCCTTGAACCAAGCGAGCCGCCTCGCCACAGAATTCCGGAGCGACGCTTCGTAGTTAATGTCCTGACCGAACTCGGCGCACGCCGCGAACCAGAGCCTCACGATGTCGGCTCCCCACTGGTCCAGCGAGTCAGCAATTGGGATGGAGTTCCCTTTGGACTTGCTCATCTTGACGCCCTCGTTGAGGACGATTCCGCTGGCTGCAATGCCCTTGGGCCAAAGCTCGTCCGGGAAAATGGCGGCGTGGTTGAACATGAAGAACGTGGCGTGGTTTCCAATCAGGTCTGGCCCCACGAACCTGAGGTCGTTCGGATACCATGCCAGGAACTCCTTCCTCATATCTTCGATGAGCTCAGCCCCCAGTCCGGTCGTGAGGGCGATTTCCTTGGATGATCCCCGGCCCAGGAACACGTAGTCGAACAGCGATTTCGTGAGCGCATCGGTCGGGATCTTGTTTGCGTTGATGGTCTTCGCCACGGTGTAGTAGGCCATGTAGATGGTGCTGTCCGACAGGGGCTCTATGATCCATCTGGGATCCGGGGGAAACGGGGTCCCGAAGCCTATCTTTCTTGCGCACGGCTTCTCGCGCATCCAGCCTATGTAGTACTCGAAGCTCTTCCTGAGTTTCTCGGGGATGATCCTCATCCCGCCCAACAGCCTGAGCGTGCTGTCCTTCCAGGAGGGGTCACCGTAGTCTATGAACCACTGATCCTCCACGACCTTGATGTAGCAGGGCTGGCGGCATCTACAAACCACCGGGGTCGTGGTTTCGTACATCAGGTCCGCGATCCCCTGAGAGATGAAGTCCTTGGATAGGATATCCTTGGCTTGCGAGACAGTTTTCCCTGCGTACTTGCCGGTCCTGGGGCCCAGGATGCCTTCGTAGAACTCCTTCTTGTAGATGATCTCGGTGGCCTTCTGGAGCCTCTCCAGATCGTCCTGCGATCCTATCTTCATCTTCCTTACGATATCCACCGCCGGCCACTCGGACAGCCCTTCGACCTTGATCAAACCTATCGGGGATATGGAGGATACCAGTTCGGCAGAAACGCTTGCCTGATGCGCTAGGGAGGGCTGCCGTTTGAGATCCTCGAGCGCCTGGTAGTCGAGGGGGGCATGCGCCGGCACGCTCATCACAACCCCGGTTGCGTTGCAGGTATCCACGAAGGTTGCGGGCAGGATCGGGACCTTGTCTCGTGTGAGGGGGTTCGTGCATTCTTGGCCGAACAGCGGGTGGATGTCGGTCGGCCCAAGATCGGACACACCCTTCTTCTGCCGTTCCAGCTTTCCGACGGCCTCCTTGCCCACGATCCAGAATTCCTCGCCGATCCTCACCCTGTGATACCGGCCATCGGGCCTCAGCCACATGTTGGTTACGCCGTAGACCGTCTCAGGCCTCAAGGTGGCTGCAGGAAGAATTGTGCCGTCCTTGAGGGCGAACTTGAGGACGGTGAACTCCACTATGTCAGCTTCCTCTCCGATCACCCTGTCCGCCTCTCCGACCGCATTTCCACAGGAGTCGCACCATATGACGGGATGGGATCCCTTTGCCAGGTGGCCGGCCGCGTCAAGGTTGGCGAACTGCCACTCTATGAACTTGGTGTAGGGCTTGTCCTTGGTCATGAAAGATCTCCGCCAATCGATGGACAGCCCGATCTGCTCGAAGTTTGCCCTTATCCTCCGGCTGAAGTACTCCACAATCTTCTCCGGATCCCTGAAGCTCTCGATGTCCTGATAGGAGACGCGGTGGACCCTGTGATAATCCTCTATCACGTCCCTGTCGCCCCTCTCGATTGCCTTGGCGAAGCCTGTGGTAGCGGGACCCGTGACGTGGAACCCCATGGGGAAAAGGACGGTGTACCCCTTCATGCGGTAGTACCGGGCAGTGAAGTCCGCCGGAAGGTATGTGCCGAGATGGCCCAGGTGCATAAGGCCGTTTGGATAAGGGTAGGCCGCTGTGATGTAGAGCTTAGGTCCTTCGGGGGCATCGGCCTCATAGATCCCCGCCTCCCTCCAGCGGCCTTGCCACTTGCCCTCTGTTTCCCTGAAGTCAGCCAAGAAGGGCCCTCCGGAAAAGCAGGCGGTATCCTAAGCCCTCTGCCCTGAGGCCCCTACAACTTTTTAAATATCTTTCCGGGTCGAAGCGTGATAAGGAGATGTCCCTTTTCGCCCAACAGAGGCGCGAGGTGTTCCCTTTGGCAAGAATTAGGAGATTCTTGGCGCTTCTGGTGCTAGTTGGTGTCGTTGCTACAGCACTCAGCGCTAGGAGAGGCATTGGCATCCAGGTGCAGACCGACGGAACCCTCTTCGCGAGAGGAATGACCGACGAGGTCAACATCACGCTGCTGAACCGAGACAATCGCCAGCACAAGATAGTTGCCCAGCTGGTCGCTGTGCGTCCCGGACTGCTGGTGGCGCCGGACTACCTCGGTAGCAGTGCAACCGGGGCGGCAACGCTCAACTCCGGCGATCACCGGCTGATGAGCCTGTCCTTGGATACCTCGGAGCTCCAGGCGGGCGAGAGGTACAAGGTGGGCATCCTGATCTACCGTAACCTGAACTCCACGGAGTTCCCCATGAAGGGATCTCTGCTGGCGGTTGCCCACGTTGCTGACATAACCATCTGCGATCCCCTGGAGATCGTGAACGCCAACGCATCCCTCTGCAATCAGATCGGCATACGCGACATCATGTCGGATGCCACTACGCCTTGACGGTGTCCGGGCGGATCCTTGGGGTCCGCCCCTTTTTCCCATCAGCCGGGGGGAATGGGTTTCAATGGTCGAAAGATCAGTACCACATAGACCCAAGTAGGGGTGACTATGAAGCTGGCTGACTGGGCAAGGAAACACGGCATCGACTACAAGACGGCTTACAGGCTCTTCTGAACCGGATAACTACCCCGCCCCACCCAACAACTCCTCACCGGGACCATACTCGCACACGAGGAAGACCACCCGCCCACCGCCAACACCGTGCTCTACGCTTGCTCTACGCCCGCGTCTCATCCTTGGATCAGAAGCCTGCCTGGAAAGGCAGATCGCCCGGCTACGCGACTACGCCTTGGCAAGGGCCTTGAGGTGACAGCCGAAGTCTGTAGAATTGGCTCAGGCTTCAACGGATACCTGAAAGAGGCTCTTCAAGCTTCCGATCACCCGCCTCTTCCCGCAAGGCCCTCCTTCGTCAGCAGCGAGATGGAAGGGATCTCCTGGTCCCCTAGGAGGGCCAAGAGCGCCCCCCCTCCCGTGGAGATATGGACATTTTTCGACATTCCCATCTCCTCAGCCAAGGCACCCAGATGTCCTCCCCCGAGCAGTTTGACCTTGGCCTTTGACATGGCAATGGCCAGGAGAAGAGAGACGGTGCCCTTCTCAAATCCCTCCATTTCGAAGAATCCGGTAGGCCCGTTGGCAAATATGCTCTTGGCATTCGAGAGGTGGTCCGAGAAAGTCTCCATTGTTTCAGGTCCTATGTCCATGATGGCCCGATTCGAGATCGCGCCCACCGTGCACTCGACTCGCCTTCCCCTTTCAACGACAGCGACGTCTGAGGGCAGGAAAACCCTTTCGGGATACTTCTCCAGTATCCTCGAGGCCGAAAGCAGCTGCTCGCTTGTCTCGATCGCGCCTTGGTTGGCGCGTCCGATCTCATGGCCAGCTGCTTCGAGG
The DNA here is from genome assembly GCA_964452145.1 of Hadarchaeota archaeon (SeqCode). Classification (GTDB taxonomy): domain Archaea; phylum CAYQAE01; class CAYQAE01; order CAYVLA01; family CAYVLA01; genus CAYVLA01. The sequence continues at coordinate 25,940 of CAYVLA010000012.1, forward strand.
AAGACGATTCCCGCTAGCCCCGATATCAGAACCTCGTCGACCCTATCCTTCTGAAGCATCTCCTCGAGAAGCTTGAGCTTGGTCTCGAGCTTGGCACCTCCCAAGCAGAGCACCCGCGGGCTGGCCGCGGTCTCCAAGACCCTTGAAATGGTGAGCAACTCGGACTCCATCAGCCTGCCCGCATAGGGATCGAGCAATCGGGGAAGGCCCGCGAGGCTGGCCTGGCATCTGTGTGACGCGGCGAAGGCGTCGTTTACGTATATGTCGAATAGCGGCGCGAGTCGTCTGCACAAGTGTGTCCGAACCAGCACCTCGGGCCTGGCTTCATAGTTCTCCTCCGCGCATAGGCGCAGATTGTCCAAGACCAGGATCTCGCCTGGCTTCAGTCTTGATATCGCATCCAGCGCGGCGGGCCCGACCACGTCGGGCACGAAGGTCACTCTCCTCCCAGATGCCTCGCGAATCATATCTGCATGCTTCTCCATGGAGGAGAAATCCCCTCGCATGGGCCTGGATTGATGGCTTGCGACGACGACCGCCGCCCCGGACAGCTGGTTGATGGTGGGCATGGACTTGGTTATCCTGCTGCCGTCCAGGATCTCCCACGTCACCGGATTCAGGGGCAAGTTCATGTCGACTCTGAGGAATACCTTCTTGCCCCTTGCGTCGACATCATCCAAGGTTCTGAGGGAGCCCCTGGCAACCCTCATGGTTTGATCGCCCTGAGTAGACAGTGGCTGCTCACGCCCTCGACCTGCCCCGTCGCATCCTTCCAGGGCCTCTTATCCACGAAGATGAATATGCCCACCGGATGGGTGTCCGTCTCCTTGAGTTTGTCGATGACCCGGGCCAATGTCCTTCCGGTGGTTATCACGTGATCGACCAAGATGATCCTCTTGTTGAAGAGATCGAAAAAAGGAGATATGAATTCGATGGGGCCCGAGGTCTTCGCTATGACGCAGGGCTTTCCAAGGTCCCGGGCCACCTCCTGTGCAATCGGGACTCCGTTGACCGCCAGGCCACAGACGGCGTCGATCGTGCCAGCGTCCAGCTTCTCCCGCACAAGGGATGACATCATCTTGCCCAGAAGAATCAGCCTTTCACGGTTTGCGCCGATCGTAGCCCAATCCACGAGGGTATCGGCGACAGGTTTCCGGGTTCTGCGGCGCTCGTCCATATGGGTCATCAGCCATATGACTGTGTCAGGCGACAGATTCAGCGCCTCCGCTATCTTGTCGGTTCCCATGCCCTTCCTTCGCATCTCTACCAGTTGTCTCTGGAGTTCCTCCACGACCGCTCGAGGCATGGTCATTGATGTTCTCGGCTGCTTTCTTAAGCCTTTGGTTTCAAAGACTGATGGATTGACAGGTGGGCGGCGATGGGCATCGGCTCTCATGATTTCGAGGAAGGCCTTCGCAGAGGTCGGCCAGACTGGGCTGGATCCGGGAGGGCCAATGATGCAAGCATTCCCGACGTTCCCGCCGGTGCAGGCAAGCGGCTGAGCCGGACTGCTATGAATCGCGGCTCTCCAAATCCTCTTCGAACAGCACATAATGGCAGGTGATGGATGGGATGGGAAGCGGACAGATTTTTTAGGCGAAACCGGTGCCTGCCGGCTCCATGGGCCGGTGGCTCTGTCTTGCGGCCGTCCTGCTGCTCATCCCCCTTACTTGCCACGGCCGGGTTGATCCAGCTTCGAGCAGGATTCGAACTCTCTACGTGGGAGACGCTTGGACCACCGCCGCGATCAAGGAGACCTTGGGCTGGATCGGCGCCGAGCCCAGGTTCAGCATCCAGATCGTCCCGGCCGATCTGGAATTCATGACGCTGGCCGAGGCTTGGAGGTACACGCGCCTGTATCTCCCGAGACGCTATGAAGACCTCAACCTGAGCTACGATATCGTAGTCCTGCACAACATATCGCCCATGGTGATTGAGACCAAGGTCCTGAACTACCTCCAACAGGGAATGGGCGAGGAGGGCATCGGTTTGGCTCTAATCACATTCTATTTCTGGGGCGGTACAAATGACATGCCAGCCTGGGTCAGCATCCCATTCTACTCCACATTCCCTTGCGATGTTCTCTGGGAGCAGATCTGGGGAAGCCAGGGGAAGATCTTCATCAGGGTCGTTCAGGCCCAGCCTATCATGGATCTACCAGGGATCGAGCAGGTGCCGATGCAGGGTCCCGCCAACCATGGTGCGGACATACTGCCCAGACCCGGTTCAGTGACGCATGCGATCTGGGAGGGGACCGGGACGCCGTTCCTGGTGACCGGGTCGTATGGAAGAGGGGAGACGCTTCAGCTGGCGACCGGGTGGCATATCATAGGGATGAGGAACTACCCCTACCTGCCCGATTTCATATACAATCAGCTCTACTATGTGGCGGGGGTTTCCCCCCCGTCGGATGTTGCCCTCGCCCGCCATGCCAGGCAGTTGTTTATCGGAGCCAGGTTGAGAAGGTTGGTGACCCTTTCCTGCATTGAGTTCGCCGACAAGTTCGGGGCGAATCTGGCCAAAGTTGAGGTGGAACTGGGACGCCTGGAATCGGATGTTGAACGAGCCGAGAGGTCCTATCTGGAAGGGGATTATGATGGCGCGGTCGCTATCCTGGAGCAGGTCATGGAGGAACTTCCGGTTATCGAGGCTGAGGTCACGAGGCTCAGGAACCAGGGAATGGTCTGGATCCACTTCACTGAGTGGCTGGTGGTCTGCTCGACTTTGCTGCTGTCCGGTACCGCGATATGGGGTCTTATGGTCTCGAGGAAGGCCTTCAGAGAGGTAGGCCAAAGCAGGCTGAGACCCGGTTAAGGTTTGTGGCTTCAACCGCCTTGGGTTGTACCCCTGCAAGATGGCCCCTCATCCGAATCCAGGGATCGAGCAGGCCGCGCCGGCGCATAACCCTAATATGGTTGGATGCCGTTTCGTCACCGATGAGCGTATACCTGGGCGTTGACCTCGGGACCCAGGGATGCAGGGCAGTGGCAGTGCGCGACGATGGATCCTTGGTTTCCTCGGCCCATGTGATGTTGGCAGGGCGTCCGCGCGAATTGCCTGCCGGGTGGTCAGAGCAGGACGCGCGGGAGTGGTGGCCGTGCGTCAGAGCGACCATCCTGAAGACCACTGCCCGCCTGCACGAGGCAATTCTCGGCATCTGCGTAGACTCCACATCCGGGACGGTGCTAGCGATCGACCGGGTGGGCAATCCGCTGAGCCCGGCCATCATGTACAATGACGGCCGTGCGTCCGAGGAAGCGAGGGCGATTTCCCAGGCCGCGGGGTCCCTGCAGGACAAGCTCGGCTACCGAGTTGGAGCATCCTACGCAGCGGCCAAGCTGCTCTGGCTCAGGCGCAACCTGCCCCATGTGTTTGAGTCGGCCCATGCCTTCGTCCACGCCGCAGACTTCATCAACGGCAAGCTCACCGGTGACTTCGGCTTCACCGATCACACAAACGCGCTCAAGAGCTGTTTTGATCTGATCGACTACCGTTGGCCGGATTGCTTGCAGGACCTGGGCCTACCATTCGACAGAATGCCTCAGGTCGTTGCGCCCGGGGAAGCCATTGGCACCATTACGCCCCAAGCATCGCGAGACACCTCCATCCCGGAGGGAGTCGACGTATACGCGGGGCTAACGGATGGCTGCGCCTCGCAGATTGCCTCCGGGGCTGCAGGAGTGGACGAATGGGAGACCACCTTGGGCACAACCTTGGTCATCAAGGGGGTGACGGAGGGACTGATCAGAGACCCTTTAGGACGCATCTACAGCCACCTGCATCCTGAGAGGTTGTGGATGCCCGGGGGGGCAAGCAACACGGGAGGGGAATGCCTGGAGAAGTGCTTCGCGGGCGTCGAACTTGAGAGGATGGATGTGGTCGCATCGGGTCTTGTCCCCACCGGGCTGGTAGCCTATCCCCTTGTTAGGAGGGGCGAGAGGTTTCCCTTCATCGCTCCCGATGCGGAGGGTTTCGTCCTGGGTCAACCCAGCAGCCGCGAGCAGCTGTACGCGGCCTATCTAGAGGGCGTTGCGTTCACCGAACGCCTGGCGTATGAGACCCTCGAAGGCCTAGGGGCGAAGGTCGGTAGCCATATATTCGTTGCTGGCGGGGGCGCCAGGAGTCAGGCCTGGCTCCAGGTGAGGGCCAACGTGTTATCGCGGACGCTTCTCAGACCGTCCGTCCCGGAGGCCGCAATGGGGTGTGCAATGCTCGCTGCCTCATCCCGTCTCAATCTGCCCCTGAGGGATGTGGTGAGGCAGATGGTGCGGATTGACACAAGAGTGGATCCGCAGGCAGGGGTGGCCTCTGTTTACGAGGGTTTGTACGAGGAGTTCACGCGCGAGGTGGCCGAGAGGTTTGGCGTATTATACTAGTGTATAATAAGATATTTATGTATGTACAGACGCTCAACAGGCCGTGATCTCCCCCTCCCAGATTCAGGAGATGAGGGAACGCTACCTTTCTGGGGAGAGCCCTCGCGGCATAGCGAGATCCATGGAAGTGCACTTTCAGTCGGTGTACTACCATCTTCGCAGAGGAGGGGTGCTGGGAAAGCGGATGGAACACTGGCAGGAACTTGGCGAGAGGAGATCCCGCCTCTCCAAGGGCCTTGCGACCAAGGCGACCCTCAGCGCTTCAGCGCTGGCTCGGGGCATTCGGGAGAGGCTAACGGTCTCCGACGATCTACCCAAAGCCTTCCATCTGGTCTTGAAAGGCGCTAGGAGGATGCCTGTCTTCGATGGCCCTGACCTCGTTGGGACGGTGACGGTCATGGATCTTCTGAGGAACATAACCGACGTGGTGTCCGATCGCGCGCCCAAGACGATCGCAAACTATATGACCCCTCCCATAGTTGTCCGGGGAACGGACTCCGTCTTCGAGGTGGCGAGGGTGATCCTCAGGGAGGGCGTGTCCGGGGTCTGGGTAGTGGACCGAGGCGGTTCACTTATGGGTGAGATCACGCAGCTGGAATTTGTGAGATTTGTGAAGGAGCTTGACAGCAATGATAGAAAGAGACGAGATGCAGGAGATCGCCAGCAGGTACACCAAGCCCCTGCCGTTGATCCTGGGGAGCCATTCGGCCCTCGACATCATGGACGGGGCGAGGGCCTTCGGGATGAAGAGGCTTCTGTACGCGCCCATCGAAAGGGCCAGGATCTACCTAAGGCACCCGATCGTCGGAAACCCCGGGGAGCCGATCCAGGACCTCCCGTCCGTCGTGCGTAGGGATCTGTTCGTCACCGATGATCCGGCGACAATCGATGCCAAAGGCAGCTGGAAGACATGCATTCTGATCGTGGAGAGCTACGATGATGTGCTCAAGAGCGAGTACATAGACAGGTTCTTGGAGCTTGAGGCCATACAGATACCGAACAGGGCCTTCTCGGTGTACGTCGGGGGATATGCATGCAAGAAGATCGAGGAGAACTTCCCGGTGCCAGTCTTCGGATCCAGACAGCTTCTGAAGATCGAGAATCGGGAGGAAGTCGAGAAGAACTACTACTACCTCTTGGAGAAGGCTGACATACCCCACCCCGAGGAGTATCGGTACGAGGTCGCGAAGGACGGCATCCACTTCAAGGAGGATCTGAAGCAGCCCCTCGTCTTGAAGGTCCCTCACGCGGTGAGGAGACTCGAAAGGGGTTTCCTCTTCGCATCCAACGGAACGGAAATGGAGCGCAAGGTCGCGGAGGCCATCAAGGCGGGTATGATCGATCCAGCCGACCTCAAGGACGGTAGGGCGGAGGAGTACGTCCCGGGCGTCACCGCCAACCTCAACTTCTTCGCCTCGCCCCTGGACAGGGCGGCTCCATTGGGCGATCTTGCCAAGTACTACGACGGCAGCATCGGGACGCAGTTCATATCCGTCGATATGCGCTATGAGACAACCCACGATGGGATCTCACGTATGCACGCCAAGGACCAGATCAAGTGCGAATGGAACCGGACCAAGTACCGCGAGACCTTCGAGGTCGTGGCCCATGGCCTTGAAAGCCTGAGGGAGTCACTGCTTCGGTTGATATTCCCGATCGCAGACAAGTTTGAGAAGACGTGCGTGGAGGTCTACGGGGAGCCTATGATCGGGGCCTACTGCGTACAGACCCTGATCACCTTCAAGGAGAAGCCTCTGGTGAAGGGTGCAAGCGTTGGGGTCTACGACGTTGCTGAGGGCAAGACCGTGACCGACTTCGAGTTCGTGTGCCAGGACATCGCCACCAGGCTCGGGGGCGGCACCAACTGTGCCATCGGGATCGGCGGACAGTACGGCAACACCCTGTACAACCAGCCGGGCTTCTCGATGGGCAAGAGGATGGCGCTGGAGATGAAGCGGGCGGCCGAGCGGAGGATGCTGGGCGAGATCGTCACCTAGACAGCTCGATCACGTAGAGCTTTTCGAAGAAGAAGCTCTCCCGGCTCAGGATCCTGGGCCTTAGGCCGACCCTGACCGCGGCGTCTAGGCTGCGATCGAGATCGTTCAGCGAGGACTGCACGAACAGCGCGGATCCCCCCGGCGCGAGGCGTGAACCAACCGCGCCTATGAAACGGTCTATCAGTCGACGGCCCGAGGCTCCCCCCGACCAGGCGACGTGCTCCAATCCCCCCGCCTCTACCGGAAGGTAGGGAGGATTGAACAGTATCAGGTCGAATCGGCCCTTGATCGCCGAGAAGATGTCGCACAGCACGAACCTGGTCTCGGGGGCAAGCCGGCTGGCATTGGCCATGGCACACCTGAGGGCGTCGATCGAAATATCCGTCCCCACGGTAAGTGGGCAGCCCGCCCGGGAAAGCACTATTGAGGCTAGGCCACAGCCCGTGCCTACGTCCAGCACGCTTGCCGGAGCTCGTTCCTTGGCGGCTTCGAGGAGCATGTAGCTGTCCTCCGCCGGTTCGTAGACCCCTCCCTGAAGCTCAAAGACGAGGCCTTGGTATTGGATTGTCCTGATCGGACACATTGGGCTACCCCGGCGAGGTTTTTTCAGGGCCCAATGATTAATATGGGGTGAGGGCAGATGGAGTGGGGATGACCGGCTCCAAGGGGGAGATAGTCTCCCTCCTGAGGCAGCTCCAGAGGACTCCACCAGGCAGCGAATCGTATCTGGAGATTCAGAAGGAGGTCCTCGAGAAGGTCAAACGCCTGGGAAGACGCGAGAGGAACGAGTTCAGAATCGAGCTTGAACAGATGAGATCCCAGATGATGGTCTATCGACCCTCTTACTACCGCCCTGACTACTTCCGACTGATCACGATTCTGATGCATCGCCTCACGAGCAGAAGCTATGAGGACATCAAGGCCGACATCCAGGGCATCCTCGCCGAGGTCGAGACCGGGATCAAGCGAAATCACTTCCCCAGGTACCCGTCCTCCTACGTGAAGAGGCTGAGGGCTCTGCTCATCGAGGCGAGGAGATCGGGGGAGGGCGATCCCATCGATCTTGCCGAGATCACCAACGCCTGTGAGGAGATGATCGAGACCATAAATGACTACGAGTACGAGAACGTTGAAGTTGAGGTCTCTTCGACCAGGATAAAGGTCTCCAGCCAGTTCACCCTCGGCGATGCCCAGAAGAGCTGGAGCATCGAACTCATATCGCCCAAGCTCGAATACGGGGGCAGAACCTTTCTGAAGAGGGAGGTTCTGGCCCACATCACCCGGACCGGGAAGCCCCTGTCAAGGGGCGAGATCGAGCAGGGGATCGGCAAGAAGATCCGCTACTTCGGCCATATCATTCAGAGCCTTGTCAGGAAGTACCTCATAGTCCCTGTGCCGGGCGAGAACAAGTACGAGTTGACCGGCACCGGAAGGAAGGTCGGGGAGATCTACATCGCCCTGCTGGAGAGGATAAAGGGATGAGGGGGCGGGCCACCGGCCTCGTTCGAAGCGCGTTACCCCTTCTACACCAGCCTCAGAACGTTGTGCCCCAGCTTCACCCCGAGGGCCCTCGCGATCGGCGGGCACTTTGCCCTGAGGATCAGGCAGACTGGTCGGCCTATCTCCTCCCTGCTGTATGAGAGCGTCTCAAGATTGCTCTGCCCCTTGCTGACGACAAGGTCGGATGAGGCAAAGGCATCTAGGAACTCCCGGGAGGATTCCTCGAAGCTGACCCCCAGATGGTCGGTCCCCGTGGTTATGACGTCCGCGACATCCTTCATGCCAACATAGGCCGCGTCCTCCAGCGTGGCATCGTTGGAGATCGCACCGCCCTTGACGGCCACGGTGACCTTGGGGCCTAGGTTCGATATGACCAGTACGAGTACCTTGTCGAAGGCGATCTCGCCCGCATTGTCCGCCAGGTAGATGACCGTCCGGGCGTCTCGAATGGCTCGGAGCAGGTGAACCGTGTCGTCGATGGCCAAGCCCTGCTGGAGGATCGACTCGTACTCCTTCTCAAAGCGGGATAGATCGAAGGAGTGGCCGCTCGTTCCCAGGTCCATGGTGTTCCCGGCTATGGATGCCAAAGCAGCCGTCCTCAGGCGGGTCTCGGGATCCCGAATCCCGAGCACCTTGCGGCATTCACGGCCAGCCAGGGGAAGGGCTATCCGGTTGCAGTTCCTTTTCTCCTCGCTGAAGGGGTCGGAACTCCCGGTCCGCTCCGATACGAGCCTGAAGATCTTGGTGCTCACCACGGGCAGGTTGCTGGCTTGGTCCAGATCATGCGCCATGATCTCCGCTATCTCCCGCATCAGCTCGAACCTCTTGCCCTCATCGGCAACGGCACGGTTCAGGGCACCCAATGAGATGTCCATGATGCACGGCCAGCACTCAGGCCTCGGCCTGTGCAGCGGGAACTCCATCGCCTATCCCAGGACCGGCCGCTGAACTATGTTTCCGCGTTCTGGGACCTCCTCTTTCCGATGGAAACCCAGAATGTGAGGGGGAGGCCAGCCAGCAGCATGCCGATCGGGCCCTCTCCAACGGGGACCAGCGTGAACGTTCTCCTCTCCAACAGAGGGTACCCCGAGTTAGCTGTTGCCTTGATGAGGCATGTGTAGATTCCAGGGGGCGAATCCATCCTTATCGGTAGTGCGTCGAAGGCCCAAGACTGGTTGGTTGGATAGGAGGCATGGGTCCTCATGCCGGTTGTGCAGTTCCTGATGATCTTCCCCAACGGGTCGATCCAGGCAATCGAGCAGTTCTTGTTGTTGTAGGGTTGGTTGTCGTTCCACTTTCCGGCCGCGGGGTCGAACTCGATGTTCACAGTGATGTTGCCCGGTTCCCTTGCGACGCTTGGGGGCTCCAGCCGGGGTCCGCCCTGCCACAGGGAGAAGTATGCATGGATGGGGTCGTCCATGTGGAAACAGCCCTCCTCTACAAGCAGCGGAAGGCTCACTTGGGTGGGCATCACCCTGACTGCGTACCAACCGTCGAACTCGTGCACGCCCTCCGTCCCCGAGATGAAGACCTCGGCCGGCACGGCGAAGGCATGAACGCTCTGGAAGACGTCGCACGGCGATCCACAGGAGCCGGTCCCACTCCAAGCCACGGTGCCCAGGGTTGCGACTCTACCCGAGCAGTTCCACAGCTCCACCTGAACGGGGCCCGGTTCAAGGTAGGGATTTGAGCTCATGCAGGGGGTGACCTGCGCCCGGTAGGTGATCCTGATAGCACCGGGATCAAACCACTGGCCGTGAGTGGGGCGTATCTCGATCGACGTAGCGACCGGTTGGGAAGGGGGCCCCGAGCCAAGATCGTACTGCCTAAGGATGATGTTGTGGAACTGACCAACGTAGCACGCGGAACAGTTGACGAATCTCTGACCTCGGATAAGGCCGCTGCCCCCAAGCTCCAGGTAGACCCGCTTGATGGATTCGGGCCGAAGGCCGGGAAGGCTCTTGCTCCCCATGAGCATTCCCTCCAGATACGCCGATGCAGAGGAAGCATGGGTTGTCAGATCAACGAAGATGTTCACATCCAGCCACTTGCTGTAGACGAAATCGAAGCCCGATGGAAGGTTGGATGGCCAGCCCTCTCCCCCCAGATCGGCCAGGGACAATCTCCATCCCTCGCCCTCCAAGCCAAACGAAGCCTCGACGAGGTCATCGACGGGCCCCGGGCCATATGGGCAGTTGCACTCGGCTGACTGCGAGCAGTCCTCGAGGATCTCGACCCAGGTCTTCATCCTCAGGCTAAGCTCGAAGTGCGAGGCCGAGATGTTGACCGCATGGGACAGCCGTGCCTCTATGGGCCGGCGCTCGTCATAGTTGTGGATGTAGACGCTGGTCATTCTGAGAACGTGCTCCCTGCTGCCGAATACCTCCTCCACCCACTGGGCCCCGGGCCCGTACCCGGGGGATTCGATGACCCAATCCGGGGGCAGGCTTCCCGGCGGGTAGTCTTTGAAATCCTTCCGGAGAACTTCGGCGGTGGGTCTCCCGCAGAGGTGGAAGGCTGAAACAGCCACATGCTCACCAGTCGAGGCTGAAACCTGGTAGGTGGACGATGAGGGCGGGAAGGCGGAGAGATTCACCTCCATGGTTGACGTAGACATGAAGGTCCGACCCCCGACATATACCAGGGGTTCTTCACGGGAGGCCTGCACCTGGCTGCTGGGCGTCTTCCATGCGAAGATCGCACTGACATGGGGCATCAGGGAGCCCTCGGGGAAGCTAAGGCAGAACGTGGCCACCAGGCTCGTCGTCGAGTTGGATCCTGTAAGGAAGAATGGGCTGGCCCTTCCCATCTGATCCACGACCGAGAGGCTGACGTTGGGCGTCTGCTCGGCCAATCCCCCGGGCCCGGCACCGGTAAGGAATCCGGCCAGCATTGCACTCACCACCAGAGCCGGCCCCCCGACTCGCAACACGATCCCCGGCTTCTCTGACAACGATCCACCTCGCTGGGATCCCATCTCAGTCCCCTCAACCGTGCGGGCTGCGGCGCCTCAAGCCGGATACTGCCGCCCCGAGCAGCAGGATGGCAGTGCCTGCTATCAGAGATTCCTCGTCCACCACCTTGAACCCCGAGTAGGCTCGATCCCGGTCTGAGATGTAGCATCCGTTGGCGTCCAGATCCAGAACCATGTCGTAGGAGCCTGCAATCAGATCTCCCGTCCATACTGGCATGGTCAGGGACCCGTTCAGAAACAGGGTGCGGGGGCCACCCGAGCTGTCGCAAAGCGGGCTCCCCTCCTGATGGGAACCGCTGGTAACTATGTAGAGGTGGGAAGCAAGGGGCAGGGGGGAGACAACGGTCACGAAGATGGTCTCATGGCGGTGGAACTCCTCCTTCCTCCTTCCTTCGGAGTCCGAGGGCCATAGGGCGACATCAGACGGGGAAATCACGTGCACCCTGATCTCGGACGTGTGAGATGCGCCGTCATCGTCTGAGATGGTCAGGGAAACCGTGTAGGTTCCAGCAGCGGTGAAAGTGTGGCCCACCATCGGGAGGTTGGCCCCGGTTCCGTCGCCCAGATCCCAGAGATAAGCCGCAACGATGCCATCTTCGTCATGGCTGGCCGATCCGTCAAGAAGCAGGGGCACTCCAACGACTCCGAAGTAGGGCCCCCCCGGAAGGCTTACGGGAGGGACATTGGGGGGCATCACCGTCACTGATCCCGAGGCGATGTCGTTGTCCAGTCTGTTCGTCTCGAACGGTATCGGAGAGGTCCTGAGCCGAATCCTGGCCTCCCCGGGCCCCGCCTCGCTGGTGTTCCAGCTCAGCGCCACTGGGATCTGAGAGAATGGGTTCAGGGCCACGCTCTGTGCGAGGACCACGTCATCCCCCCAGACAAGTTCGACCGTGAATTCGTGAGCGTACGATCCTCGGTTGCCCAAGGTTGCGTTCAGAACCAGGACTGTGCCCTGTTTGACGCTCCTCTTCTCGGGGACCAAGGATGATATGTAGATGTCGGGGGGCTGAAGGATGGTGAGCGTGCCAGTCGAGATCTCGTTGTCCCCGATCTCAACCTCCCCTGGAAGGACCTCAACACGGGCCCTGAGAATGTGACTGCCCGGCGACGCGGAAGCGGTGTTCCAGTCGAAGGTGAGTTCTGATATCGATCCGGGAGCCAGAGCCTGGATTTTCAGGGTCCCGATCTGGGCCGAGCCGTAGAGAACCTGAACCGACGCATCCTCCGCCTGGCCGCCTCTGTTCTCAACCATGAGGCTGAGGGAGATCATTTCGCCTTGGATGGCGGTCTGCTTGTGTGGGGCAAGGGACAACAGAGCCATGTCGGGCCTGGATCGGCAGGAGTAACCTGGGTAGATCCGGATGTCGTTGGCATCAAAGAGTCCGTTGCGGTTGATGTCAAGCCAGATACCCATCTCCCCCGTTGTCGATGCCACCGATAGATTGACGAGGAGTTCCCCCCGGCCATCAACACCGACCGAGCGTACCGTTGATACAGGGCACAGCGACGCATTCACCAGATGGAGATCGACCCGGATTCCGGGAGGCAGGCCCGATCCCCTCACGTAGACCGTCTCGTTCAGATAGAACTCGCTCCTAGCATTCCCGTCCCGATCACAGGACAGCACGCTCATCGGCGGCGGGGGGAAACCTTGAAAGAAGTAGGCGTGGGCCGATGGGCAGCCCGTATAGTTGTCGTGGCACTCCACGGTAATGAGATGATAGGACCCGCTTCCCGGACCGACGGCTCTGAGAACGTGGTCCAGCTCACCCGTCATCGACGCATACACATGCGAGAGCAGGGACCCGTCCCACCGTAGCGAAAGCTTGGATCCAGGCGGAAAGCCGGAGGCCTGTATTGTGATGGAAGTGCCCTCAGGCCCCGAGGATGGAAGCAGGCTGAGGCCGACCACCCAAGGATCGACCGTGAAGTGCATGACATTCGATCCCAGCCCGGGAAAGGCAGCCGATAGGTTGAGCTGGTGTACTCCCAGGGCCAGATCCGGGTTCAGGAAGAGGTATGCGAAGATCGTGCCGTCGGACTGTGTGTTGCCCGTGCCCATCGCTCGGTCGTCCATACGGACGCTGTAGGGGCACTGCCTCGGGAGGCCCGAGGCGAGGAGGCGGACGGCCTCTCCCGGCCGGGGAATCGCCGGCTGCAGCTCCAGCCGTGGCGACCATTCCGTTATGCCCAGGGTCGTCGTCGCCCTCGGGGGTCCGTAGTGAGACGGAACGATGATCTCAAGCGCCCAGCTGCCGAGCGAAAGGTCTCCGGGAAGGGATGGTGACGCGGACAGCGCACCTTCATCGTCCGTTAGCCCGCGATGGATGGATCTGTTCGAGATGTGGACCTCGTACTCCGAATTGGGCGGAAAGCCCGTTGCCGAGATATCTATCCAGCCCCCTGGATGACAAGCGCTCTCCGTGATCTGGACGTCCAACGGCCATGGGTCCACATCGATGTGTGCGGTTCCACTTGGCTGGCCGGTAAGGCGGGGAGCCGTGGCTTTCAGCACGTGTCTCCCGGTGGGGAGGTCCGACGGGATGGCGAATCGAAGATTGAAGGATCCGTTGTAGTCCGTTGCCAGTTCCCCTATGGATAGGTCATCGAGGGTCAGTTTTACCTGTTCGTTCGGCGGGAAGTCGCGACCCGCCAGATCGACTTGACAGCCCGTGTGTGTGCGATTCGGCGTGGCCACTACCTGACACAGGTATTCTAGGACCTCGAACTCGGCCCTGCCGGAAGGAGGGCCTCCGTAGTCGGTTGCGTTGGCGGTGACGATGTGGATGCCGGGCGAAAAGGCCGGATCGAGTGTGAACATGCGATGAAAGAAGGTGCCGTTCTCGTCCACGGTTCCTTCGTGAACCTTCCTGCCGTCGATATATATCTCCACGCGGGACCCGGCTGGATACAGGCTACCGTTGATGTCGAACCATCCTCCCTGATGGAATCTGGTAGGGGTGACGACCAACACAACCGACCAGGGATCCAGCATCACCTGGGCTGTGGCCTTGGGTGGCCCGGCCACCTGGGTCGCGACTGCTGTGAGATTGTGGATTCCCAGCGGCGTGCCCTTGGGGAACACGTAGCTCGCGTTGAAACTGCCTGAGGGCGAGATCGCCCCGGAGATGATAGGCGTAGCATTGGCGGTGTATGGTCCGAGAAAAACGGTGTAGGACTCGTTGTAGGGGAATCCGGAACCGCTCAGGTTCACAGGGGTGCCGCCTGGGAGGGTTACATTAGGGGAGACGACAAGCTCGGCCTTCCACTGGGTTGTCTGGAAGCCCAAAGTGACCTTGACCTCTCCTGTCACCAGATCCATGATATGGTCGCCCGGGATCAGCGATCTCGGGATCTGGGCACCCTTCCGGAAGAAGGCCCCTGCATAGCTGGTCCCGTTCAACCAGCTGGCTCCATCGATGAAGACCTGGTATGCGCAGGACAGAAGCGTCGGGTCGTAGGGCAAGCCCGAGCCGGTCACGTTTGCCCCGTAGCTGGCGCGCAGGTCCTCTCCCGATGCGAAGGGTCCGATGGTTGCGGTTGCTCCGGATGGGACTCTGAAGAAGAGCCACGGCACCAACGGGTTCCCGTGAGAGGTGGTCCATGAGGAGCCGCCCTTCAGGCCCGAGGTATTAACCCGCAGCTGGTACAGCCCTGCATGCCTGGTCGGATCGAAAGTCGTCACGAAGAGGAAGTAGTAGTACCCGCGGTCGTATGTGATCGAGGTGGGCGGAAGCGTTATTGCGGCGAAGGGTTCGACCGGCTGGCTGTCATTCAAGGCTGCGGGGCTTGGGTGTCCCGAGCGGTCGACCGCGGGTAGTATGGTGCCGTTGGCGTCAAACCTGATACTGGTGTCAGCGTTCCTGTAGAGGATGAAGGTCGCGTTCGCCGCTGGGATGTGATCCGTGGACCGCTTCACATATGCCAGATCCACCTTGGAGTCCGGGCGGGTCAGGTTCAGGCAGAGACCGGCACCGTCGTACCGATCCCACGCACTCTCGGGCGTACCGGTCTCCTTGATCCAAACGCCTTCCTCAACGAGGTAGTCTGGGGGCGGCTTGAGGGAAGATTCGGCTGCGCCCAAGAAGAGCAACGTGCATGCGATACACGCAGGAATGGCGGCGCTGAGTGGAAAAATGCCGAGTTGATCTCGCATCCTTTGCTGGAATCGGCGGGTTGGAATATATATGGGAACGGAGGATGCGGCGAGCGGTTCGGGAATATCACAGACGCCGTTGCCGCGGTTCCGACCCCTCCGTATCGGAATCTCTGCTGGATCACAACCCGCCTCGACGCCTCCTGAAAACCTTGCCCAACCTGCTGCGGAAGGACTGGGTCGGCCCGATCTTCATCGGCTTCTCGGGAACGTAGGGCTTCTCGGGCAGGGGGGCTTGAGCGGGCGGTCTTGGTGGTGTTATGGGTTTTTCGGGTGGCTTTGTGGGTGGTGGTGTTATGGGTGCGACGGATGGTTGAGCGATTCGGGCAGGCGCTTCCGGTGGCTTGGGTTCTGACGGTCCCTCCCTGGGGAGGCTGATCCTCACCGCCTCGGGTCTGCGCAAAGACGGGGCCTTTCCAACACCCGGCACCTCCTCGACCGGCCGCGGTACCTTCAAGCGCTCAACTCCTCTACCGGAGGGCCGAGGCATCCGAAGGCCGATCGACGGGCGCTTGACTACGTAGTAAGAAAGGCCTACCATGACGATGGCCAATCCTATCTTGAGAAGAGCGGACAGGCTCAACCCTTTCCTCGGGGGCGGCTGGAAATGTATGAGGTAGCTCTCAGGAGACAGGTCGGTGACGCAGACGATCCTCTTGCCGTCTCTCTCCTCCTCCCACCACTGATCAGAGGCCAATCTCTCCCCGTTGGCCTTAGAAAGGAACAAGATGGTTGTGTTCACGTACAGCTCGATCTCGGAGTAACTCCAGCCGCTCGCCTTGGGAAGGTGGACCATCGCGGTGTAGTTGTTCTCCTTCGAGGGCTCCTCCACGATCTCGGCCGGGACGATCTCCACGGGAATGGATGCTGCTTGCGATGCGATGAAGATCTGCATGTCTCCCACATCTCCGCTTCCGGTTATGACGATGTCCTCGCTAACAACCCATAGGGGTATATGGACCGTGGTGTTGTGGCCCAGCCTGTCGAAGCATGTGATGGTTACATCTGCCCTTCCCTTGATCTCGGCCAGGTTAGGCCGCCATAGCATCTGCCCCAAGGGCTCCTGCTGTACGAGGGATCCGTTCAGGTAGACAGCGGTTGTGTTGATCCCGTTCGCATCCTGAGCTACAACTCTGATCCAGAAGCCCTTCGCCATGGATGATTCCTTCGTTGGGAACTGGATCTGGACTGTTGGAGGGGTGTTGTCGACGGTGAGCTTAGCCGCTCGGTCGTCGGCCATGTTTCCTGATCGGTCCTGGGACCTGATGACGCAGGTGTATGTCCCATCTCCGAGCGTGGCGTTCAGTACGAAGGAGTTGCCGTATCTGCTATCCCGGGGCAAGCCATCGCCGTGAGCCCCGTCATCGTAGAGCTCCATGGTCAGATGGACGGTCTCCGCCGAGCTGTTCGAGACCAGCAGGAAGACGACCGATGAGATGCCCGCAAGCTGGTCCTGGGAGTCTGCCAGGACTTGGATCACGTCCCCGGCCTTGGCGAGGGCGGGCAGGATCTCGGTCCGCAAGATGCTCGGTGCCGTGTTGTCCACGACGATGGCCCCCGACATTGCGGTGGCATTCCTACCCGCGACATCCTGCGCCATGACTTCGTATTCGTATCTGCCTTCGGTCGAGGGCAGCTGGAAGATGCCCATCCACGTGTCGCCTTCGGTGTGATTCAAGGGTGTGCCACCGAACGAGACCGAGGCGACCCCGTAGTTGTCGGAGGCGACAACGGTGACGTTGATACGGGATTGTAGCTTGGTGGTGAAGTTGTTGCTGGTGGTGATGGAGTGTATCACGGGATCTGTCCTGTCGACGACGATGTTGGGCCGGACCTCGACGAAGTTGCCCGCCAGATCCGTTGCGCTGAGGAGGAGTGAGTGGGTTCCCTCCGCGATGTCCGGGATGGAGAAGATCGCTCCGTAGAGCCCATCGCCCGGCGCGCCATCACGGCTGCTACCATCGTCCAGAAGCGGATGGACCTGCCCACCAAGGGAGACCGTCGCAACCGCCACTCCCGCGAAATCCGTCAGCTTCGCGAGCACGGTCAGCTCGTCCCCCACCCTCACGAAGGTCTTGGAGATCGATACAACTTCGATTTCCACGGCGGTGTTGTCCACCAAGACGATCACGATCGCCTTGGCGGAGAGGAATCCATCCGAGGCCGTTGCTGTTATGTTGTACCACCCGTCCGGGTCAAGGGCAGTCATCCACATGTAGCTCTGCTGGGAGGAGACCTCCCTTCCGTTGATCAGGATCCGGAACAGGATCCTGTCCCCCTCCGGATCCGACGACATAAGGCTTATCGTGACAAGGCCCGCCAGGATCGATCCATTTGCGGGCTCGCTTATCGCAATGCTTGGGGCGGAATTCGG
The DNA here is from genome assembly GCA_964452145.1 of Hadarchaeota archaeon (SeqCode). Taxonomy (GTDB): domain Archaea; phylum CAYQAE01; class CAYQAE01; order CAYVLA01; family CAYVLA01; genus CAYVLA01. Next base: position 43,320 of record CAYVLA010000012.1, read on the forward strand.
GGCCTGATGGACCTCGGTCGGGGTGAAGACTCGGTCATAGCCGTCGTAAAGCTCGAATCTGACCTCATAGACGGCGCCCAGCTCTCCCGGGATCTTCACGCGTTTGGCAACGAAGAAGGAATCCCAAATTGTCTGGTTCACCTTGCGGAAGTAGCAGGTCGTCCACAGGGTGTCGCCGTCGGGGTCGTAGGCCCCCACCTCTGCGTAGAAGCTGTGGGTCCCGTTCTCATCCTCAAGGGTCAGAGACAGGAACACCGGGGGCCTGTTGGGCAGGCTCGTCTCGGTGATCTCCGAGTAGCCCTGCCCCCCGTATGCATCCCGCACCAAGACCCTGAACTGGACGCTCTGCTTGGGGAGGTATCCGTTGGCCGTGGACAGCGTATACCTGGCGGTGCTGCCGTCTATGGTCATTGGGGATTCCCTCCATGCATCCGCCGTGGATCTTCGGTGTTGGAGCGTGGCGGTCATGGCGTCGCCTTCGATGTCGGCGAGCGTGGACGAGATGTCAAGATTGTGCCCCGTCCTGGTGACATATGCAGGCTTGGTTGCCGAGGGGTCCCTGTTTGGCAGGGAGAGCGTTCCGATTGACGACGTGCCCACGCCGCCGTACTGGTCGCTGACCCTGAGGCGGAATTGTATCACCTGCCCCGGGACGTAGCCGTCCGCCGGCCCGATCGCGGCCGAAGCGACGGCACCGGAGAGGTTCATGGTCCTCACGGTCCAGTTCTGTGATCCATTCAGCCTGTGATCAAGGAGCATCTGGACGATGCTGTCCCCTTCCGGATCCGAGGCTAGGGCAGTGATGTAGGCGATGTGCTTGTCGGCCGAGCTGGTGATGTTTATGTAGGAGAAGGATGGGCCGCGGTTGGGGATTGGATGGGTGTAGGCAGGCGAGGCGCTGGAGGCGCCGTACTGGTCGACGGCTTCGACCTTGAACTCCACAACGTCGATGGGGAGGTAGCCCTGGGCCATCGTTATGGTTGCGCTGGCGGTTCCACCCACGAGCGACATGGTGGTCGTCTTCCAGGAGACCGTGCCGAACACCCTGTGACTCAGCGTCGCAGACTGGACGGCGTCCCCGTCCTGATCCGACACGGGGAAGCTGACCGAGAACTGGTGCTGGTTCGCGCTGTCGGTGATGGTCGGCTGACCGATGGTCGGCGGGGCGTTGCCCAGCTGGGATTGGTACAGATCGCTCTCGGCCTCGGCCGTGTACTGGTCCACCGCAACGATCTTGTACTGGATGTTCGCGGAGACCGAGAGGCCGTCGGCCGGGCTCAGGGTCGCACGGTACAGTCCCCCCGAAAGGGTCATGTTCTTGGCCGAGAACCCGCCTCCGGCCTGCTTGTAGTATAGCTTGACGCTGGAAATGGAGTCTCCCTCCGGATCGCTCACCTGGGCGCGTATCTCCAGGCTGTGGCCTGCTCCCTCCACGGCCTGCACGTTCGTTATCTGGGGAGGATTGTTGGTCAGAGTTGCGCTGCCGATAGCCGAGGAGCTGCTTGAATAGGGATCGCTGGCAACGATCTGGACCTCTATGAGAACCCCGGGAGCGTAGCCGTCTGCAACGGAGATGGTGGCGGAGGCCACGCCGGAGCCGACGGCCATAGACTTAATGCCCCAGGTGAAGGTGCCGAAGAGGCGATGCCTGAGCAGGGCCGTGGTGGTATCTGCTTCGGGGTCGACCACGGAGGCCGAGACGCTGAATGAGTGGGCAGTCTCGGATGGGGAGATCAGGAGGGTCCCCACGATCGGAGGGGAGTTGGGGATCTGGTAGCTGGAGGTGGACGTCTCCACGCTTCCCCCCTTCGGATCCTGAGCCCGGACGTAGAACTCCACCGTTGACCCAACGGAATAGTCGGCCGAGGAGATCGTGGCAGAATAAGTGCCGGGTGCGGTGCCCGACATGCTCCTGGTCGACCAGGTCGTCGTGCCCTGACGCCTGTGGTAGAGGGTTGCGGTCACCGCATCGCCATCGGGGTCGGTTACCGTTGTGGTGACCCTGAATGAGTGGGTGCCGGCGATGGCCGAGCCGGTTGGCGTCGTGGCGGTTGGAGGCCGGTTATGCACGACCCTGACCTTGATCTGGTGGGAAACGGCGTCATCGCCGTCGGTTGCGTTCCCTATGACGTAGTACCATCCCTCCGGGGATGAGATGGTGTTCCATACGTGGGTCGAGCCGGCGTAGACGGTGCGGTTCGCAAGATTGGTGAGGTTGACCAGGGTTATGTGGTAGGTGAGCGGATCGCCATCCGGGTCCGATCCCGATATCGTGATGGTGGTTGTGCCGACGATCGTGGTGCCGTTGGCCGGGGAATCCACATGGACGGTGGGGGGCATGTTGGTGACCGTGACGTTCACCGGGATGTTGATCGTCCCCAATCCCGTGGGCTGGACGACGATGTTGCCCAGTATCTGGCCTTTAAGCGAGGTGTCGGCCTCGGCCCTGAAGGTGCAGGAAGTCTCGGGGGGCAGGAAGAACGAGGACGCCCAGGAGTCCATGATCGTCAGCCTGGCGATGGATTCCGAGACGCTGACCTGTACTCCCTGGCTGCCCGTGTTTGAGACCTTGAAGGACTGGGTCGTGTAGACATTCCGCGTCGTGACATGGTTCCAGCTTGTGGGGCTCACCTGGACGCTGGGGGCCAGCGTGTCCCTGACCTTCATCAACACCGGGACGTACAGCACGCCGCCGGTTGCCGAGTTGATCACGATATTCCCCGAGAAGTCCCCCGATGTGCTCGTGTCGACGCTGGTGACGACCAAGCTGACCGTGCTCGAGGCCGGTACGTTGACCGGGAAGCCAGAGGAGGAGTTGGTCCCGAAGGATAGGAAGCTCGGGAAGGTTACGGTTGCCGAATGGGCCGATCCGGCGGAGTTGGTGAGGGAGAAGACCTTGGACGGCACGCCCGAGCCCTTCTGGACGTAGCCGTAGGTGCCGATCGTCCAGCTCGTGGGGTCTATGCTCAGCGCCGCCGACGCCACGACGAAGGCGGACTGGGCCCTGGCGCTGAGGTAGTGGGCTATGACCGTGTAAGTGCCGATCCTGGCGTTGATCGGGATTGTGATCGCCTTGAGGAATCCGCCCGTGGAATTGGTCGTTGCGGTGGTCTGGAGGAAGAGGTTGCCGTCGGGATTCAGAATCTCGATGGTCACCATCACGCCGGCCACGTCCCATCCACCGTAGGTCAGCCTTCCCTCTATGGGGACTGGGTCGGTCCTGTAGTAGGTTGCGCCCGCGGGCTTGGTCAGCGTCAGCGCATAGGTCTGACCCATGGCCGGGCCCGCCAAGGCAAGCGCGACCGTCCAGACGGTCAGGAACGGTCCAAGGCGTCTCAAGGGGGTCAACGTCCACACCGCGCCGTCTCGCTAGGAACTCTGAACCCAGAAGGCATGCACGAAGGGACGGGCCAGTATCTTGACCCCTCCTCCGAACCGGTCGTAGACATAGACCGTGGCGTTGTACTTCGTGGTGCTGGAGATCGGCATGCCGAGGCGCCATCCCACCCAGAATGTGTACTCCTGCCCCGCTGCGAGGGTCACCTCGCTGCCGGCGTGGAAGTAGCAGGAAAGCGGTGCACCCGTGGCGTCGACCACGTCCACCAGCGGTAGGATTGTGACCGGGACGCTGTACTGATTCGTGAGGACCACCTTCAGGTTCATCACGTCGCCCTCGGTGAAGTTGCTTGTGGCGGAGTAGGTCGTCAGATTGACCCTGGTCCAGCTCGTCACGGAGTTGACCAGTATCGGATACTTCACCTCCACGTTCTTGGTCAGGCGGTTGTTCAGCTTGTCCGACTCCTCGGTGATGTTGGCACTCTGGGCGGCTGAGACGAGCACGAAGGTTCCCTCACCAGCCAGGCTCGGGTTGGATCTGTCCCATCGGAAGGTCACGTTGAACGCTTGGCCCGGGTCAAGGCTGAAGACTCTGGGCGTGAGGTTGCTGCACAGGATGCCGTTGATGGTCAGGTTCGAGCTTATCGCGGTCTCCCTGAAGGCCCCGAGGTTCCTGAACTCGCACACGACCGGGGGGACGTAGTTGGGGTTGAGCTGGCTGGCGATGTGTATGGCATAGGCGGCGATGTCGTGCTGGGGCTGGGTCACGTTGGCTGTGGCGGTGAGGTTGAGCCTTGGTTCGTCGGGGTCGTTCGTGGTGATGATCACGAATCCCGTCTGGATCCCGGTCTGGGAGGTGTCGAAGGTTGCCCGGAAGCCCTTGGAGGTGCCGGGGTTGATGGAGAAGGAGGAGGTGTCGTTTATGACTATCCTCGTCTGGCCGGTGCAGGTGCCGGTCAGGGCTACCTTGCCGTGGTTGGTGATCGTGAAGTCCTTGTACACGACGCTGCCCCTGCTCACATTCCCGTAGCTCCAGTTGTAGTTGTTGATGGCGATGTCGGGGTCGACCCCGTACAGGTCGGAGCCGAAGACGCCGGAGCGCCGGAAATCGTTCTTGAGGGTCATCCAGCCCTTCTGGGTGCTGGGCGTGGTTGTGACGATCCGGTAAAGCCCGGAGTTGGATGAGGAGGTCATGAAGTAGAGGATATCCAGGGATCCATCGTTATTTGAGTCGAAGACCACCGGGGAATTGCCAAGGTTGGACCAGCCCGTGCCGACGGATTGTTCATAAGGCGGACTCGACCACGAGAGCACGCGGAGGTGGGAGTCAACCACGATGATCTCGGGTATGCCATCGCCGTCTGTATCGGCCGCCACGGGTGTGGCGATGCGTTTCGATCCTGCAGAGGGGGATGCCGGCCAACTCTTGACGGTGCCCCTCCAGTCGATGGCGACCACGGAGGTTCCGATCCCTGACACGATGACCTCGAGGTACTTGTCGTTGTTCACGTCGGCCGCTATCGGAGATGCCTCCACGCTCAGCCCTGTGGAGATGGTCTTCTTGATTGCCCCGGTGGATCCGTCTAGGTAGCAGACGCGCCCGTCGTCGGTCACGACGACGACCTCCATCCGCCCGTCGGCGTCAAAGTCCCCCATGATCGGGGAGGTCTTCGCCGCGGTCGCTGGAAGGGTGGTCTGCCAGTCTATGGTCCCGGTCGGAGAGACGCAGTAGACGACCTTGTTCGCCGAGCCCACGGCCACGATCTCGGGCTGCCCGTCGTTGTCGACATCGCCCACGACCGGGGCCGCGAAGACCTTGGTTATGGTGGCGAGCGCGACGGACTTGTTGATCGTGCCGTCCGCGGCGTTGATGATTAGCAGCTCGTCTGTTCCGGTGTGTCGATACCGGCCCAGTATTACCTTGGGCCTTCCGTCGCCGTAGAGATCGTAAAGAGCAGGACATCCTAGCTGATCGGTGGTCTCGAAAGCCCTGTTCCACACCTGGGTTCGATTCCTGTACATGCAGCGAAGATTGTTCGCCGGGGTCACGGTGATTATTTCCTTGGTGCTATCCCCCGCCACGTCGACGGCCACCGAGCCGTACATCTCGCCCGCTATCCAGTTTGTGCCCTCATCCCTGAGATAGGTCGCCGTCGAGGCATCGAAGATGTAGTAGGTTACCGACGCTTGGACTCCGGTCTCCATGGCCATTCGGAAGTCGATCTCGGTTCGCCCAATGATGACGGTCGGGTTTCCACCCGGGCCTCCTCCGGACTGTATCGACCATTGGTAGACCTGGGATGGCAGCGGCAGAGCCGCTCCGGGCCTGATCAGCGTCGGGGGAAGCACCCCCGCCAGGCACAGAGACACCACGAGCAAGGCTACTAGCGATGATCTGGCTTTCATGCGGTCACTTCCAAGCGACCCCAGACTGGCGAACCTCGAATCAGCTAGGGGCTTGTGCAGACGCCGGCTTCCACCAATTATATATGTTTTGCCCGGGTGCCAGCCGGGTGCCAGTGCCAGTGCCCGGGTGCGGCGCGGCTGGGCGAAGGAAGGTCGATGCGGTGAGACAAGAACCACCGCTTCGCGCTGCCCCCTGGAAAGGCTTAGAGATCGCCGCGCTTCTTCGGTGCCTGCCTAGTGTGGTGGTGTATCCAACGGATCTATACTTATCCCGACACCGTTCAAAGGGGAGAAGCGTGCATACCTCCCGGAACCCCTAGGGACATAGGTACAGAGACTTAGCATACACCACACTAGCATGCACCTCGGTGAATCCCCAGTATCGTGGTGGAGCCCTTGAATCGGAGTGCTCATCGGTCGAAAAATTTATATAGATACCTCGTTCGTGGTAGATCGACTTCTTTTTCTAGGAAACGTGCGGAAAATTGGAGGATAAAAATATGCAAAGAAAGGGACTTTCAGCAGCAACAATCGGAATAGTTCTAGCGATTATGCTTGCAGCAATCGGTCCAGCTGTTGCTCAGGTCCCCCTGCCTCCCAACTATCAGCTGGTCGAATACGCCTGGCTGAAGGAGGACGGCGTGGGACCGGCGACCTGGAAGCAGTACAACAACACGGGATGGAACAGACTCAACCTCAGCTACAGGTTCTCGAAGGTGAACATAGCCTACGTCGTGAGGAGTGCCGCAACCGCCGACTCCTTCACGGTGACCTTCATAGTCTACCGCAACGGCACCACGGGCAACTACTTCAACAAGACGGGCCACCTCTTCGGTGACGTCACAGACCCAGGCTTCTTGGTGTTGAACAGGACCGTTCCCGCGGTCTCGACCCAGACGGCAGGTCTGTACACGTATCACCTGTTCATAACGACCTACGACCCAGCGGGAGTATCCACGATCTACCAGGTCAGGATCAACGAGACCGGTCCAGGATCGGGCTCGTCCTACACCTCGCCCAACGGCAACCCGAACGTCCAGTGGATGTTCTTCTTCGTTCCCACGGTAACCGCCGCTGTGAACGTGAGGGACCAGCTCGACAGGCCACAGCCCTTCTACCTAGACGGCCCATCGCCGTCCACGCAGTTCAACGCATCGATGGTCATTGCGCCGCCCGGCAATTCGACGGGCGCCACCACTGCCACGGTGCAGTGGCTCAACCCGGCCGGCGGCGTGATCCAGACCCGATCGGTGCCGATCTACTACGTGCCTGGACAGGGCTGGGCAGCCAAGAACGTCATCGCAGCCAACACCACAGCATTCCCGTTCAACGCCACGCACCCCTACGCCGTCAGGATCACGATGGGCTACTTCGTCGCCTCTGCCAACTTCTACGTGCTGTCCACTCAATGGATCCAAGTGAGCATTGATGTGACGCCGATCAAGGGGCAGTGGTTCGACCCCAGCAGCTTCAAGGTGACCTTCACAGCGCAGGTGAACACCGGCGTTGCCCACAACCCGTACCAGGATGTCTGGAACGTGACGCTCCAGTTCTGGGACAACGTCCACTACGACCTGGTTGCGCCTTGGGGCGTGCCGGAGTGGACCAGGGGCGGAATGCTAGCCAACCTGAGCTGGAACATCACCGGATATCCTGTGATAGCGGGCAGCAGCTACACCTATACCTACACCGTAATGATACCCACGAGGTGGATCGACAACACAACTGACCGCCTGG
>CAYVLA010000013.1:0-2931 GCA_964452145.1 Hadarchaeota archaeon (SeqCode)
GGGATCGGGCTGGCCCATAGCCTCTGCACCTGATACGTCACGGTCTTCTCGTTCTCGGGTGGCTGGCACCTCTTGTTCCAGTCAAGGACGATTCTTTCTGCTTCCCGGAGACTGGAGACCTCGGACCGCAAGTAGTCCATCACCATGACTAGGGCGTCGTGGCGATGCCCCTTCTCAACGCCCTCAAAGAAGATGTCCGTTACGCAGGGACGGGGCTCCTCCGACGGATAGTAGCGGCGATGCGGCTTGCCCCGGGCAACGTCGACTACCGTGGGCTCGATCGGATCCAGTTTTATCCCGGGCCACGTCCCCGGGTCCAGAAGGGACGAATCATAAGGGATCTCCTCCAGGGACTCTGGGTCCACCATGCAGGAGTACGCCCCGGTGCCGAGGTGAACAGACCACGGAAACCGAAAAAGCGAGTTGTTCCGGTATATGCTCGGATCGATCGTGACCCGCGCTTCTGCCTGGATCTTTTCGGCCAATTCGGCCATGCTCTTGTAGGCAGTGGTCGCAAAGAGATCTCCATCGTTCTGAACGGCCCAGAGCAAGTGAAGGCCTTTTTTGCCCGAGAACTTGACGAGTGGTCTCTCAAGCCCCAACGCCTCACACGCCTTGAGCACCTTAGGGACCGCCCTCTTCGCATCCTCGACGTCTGGATAGTCCAGGTCGATGGCGAAGATTCGGGGCTTCCCCTCGAGCGACATGTAGACCTCGATGTCGGGACAGGAAGGATACATGCTCCACGCCCTCTCACCCAGACTCCGCTTCGACGGCCCCGGCTTCCTGTAAAAAATCCGTGCCTCTTCAGCACCAGCCACCGCGAAGCTAATCTCGGACCTGCTATTCACCAGCTTCCTCAGGGCCTTCATCCGCCCAGCCTCCCGCACACCGGTGCCAGGTGACACCAGGAACAGTTCTCCAACCCCCGGGGCGGAACCTTACCGTCCAGGAGATCCCGGATCATCTCCTCCACGCTGAAGAGAATCCCATCCATATCCACAACCAGCTCCTCAACCCCCACGAGACCCACGTACTCAGCCTTCGTCTGAAGAACGTACAAGATCCCGACTTCGCGACAGGGATACCCGCTCCTCTCAGCCAGCCAAGCATACCCACCCAGCTGCTTCTCGATCTCGTCCCGGGCCCTGTCCGGAACCCTCTCGACGGCCTTGTAGTCGACGATGATCCATCCGTCTCCAGGGTCGTGCTCCATCCTATCGATCACGCCGACAACCCGCCCGTGCCTCAGCCGGAGCTCCGTCAAAGGAGAAGGCCGACCTGCCTGCCACGATGCGAAGCCCTCCAGCATCCCGAGAAGCCTCTTCCTTCCTTTCTCCCGGTTCAACGCCCAGATCCGCCATTCCGCGGGGCCCGCCTTCTCCCGGAACCGGTTTATCGCCGCGTCAAGCACCATGGCAAAGTCTGGCTCGGGGCCAAAGACCGGCTCATACCATGCCTGGAAGGCTAGGTGCGCGATCCGTCCGATAACCAGGTTCTGAGTCGGCTCAAGGAAAGCCCTGAAAACGTGGGCCGACAACAAGGCCGCCCTGGGACACTGATCGATCTTGGCCAGCCCCGTAACCGGCAAGGCAGCATCCCTGAGCGCTTCTCCGGCCTCGAGCCAGGTCCCTGGAAGCTCACGCATCTTCGATGCCCCGATCTGTCACCTTGAAGGTCGCCTTTGCGCCGGTTCCCTTGGAGCGGTGCTTGACGAGTTCTGCCTGTCGAAGGGTCTGGAAAAGCTTCGATAATTCGACATGAGACTTGGCATCGAAGCCGATGGCTTTTCCGCCGATCATGGGGCGTGCCTCCCAGTCTAGTCGCTCCTTGATGAATCCGCGTTCCAAGCGGTAGATCTCTGCCTTCTTCACGTCAGAGACAGGCTGGGTCGTGAAGACCGTGGTCAAAGGCCACTTGTCCGAGAATGCCAGGACCTGCCCAGTGAACCGGATGAGGTCCTTGCTGCAAGAAGCGTAATCTGAGCCGGGTGAGCAAACCAAGGTCAGGTAGTGACGACTCACAGTGTCCACGAACAAGGCATCCGGCTTGTACTTCGGCAACAAGGTCAGGACCTTCTTGAGCAGTCCGCTCAGGGTCAGGACCCGGATCACGCTCATGCCACGATATTTCCAGGCATGGTCCCCGAACTCGGGTTTGCCGCCCCTTGCCTGTGCGACCTGGGCGAACCTGGACTTGTCCACTCCCATCTCATGATCGATGTAGAGAATCCGTTGTCCCTTCTCCGCCGCGTTGGCCGCGAGATCGAGACAGATCGCGGTCTTCCCCGATCCATCGCTCCCGAAGAGGACGACGATTTCTTGATCCGCGAAGGCCCGTTCCCCGCCGCTGGGGGTCATGAGATCGTTCAGGTTTCTCGACGAGGATACAAGCACGAGAATCCCTCCCGGTCAGAAGAGATCCTCAACTTCCTCGAACTCTTCTTCCTCCGACGCAGCTGGCACCTCCAGGGCGCCGTCCGGAGTTCTCGTCAGCAGCCCCTGCTCGATTGCCCGCTCAATGGCTCTCGAGAGGCCCTCCTGGGCAAGCTTAAAGCCCGCCTTGTGCATCTTCTCTGGGAGGTCCTCTTCGGGTATCCCTTCGCCCACGGCTTGGACGAGCGCGTCCAGGGCCGCCTGCCGACGGTCCTCTTTGGAAGGGGGCTTTTCAGTCCCTTCTCCTGGGGCTTTCTCAGAGACTTTCTCCCGGGGCTTCTCTTCGGCATCGGGCTCCGCGCGGAGCACCCCGTATCCGGTCAAGGCATAGGTCGTGGCGATGCTTCCGTTTGCGGAACTGGTCTGCCGGATCCCCCTCGACCCCACCGTCACCGGCAGGAGCCAGCCCGACCATCGTCCCGGTCTTGCCCTCGTCGTCTTGGACCAGGGAGACTAACCCCGATCGTTGCGTGGCACAGCCCAGCACCAGGTACAC
>CAYVLA010000013.1:2941-27722 GCA_964452145.1 Hadarchaeota archaeon (SeqCode)
CCGCCCTCCGCGATCACCTGCGGCAGGTCGATGTGGGCCACCAGGTAGGAGAACACGCCGCCCAGCACCAGGTACACCCCGCTGTACCAGGATTTCAGCCAGCTGGCCGCGACGTGCACCCCGGATGCCAGTGCTCGTTTGGCATTTCTCCTGTACGCTTCTTCCAGGTAGCGGTCGACCTCGGGGGTCGACTCAATCCCGGCCTCCTCGAGGACCTTGGCCCTGAAGGTCGCAAGATCCACATCCTCTACCTTCCCCACTTTCTTCACCTACCGTGTCACCTCGGTGCTTTCGCCCGTGATGACTACAAAAGGGGGGCCCCCTTTTTTGGGGTCAGGCATCCTCACCACGACCACCACGCTTCTGCTCTCTGTTCCTCAAAGCCCGGAGGCAAAGGATCGCCCGCGTCAACAGATTGCACTCATAGAAAACTTCGCGGTCTATGCCTCCCGCAGCAGACGCCTCGAGTTCCAGATCAGCGATCTCGTTATCCGTCATCTCGCAGATCTCGGGAGTCGAAGCAGGGAGCCTACCCATCGGAAGCCACCTCCGTTCTCTGTCCTGTCTGTGTCGGTTGCCCCAGTTTCTCCAAGATCTCGAATTGTTTTAGCATAGCCTCAAGGCTTGCTTTTATTAGTCCCATTTCAGCCTTGGGATGCATTAGGACAATTGTAGCGGAATCCCGCTTGTAGGGGATCTTTTTGTCGAATCCTGCACGTCGGAACGAAGCTGGCCAGTATGCAAGGCCGCCGCCGCTGCTGCCGTAGACTTTAATGAAATCCGTTACCTCGTCCATATCAAAATATTAATAATCTGTTCTCGCCCCTTGTGTTGCCGACATGTTGTCAACAGAAGGTGAATATGTACTTGGTAGGATGAAATTCACGAAAGACGAAGTAGCAGATGCAATTCTATCTGCCCTCCTCAAGGCGGACGATCCGGCCTTGAAACCGCAGGAGTTGGGGTCGGCGGTCTCTGAACATCTCAATAAAAGGAATCCTGAGTATGGGAGACTCGAGAAGGTTCCCGGGACATCTCTGAGAGTTGCCATCAATCTGTTGAAAGCCAAGGCAAAGATCCTCCATTTCCCTTTTAAACGAAACTTGGCATACTATGCTCATCCAGACAGGAAGGAAGAGGCAGAGAGATGGCTGCTTCTCCTTAAAGGCATCAAGCCCGAAGACCTAGCGCAAAGGTCAACTAATACTCTGAAGCACCTTGAACAGATTGCATTGGGACTGAGGTACTTGAGAGATCTTAAGGGGCGATTCGCTTTGCGTGGTATGGATAAGGATGATATGGACAAGGCTAAGGCTGGAGAGCAATACGAAAAGTGCACTCTACATCACCTGGAGACGGGGTATAAACCCGTCCATAACCTCCTCACGGAGAAGGAGAAGGCAGAAGAGAGGATCGGTGAGATGGAGAAGGCACTCAAAGAACGAGTCAAGGCTAAGTTGCGTGACAGCGACGAGTTGTCTGGGCACGAGATCGAACTGGACAAGATTACCGAGGTTGTTTACAAGGATCTCGAGTCCACTCTGAAGGGACGCGAACCATTCTATCTGAACCATCTTGAGATTGTAGATGGAAAAGTACAAGCTACCAGATCGTATCCTATGGGAGAAGAACAGATCTTCGTGCCACTAAAACGGTTCATCCAGGGCGAGATCGAGGAGGAAGCCAATAGAGACGAGCGCGGAAAGATCATAGAGTTGGAAGAGACGTACCCGGAGTTGAACAGGGATTGGGAAGAAAAATCGACTCTTTTGGTTGCCCGGCTAGATGGTGGGATGCGCCTGCTTGGTGAATGTGACATATGTAGAGAATCAGATTGAGAACAACTTGGAAAAGATTCCTCCCAATCCTTCAGTCTTTTCTCTTGAGTCTTCCAATCAGTTTGGAGAGAATAACCAATTCCTCTGGAGACAGGTCTGCTACCTCTGCACCTACCTCATCCCCAATCCTAGCGATCTCCTCGAGCCTAGCTATTCGTCCCTTCATCCCCGCGGCTTCCTTCCGGAGCTCCGCGTTCTCCATCACGACACCCGCCAACAGCTTCTCCAAATCGTGCTTCGATTCCTCCAGGTCCTTGACAGATTTGTCCAGGTCGGCGCGCAGCTTGCCCAATTGTTCAGCGTCCTGGAAGATCGCAAGCACTGGTTCCGCCTTCAGATAGAACTCGGCGAGGGCCTCGGTTGTGTGTCGACGATACTCCGACGTCAGATATCCCTCATGGCCCACCAGGGCCTCGGCCACATCCTGGGCAATGCTTGGCACAGAACCAAGCTTGGTCCTGACGAATTTCCGGAGACAATGGATATGGCACGTGTTCTTTCCGCTATCCGGATCCTTCTCCAGGAGGCCGACCTTCTCAACCGCATTTCTCCATATCAGCTGTGCATTGGCCGCCGACATCGCCCAGACCCTTCCGTCGTCCACGGGGCGGTGGCTCCTGATCATGTGGCTATGCAGGCCTCTGCTATTCCGGAAGGGTCCCTTGCCGCACTGGGCACAGATCCCTTCGCCTCGTTGAGATAGATCAACATCCTCAACACCCTCAACATCCTTCTGGACATATCTGTCCCTCACCTTCAGCCACTCCTCGAGGGCCGCCTTTGCCTCTCGCGATATGAAGGCATCCCGCCTCTCATGCTTCTTGGTATATGCAGGTCGCAGATCTATGCGCACAGGATCCTTGGCCATGTCGATGTCGTCCATTGTCACCTGGAGGGCTTCACTCAGCCTCATGCCGGATGTCGCCAGACACATGAAGAAGGACTTCCCCCTGACATCCATATGGGTCACAATCGACCTGATCTCCTCGTTGGTCAGGACGTGGTCCCTTGTGATGGCCTTGCTGCCGCTCCTCCGTTTCGAAATGCGATTCCAGAACGTCCTCGGGGGCTCAACGGCGTTCTCCTCCAGGAAGACCCTGACCGTTGTCATGCGTAGCTTGATCGTCTTCGGCGCTGCCTCTTTGATTCGTGCCAGGAACTTCGAGATGTCTTCCTGTGCCGCCTTGTTCACCTCTTCCCTTGCGAGCCAGGGATTCTCCTGGTCCTCGCCAACGGCCTTGAGACGTGCGATGTATCGGTCCGCAACCGCCTCCAGGCCCTCTCGGCCCGAAAGGGTCGATATGTCTTGGCCTTCCAGGACGTTCCTGGGATCCCCCTCGAAGAATCTCCTGAGACCGGTCATGTAGGTCTTCGGGGTTCTCTCCGATCCGTACTGCTTGAGATACTCGAGGCTACTCACTTCTGCTCACTTCCCGATCCGATATGCCTGTTTTCGATGAGGTGCTGCCGCGCCTCATACACGGGTATAGGCAGCCAAGCTATATAACCTTTTCGTAGATAGGTGAAGCGTGTATCCACGTTATATCTAGGCTCTCGCCTTCCCCTGACTGCCAATCAAGAACCGAAACAACGAACCGAGAGAAGCAATTCTGGGCATCCCGGCTCTCAAGTCCGTCAGCGGTTTCAATGAGAGTCGATAGAAATGCCGAATCGGGAACCGCAGATCATCGCGGCACCGCGAGATCATACTAAGGCCGTAGTCATTTCCCCAGATGCCCTCCCCCGTATCCGCCCGATAGAGGATCGGCATTAGAAGGAACAAGGAAGGTCAAAGTAACAGATGGGCTCCTTCAAAGTCTGTTCGCCTCTCGCGGTCGAGCCTACATGCTGCCTGGCTTCCCGGCTAGGTCAGAAGGTCTGAGCCTTCTACCACCAAAGATCATCATTGTGACTATCCCAACAGGGTGCCTCTCCTCATCGGCAGAGACACCTTCTCCTCCTCTGACGACCCTCCCGGAAAAGAAATTCTCTATAGCCGCTCGTGGTCCTCTCTGATCGCTGATGTCTAGCATTATCAGGAAACCTAACTTGCTCCTCCAATTCTCCATCACCTCCAGCAGCTGCGAGTGGTATTGCTGCAACGCCTTCGCATGAGTTGGGGTCTTTGAGATTTTCAGTTCAAGGGTGACGGCATCGTTTACAAGGATGTCCACCTTGCCAACTACCTTCTCACTCTCCTTGGCTATCGAGATGTTCTCCCTGCGCGTTCTCGTCAAGTACTTGGCGAGATGTGTCTTGAAGTCCCGTTCTTTCTGGAATGCACAGGTTTCGCGCCATTCGCTATCCTCAACTTGATTCTTGTAGTCATACACGAGTCTCAGAAGAAGGACATACAGTCCGCTCCATGGGTGACCGGTGATGATTGGTCTATAGTCATTGACATCGAACTCAGCGTTGAGGTTGCTCAACACGCTGGTGAGGATAGGATCGTTCAGGCGGGTCTCTTCTCGGTATTGAGAGATCTCCGTGAGGACGATCCTACAGGCATCTCTGAACCTTCGTATAACCTCCAAGAAGTGACTGTGAATCTCTTGGCAGATTCTCGCGTTTATGTTGTGGTAATCGATCTCAGTGTAGTCGTACCGAGAGTACTCTTCTGCTCCCAAGGCAGAAGAGAGCTCTTCGTCATAGTCCATTCTCGTCTGCCAATCCAGTTTCCCTCTCATGAACAAGTCGAGTTTCAGAAGACGTAGCACGGCCTCTTGTATCCATTCGTCTTCATTGTGTGATCGGAAGTATACGCGAGGGATATTCATCATTGAGCACCATGTAGTTCCCCAAGTCTGGTAGTTGAGAAAGCAGTACAGAAGCTCACTGTCGAAGTTCTCGATTCTATCTATCAGCTGTTTGGCCTGTCGGATCTGATCTGTAACCAGCCCCATGACCCTGGTCAGCTGCCTCTCGACATCGGAGGGAGAGGTATCCTGGTCAATACGGATTGCCTTCGCCCAGTGAGTCTCATACAGCGCTTCCTTGGCAATCTGCAGCTTCTCCACAAGCTCTGTCACGGCCGACTCAAAATCGCCTATGTGTGCGGAGTGGTTTGTGAGACAAGTCCGTATGTTTGAATACCTCTCCATCGGCTTACTCCCAACCTCATCAGGTTCGGACTTGAATAGCACCTTGACCAGAATCTGGGCCATGTCTATGACTGTGTCATGCTGCTTCAGGTAGGAGAAATCACCTTCATCGAACACTCGTAGTTCCGAACCCAGTGACAAGAGAACCCGAGGGATTAGTCAAGCGGCCACACATAATTGTGTTTGCTCCAGGCCCTCATTAACTACGTCTCTGCCTACCTGCCGACAGGTCTGGAGCCAGCCTACCGAAGCAAGCTGATGGGGTGCATAGATCCGACCCGCCGCGGGTAGGGTACGTAGACTCAAGGCAGCCTTGGAGGAATGACCGGGCCGCACTTGGATAGAACCTATCGGGCAATTGTGGAAGGCTTGTCTGTCCTAGGACATAATGCCGATTATGTTCCCCCGCTTCCAGTATGGCTCGGAGGGTCATCTATGATGTCCGTCTTGTGTAGACCCAGCTTCGAATCCCGTCGGCAGCGTTGCAGCACTCACCAGCATGCTCAAGGGCCAATTTGGCCTCGGCTTCTTTGAACAGTCTTTCGGGGCCGATTCTGAGTTTCTCGTTGCCGTATTTCGCGGTCGCATAGAACTTCGACCAAAACCTCGTCAGTATGAGAAGCCTGGCGAAGTTGTGGTGCTGGCAACTTTCAGGAATTCGGTCTATGATCCTCTTGAACTGTTCCTCGTTGAATTCGTGGCTCCTTGGGTATTCCTCTCCGAGGTAGAGAAAAATGGACTTAACTGAGAATTCCATGCTTTCCTGGGAAGCCGAAATGCTCTCTGGGTAGACAAATTTCCGGGACAGATACTCCCTTGCCTCCCGTCGCTTATTCGCAGCTCTGTTGTAGAAGCTCTCAGCAATTTCAAAGAAATCCGTATGTCCGGACATGATTAACCAACTCGCTTGTCCAGTCTTGTCCTACCCGTCAGCATTAATCATTCGAAGCATCCGAGGATATCTCTCTTAGTTGCGGTCGCAGGTAAGGAATGCCTATCGCTTGATATTCCCTCTGTCCAAGATGTAGACTTTTGATTCCGGAGAATCAGGGTTCTTCAGGAGTCTATCGATCCACAACACTCTATTATCCCAGTGGGGATGAACAGCCTCCCTGAGAGAGAGAACGAGTCTGTAAAGTCTCTTGAGCCTTTCTACTGTCCAACGTTGTCCGTGATATTTGAGATCTTCCTTGATTATCCTTCGTAGTAGCTGTAGGTCTTGAGTCTTGATGATCGTATAAGGCTCAATGATATCAATGAACTTCAACACATTCGGCTTCCCCTTTCCGACCATGAGCTGGAACTTCTGCTTCTCTGTGCCTCCCGACGCTCGTGTCTTTGGTTCCCTTGGGCCAACGGGGTTCAAGTTACAGTTGATGCCTTCGCTCTCAAGGAAGAACCTGATCTGCCCAAGCGCTGGTCCATACGTATTCACCAGTACTATCTGAGGACAGAAGGATATGCCATATCTGCCGCCTGGTCTCTTGTTCTTCGAGATCTGCGCATTGACACATCCCTCGCCGTCAAGCATGCCGGCCGCATAGCTCCAGTTGAGCGGATCTATCTTCGGCAGCAAATTACCCCTCGCTCCCGAGGATGCTGTTGTGGTACTTAAGTTTGTCTGAGGGGTCAAGAAGACGGACATAGACAAGATCAGGATATGTGTCTACCAATGGTCACTTGATTCTTCTAACAACGCACTTCAGTGCGCCGGGATGTCGAGAATGGACGGGGCAAATGAGCATCGGGACATAATGGAAGTTAATTTCATGCTTGGTCTGATGAAGACGTTAAGGAGTCGGGAATGAGGATCGGGTCGGTTGATTGGACGAACCGGGGTGCACGGTTCGCATTCGCGGTACACGTACCCCGAATGCCCCAATTGATCTCGGCTATGGTGGCAGCGCTTTGCCCTCAACTTTGCCTTCAGTCAGCAGAGCGCGCACTTCCTTGAACCTGAGTCGATAGACGATCTTCTTCGAATCCGGGTCATACCTCTTCTCCACAAGACCGGCATCGACAAGTGTCTGAAGGGACCTGTAGACGGACTCCCTTGAGAGCCTACGGCCGGACCTCTCAAGGAAAGTTTCGAAAACATCGCTCGCTCTCGCTCGAAACCTTTTTCTGAGCCTGCATGGCCATTGGGTACGGGAATGGATCAAAGGTTTCAAGCCCGTCTGGCCTGTCCAGCCGTCCCGGGAGTATAGCCTCGCAGAAATGGAAGCACTCACGGGCGTCGGCCCCCGTCTGCAAGATTCCCCTGTTAATCCTCGCGAAGCGCGGAGCCATCCGAAGGATAGAGGATTCGAAGGGCCAAAGGGTAAGGTTTCAGAAGATGGAGGGTTTGGGCCATGTATGCTGCGCCGCCTTCCCCAAGGAGGTGAGTAGATGACGTAAGAATATTAGCTCTTTCTCTAGCCTAGTTACTTGCCTTACGAAAGCTTTTTATCTATCATGCGTTAGGCTACACCCTACGGTGATCGGGTGGAGCTTGGAGAACTTGGAGAACTGATTGCTGTTGTGGGGAAGCGCTGGCCAATTCTTGCCAAGTTGAAGGAGGGAGAGTTCTACGTTGCCCAGCTGGCAACGGTGTTGGATAAGAAGAAACCGGATATGTCGAACTACCTCTCTGAACTGGAGCGAGCAGGGCTTGTCTCATCAAAGCTGGTCGGTGGGAGGAAGTACTTCGCACTCACTCGTCAGGGTCTGCGGATCGTGGAGGCACTGAGCCAGTCGGTTCAGGAAACGAAGCTGGTGATGAGAGAGCTGGATCCTGGCGCTGTCAGTCTGGTGCTTAGAGGTGCCGGGGATCCCGGCATCAAGAATGACACGGTGAAGGAGAGGCTCGCTCAGGGGTTCTTGTATCTTTGTGATCGGGGGATATGGAGGTATGATGAGGTTAAGCAGCTTTTTGTTCGGATCGTTCAGCATCCTGGCTCGTTTGATTCGGATGCGGGGAAGAGGTACAGGGACGGGATGAGGTCGGCGGTTCGACGGATGCTGGATGATGGGTCGGAGAGGTTGTGGGTGGTTCGAGAGCTTTATCCAGGCATCCTGCGAAACGCGCAGGATAGGGATCTCCCAGACACGCTTCGAGGATTCTTTCTTGGGGTTCTCGGCGTATTCATCATTCCTTGTCCTGAGAAGAGGGGCGAGATCCTTGAGGTCTGCAAGGATGCCCTTTTTGGTGGCGGGCTCGGGGAGTCTGGGAAGGAGCAGGCCAGGGAGATCTTCTGTGAGTTCCTTAAGCCTGAGTTGTCCGAGTACAGGGACGGTCTGTTCGACTACCTGCTCGAGCAGGCAAACGGGGATGATCCGGGTGCTAGGGAGATGGCGGAGAGACTGGTTGGTGCATTCATAGATGCGGCTGCGCGGTAGCGCGGTAGCGGAGTGCGTGTATCCGTTCTCCTAGCTGGGTGCCGTCGACTTCTTTTCAAGTTCAAGGATAGGATGGGTGGTTGGTTTGGGGTGGTCATGGTGATCGGTGCCGTGGTTATCGGCTGCCTTGTCTGCTGGTCGGTGTTCGTCCGCCGCAGGTGGGGACCTGCCGAGTTGTGGTGGTGTTGCGGTTAGGGTTATAGGTTATAGGTCTAGTTCTGGAATGCAGCCTAGGTACTCCCTTCTCAGCTGTTCTCTGTCGATGTGGTAGTAGATGTCGATGGCATCTGTGGATCGTACATCTCCTCTCAGTTCCTTGACGTGTTCTCGTGCCATCCCGTTGCGTAGAAGCCATGTGGTGAACCAGTGCCTGCAGCAGTGGGGTGAGAAGTGGTCTTTCGGGTTGTTGGATTGGGGATCGTGGAGCCCGACTCTTTCTGCGGCGCTGGTCACTATGTTGTAGACTATGTTTCTGCCGATGCGTCTGCCTTTGTCTCCTGTGAAGAGGGCTTTCTCGCCCTTCTCGGCCGTGGATTCCCTGACGCGGAGCCAGGAGCGGAGGATTCGGCCTGTCTCGTCGTCGAAGAATACTGTGAGGCTGCTTCGTTTGTGTTGGGGTTTGAGCCGGATTGCTTGGTTTTCCCACTCTATGTCGTCGAGATCCATCTGGACAAGCTCGTTTCTCCTGACGCCAGTTTTGGCTAAGAGGGTTAGGACTGCCTTGCCCCGTATGTTGACGGTTGATCGGATCACTCGTGACATCTCCTCGATGGAGATTAGCTTTCTTGGGGATTCGGATCTGCGCCTTTTCTCCCTGTCTGCGCTTCGTAGGTAGCGTTTCCTGAAGGGCAGGACGGGGTTATGGTCTGCCAGTCCTTCCAGTGCGAGGTATTCGTAGAAGGTTGAGATCGCTGCGAAGTAGTTCCCTACCGTGCTTGATGAAAGCCTCCTTTGCCTGAGCTGTGTGAGGAAGAGTCTTAGCTCTTCCAGCCCGACGTGGAGGGGGTCAGCATCGATCTCGTTGAGGTAGGTGAGGAATGTCCGGACGTCGGATCTGTAGCTTCGCAGGGTTTCGCTTGTCATTCCGCGCAACTCACAGTCTGCCACGAAACTGGTAAGTAGGTCTCGGGGTCTGTCTGTCGGTCTGGTGATGGTTGCGATGGCTTGGCTCATTCAATCCACCTCCATCCTTTGGCCGTGGGTCTGACAAGGCCCCATGTCTGGAGGCTGACAAGTTGGTTGGATATGGCGGTTACGGAGTCGGTTTCGGTTGGTTGGATGGCGAGTCTTGAGAGGAGTTGGTCGTCTGTGAGTGGTCCCTCTGATCTGAGGAGTTGGACTAGTTTGGTTTCGTATGTGCGGGTGCCTGGTTGTTCGATTTCGAGCCATTGTTTTTCGCGGAATCTTCGGTTCTCTTTTTCGAGTTTGTCCACGGCGTGTTCGAGTATGCGGTTCTGTTTTCTCAGCTGGTTGTTCTCTTCTTGGAGGGTCTGTATCTTTCTGTGTAGTTCGGCGCGTGGTTGGTATTGTTCTTGGGATTCCTGTGCTAGGGAGTTTTCGACGTGGTCGGCGACGAATCTGGAGATGGAGGCCTTGGATTTGTGGGCAAGGTTCTTCCACTTGGTGGCTTGTTCCTGTGTAGGGAGGTATACGTATATTGCCCTGGGTTTGACGTTCTTGATGACCATAGGTGTGGCATGCGCGGCCAGACTATTTAAGTTTTACTAGTAGAATGGTGCGGGGGGTGGGATTTGAACCCACGTAGGCCTTCGCCGCTGGATCTTAAGTCCAGCCCTTTTGCCCGGTCTCAGGTACCCCCGCAGGCGTCCATTCCTGCCCAGCCGGCCTGAAAACTGTTAACCGCGCCAAGACTGGAAGAGCTATATCTAGGCCCTTCGGCAGAGGGAGGAGTCGGATCGGTGGCTGAGTCATGATCCTCGAAAAGACCCATCTCCTGGCCAACGTCCTTCTCGCCCTCCTGGCGGTGCTCGTCATCGTTGCGATCTACGCGGCTCTGCGAAGGAAGTGAGGAGCACTCAGCTGGTAGGTGCTGCTGATGAGGCGGACGAGGTTTGGCTCTTACCTGGTAGGCGAGCTCCCGGAGGGATGCCGGCTTTGCACAAAGGGGGCCAAGCTCGTCCTGTTCGTCACCGGGCTCTGCGATCGGAGGTGCTTCTACTGTCCCCTTTCCCCTCAGAGGAAGGGGCTGGATGCCATCTATGCCAACGAAAGGCCGGTTCGGTCCAAGGAGGACGTCCTCGAGGAGGCCCGCCTGATGGATGCGCTGGGAACCGGCATGACGGGGGGTGATCCTCTTAAGGTCCCGGACAGGACTCTGGATCTGCTTACCACAATCAAGGCCCATCTGGGGCGTGAGCATCACGTTCATCTCTACACCGCCCAGAACGGAGTTGGCCACGGGCTGCTGAGCTCCCTCAAGGATGCGGGGCTGGACGAGCTCAGATTCCATGCAACAAGGTCCCACCGGAGGGCCATGGCCCATGCGGCCGATCTAGGCATCAGGACCGGCGTCGAGATCCCGGCAATCCCCGGAGAGGTCGAGCAGATGAAGAAAATAGCGCAGATGGCTCAGGCCTGCGGCTGCACGTTTCTGAACCTTAACGAGCTTGAGATGTGCGAGACTACGAGTCGAAGCTTCCGGGCCCGGGACCTGAGGTTGATTAACGAAGAGTCCATGGCCATTGCCGGTAGCCTTGAGGCCGCCTTGGAGGTAGCGGAGTTCTGCGAGGATTACACTTCTCTGAACGTTCACGTCTGTCCCTCCAGGCTCAAGGATGCCGTGCAATTGCGGAACAGGCTCGGGCGCCTGGCCTTGAACGTCCGGAAACCCCACGAGCGTGTCGATGAGGACAATCTGCTTGTGAGGGCGGTGGTCGTTCCGCGCGTGCCTGCCTGTGACGAGGACATGGCGCGCCTGGCTGTCAACCTATGCAGGGAGCTTGGGGTCGACGCGGACCTGGTGGCCTACAATCCCGAAAGGAACCGGATCGAGACCCTGCCCGAACTGGCCGAGGACGTGGCCTTGCTCGTCGATGAGTCGGAGTTCGAGGTGGCCCTGACCGAGGAGTACCCGACCTGGGATCGCCTTGAGACGGAGAGAAGACCCATAAACCGTCCTCGCCGTGCGAGCGATCAAACATATTAGGCGCGGCGCTGGATCAACGCCGAGGATTGAAGCTTGTCCAAGACCGAGATCAGGGTCGAGACCTTGGATTACGGCCCGGAGGTGCTCCTGCAGAAGAGGGGACTTCGCGACCAGATGATCAAGGTGCTCATGGGCCTCGACGTGCTGGTGGACCGTAGCCCGTCCATGGACGATGATTTCTGGGGCCTGCTCCGATCCGAGATCGGCAGGGCCGGGCTGAGTTGCGACGATCTTCCGAGGTCATCGGTTCAGAGAGGCACGGGGGCCACCGGGTCGGTCATCGTTCTGCACGGGGACAGCCTCAGAAAGGTCCTTGAATGCGTCGGCGCGGCCATAGATCTGTGGATGATGCATGGGCACAGCCGCGAGAGGATGATCGAGCTGGAGTTCGTGGTCGGAAGGGACCGTGGGATGGAGCGTGCCGAGATCAGAGGCCCTGCCCAGTCCACGCGGGATGCCCTGAAGATCGGCATGGATGGCTTCTCCGAGATCGGCAGAACCCACTAGCCGACCCATCGGCTTTAGAGCGGGACATTATCGATTATAATTTTCGCAATGGTTCTATAGCCGATCACATTTTTATATACCGGGGCCCATTTTCGGCCGTAATGGTTTCCATGGAGACCAGGCGGGTTCAACTCATCGGCGGGTCGACCTACGTAGTCTCACTGCCTAAGAAGTGGGTCAAGGAGTCCCAGATAGGCAAGAAATCCGAGATAGGCCTGATCGCCCAGAAGAACGGATATCTGGTCGTCGTCCCCGTGCCCAAGATCCTAGAGGACCAGAAGGAGGGCATCGTCAGGGTCAACGATGGCGATGACCACAAGTTCATCTCTCGGTCCATCATCGCCCGCTATCTCAACGGCTGCGACATCATCAGGGTTGCCTCGGAGAAAAGGCTCACCGTCGCTCAGATCGAGGAGGTCAAGTCAACTGCCCGCAAACTGATAGGTCTGGAGACGATCGAGGAGAGTTCCAACGAGATCGCTCTTCACAGCTTCCTGAACCTCCAGGACCTGGAGATCCCGAAAGGCATCAGACGGGCCCACGCCATAGCGTCCTCAATGCAGAGCGACGCCATGAAGGCACTCCAGGAATCCGACCCCGAGCTTGCCCGCAGCACCATCCAGAGGGACAGCGATGTGGATCGACTGTACTTCCTCACCCTTAGACAGCTCAGGCTTGCCTGCCTGAATCCGGACCTTGCTAATCGTCTCGACCTGGAACCGGTCAACTGCTTGGATTTTGAATCGGTGATCAAGAGGATCGAACACATAGCCGATCACGCGGAGCGCATGGCCGTTCACGTTCTCGAACTGTCGGAGGTGAAGGTGGCCAGCCGGGTCGTTGAGGGCCTCGTGGACATCAACAACGACTCCCTCCGCATCCACACCGGGGCCATGGAGGCCCTCTTCACCGGGAACGTGGAGCTGGCCAACTATGTGATAGACCTCAGAGACGGAACAAGGGAGAAAAGGGTCGGAATGGGCAAGCATCTGGTTGGCTCTTCGGTCATGGTTAACATCAAGGTCAACGCCATGCTGGACAGCATGGAGAGAATAGCCGACTATGGGACCGACATCGCCGAGGTCGCCATCAACCAGTTCAAGGGCTAGCGCCAGGCAGGAGGTCGCTGTAGGACACCAGCACGACGTCCTCCGGCGCCAAGCCAAAGCGCTTCGTCAGATCCCGCACCCGTTCCTCCGCTTCCGCAGACACCTGTGCCACGACCTCCGCCTCGAATTCGATGAAGCAGCCGAGGCCAACGACCTCGTCCAGGTTTATCTTGGTCCTGCCAAGCCCGTAGACCTCCCTCTTCTTGGCCACCCTGGCCTTCACGCCAAGTGCGCAGGCCAACACCCTCTTCAGCTCGGAGGCATCGTCGTGTCTGGACAGCTCATAGTCGCAGTCCCTTCTCTCCCCCGTCTCGACTCGCCTGTACCATACCAGTTCCGATGGTGCGCCAGCGATCTCTCGGAGCTTGAGCCTGCCGGAGGGCACGCTGAAGTAGGTGTCGACCTGCTCCTCGGCCCCTAAGCGTTCTGCACCGAGCTGCTCCAGAATCTGCCTTGCCTTCCCGGGATCGGCGCAGCGGGCCTTCAGCTCCACGTTGGTCGGGATGTCCGCCACCTCTCGCCAAGGTTGAAGGGCCGTCGGGTCATGGATCTAGAAGCCTGGGCTCTTCAGGTACTTGAAGAGCTTGTCCAGCTCGCCCAGGACGGCGTTCATGCGCTCCACCGCGTTCTGGAGCTCCTGTATGTCACCCTGGGTTGCATGGATCTTGGTCTTCATCAGAGGGACGTCTCCAAGCTTGGAACCCATCTCGCCGACGAGGGCCTGCATGTCCAACACTCTGGATCTGATGTCGGCCATCTCGGCCCTGATCTCGGAGGTCCTCTGGTCCACGGCCGTCGTATGCTCGTCCAGCTTGAGGAAGATGCTCTGGAGGGTCTGGTAGTCCTGCCTCGCCTTCGACAGCTGCTCGGCGACATCCGCGAGCTTCCCCAGGATATCCCCCGCCCTTAGTTCTCTGATCTCGTCGATCGCCTCAACGGGCTTCTTCCTCCCAAGACCTAACGGAGGCATCGAAGTCCCTCCATGGCTATTCAATAAAAAGGTTATTGAGCCAAACGCTACTGCAACTGTAGCCCGCTGGACCCGATCGGCTTCGATGTGAGTCGGTGAGAGCAACATATATACCGCAGCCGGCCAGCTAGGGGCAATGCAGCGAGATCTGCCCCTGGAGGAGTTGATAAGGGGCCTTGCACTCCGGAACGCGGTCGAGCACGACGGACAGGCCAAGCTGTCATCCGTCTTGGGGGCGGTCTTCGCGGCCAGGGAGGAACTCAGATCCAACCCAGGCCCGGTTGCCAGGATGGCCGGGGCCATCCTGAAGGAGGTCAACTCGATCTCCTTGGAAGAGCAGAGGGCCAGACTGGCCACTTTGACGGTTCCGCTCGGACAGGACAAGGCGCGGTCGGGCCTTCCCGATCTTCAGGGAGCGGTGAGGGGCCAGGTGGTGATGAGGCTTGCACCCTACCCTTCTGGCCAGCTTCACCTAGGCCGGGCCAGAATGGCCATCCTCAACGATGAGTACGTGAAGCGATACGATGGCAAGCTCATACTCGTGATCGATGACACGGCTGGTTCGGCCGAGAAGATACCAATCGCTGAGGCATACGAGGGCATACCCAGGGATCTAGAGTGGCTCGGCGTCGGGGTAGATCAAACGATCTACAAGTCGGATCGTTTGGAGATCTTCTATCCATATGCACGCACCTTTCTACAGAAGGGCTGGGCATACGTGTGCACCTGCAAGGCCGAGGAGCTTAGGCGCAACCGGGCCGAGGGGAGGGAGTGTGCATGTCGGTCTAGGTCGACCGACGAGAACGTATCGGAATGGGGCAGGATGCTTTCCGGGGAATATGACGAAGGCCAAGCCGTGGTTCGGCTCAAGACGGATATGACGGACCCGGACCTTGCCTTCCGGGACAGGGTACTCCTCAGGATAAGCGAGCGTTCCCACCCCAGAGTCGGAAGGCGATACAGGGTCTGGCCCATGCTGGAGTTTTCATGGGCGATCGACGACCACCTCCTCGGCATCACGCATGTGCTGCGCGGGAAGGACCTCATGATGGAGGACAAGATGGAGCGGTTCATGTGGGATCTGCTGGGTTGGCCCCAACCTGTCATAGTCCACCACGGCATGCTTCGCATAGCGGATGCCAAGATAAGCAGCTCCGAGTGCCGTCGTCGAATCGAGGCCGGCGAGTACGAGGGATGGGACGACCCGAGAACATGGACTCTGGGATCCCTGAGGATCCGGGGCATACTTCCGGAGGCCATACGTTCCTTCGTTGTGTCCTGCGGTCTGTCTCAGACGGATGTGCAGGTGCCGGTCGAGAACCTGTACGCCGAGAACCGGAAGCTCATCGATCCGCTGGCGAACCGCTACAATCTGGTGCGGGATCCGACAGGGATCCGGGTCCTGGACGCGCCGCCCGTGCGGCAGGCCGTGCTTGGGCTTCACCCCGACTTCGAGGAGAGAGGCGTGCGCGTCGTCCCGGTGGACCCCAACTGCATCTACATAGACGGGGCGGATATGAAGAGGTTCCGCGGCCTGACCGTCAGGTTGAAGGATCTTTACAACGTGGTGCTCGAGCCGGAAGCCAGGTACGCCGGCTCGGGTCTGGAACAGTCCATGCCCAAGATCCAGTGGGTATCGGTGCCAAACGCACCGGTACAAGTGGTAATGCCTGACGGGACCCGGGTGGACGCGTTGGCCGACCCGGGGGTGGCCGAACTGGGCCCGAAGACGACGGTGCAGTTCATCCGTTTCGGCTTCTGCAGGCTGGACGATGGCTCGGCCACCGTGCCGGTGTTCAGATACGCCCATGGTTAGTGGGCATCCGCCAATGCTCCCACGTCACCAGCGTTTGTTACCTTACCGGAGGCACCGAGTCCGACACATACGCTACAGCTTGCCCTAACCGGAGCGAGGCCGCGATCCGCGATCGTCCGCTCCAGCCTTCGTCGAGACAAGCTGGATCGGCATCAGGGAGAGTGCCCGGCCACCGGTTTGTGGTAGTCGGACAGGGAGCTGATGGTTATCTGGCCCTTCCTCATATGCTCGATGGCCTCCACGGATGCCAAGGCCCCGGCCATGGTCGTGATGTAGGGGGTCACCGTGTCGACGCTGGCCCGCCTGATCTTGTAGCCGTCTTTTGAGGCATTTCCCCCCTTGGTTGGCGTGTTGATTATGAGATCCACCTCCCTCCTCCAGATCATCTCCAGGATCTCGGTGCTGCCCTCGCTGATCTTGCGCACGATGCTGATGGGCACGTCCGGGTGCTTGGCTAGGATGGCTGCCGCCGTTCCATCGGTGGCGAGGAGCTGGAAGCCCATCTCGTGGAACCTCTTGGCGATGTCGGGGATGTGCGGCAGGTCGTCCTTGCGAACCGATATCAGGACCTTCCCCGATGTCGGAAGCGGGGTCCCGGCCGCCACCTGAGACTTGAAATATGCCCGCCCAACGTCGTAATCGATGCCCATCACCTCTCCGGTGGACCTCATCTCCGGCCCGAGCTTGGGATCCACACCCGGCAGCTTGATGAAGGGGAACACAGCCTCCTTCACGGCGACGTGCTTGACCTGCCTCTCCTCGGTCAGCTCCAGCTCCCTGAGGGTATGGCCCAGCATGACCTTGGTTGCCACCTTTGCCAGTGGGACGCCTATGGTCTTGGAAACGTAGGGAATGGTCCTTGAGGCTCGGGGGTTGGCCTCCAACACGTAGACCACGTTCTGTCTCACCGCGTACTGGATGTTCACAAGCCCGACGACCCTCAGCTCCAGCGCCAAGGCTCTGGTGTATTTGTCCACCGTTGCCAACACCTCGGGACTCAGGGATTGGGTCGGTATGACGCAGGCAGAGTCCCCTGAGTGAACCCCTGCCTGCTCGATGTGCTCCATGATGGCCCCTATGTAGACGTCCCTGCCATCCGCCACGGCATCGACATCCAGCTCGATGGCGTTATCCAGGAACCGATCCACCAGGATAGGGTGTTCGGGTGAGACCGAGACGGCCTCCTCGACGTACTGCCTCAACTCCTCCTCGTCGTGCACTATCTCCATTGCCCGCCCCCCGAGGACGAAGCTGGGCCTGACCAGTACCGGGAAGCCTATCCTTCTTGCGATGCGCAGGGCTCCCTTGCGGTCCATGGCTGTGCCGTACTGGGCCTGCGGGATCTTCAGTTTTCTGAGGATGCGGGTGAACTTCCTCCTGTCCTCGGCTTTGTCGATGCTGTCCGGCGGCGTGCCCAAGATCTTCACCCCGGCGCTGGCAAGCCGACTGGCGAGATTGATTGGGGTCTGGCCGCCGAACTGGACTATCACTCCCCAGGGCTTCTCCAGGTCTATGACGTTCATCACATCCTCGAAGGTCAGGGGCTCGAAGTAGAGCTTGTCCGAGATGTCGAAGTCGGTCGACACAGTCTCCGGGTTGTTGTTTATGACGATGGACTCGTAGCCCTCCTCTCTGAGGGTCATCACTGAATGCACGGTGCAGTAGTCGAACTCTATGCCCTGACCGATCCTTATCGGTCCCCCCCCGATGATCACCACCCTCCTTCTCTCCTGCCCGGAAGCCAGCGTCGTCGGATCGTGCCGGGGCTCGTAGGTGGAGTAGTAGTAGGGCGTCTTGGCCCTGAACTCAGCCGCACACGTGTCGACCATCTTGTATGAGGGCAGGATCGACTTCTTCTTCCTCAAGTTCCTTATATCATCCTCCTTGAAGCCCAATGCGTGGCCGATCTGGAGATCGGAGAAGCCGGCCCTCTTGGCCTCTAGAAGGAGCCGCCTCGGGATCGATGAGCTCCCCGCGCGGTGAAGAAGTGCCCTCTCGATCCTCAGGAGGTTGAGGAACTTGTACAGGAACCATTTGTCGATTCTCGTGAGCTCGTAGATTCGGTCCACGGAGATCCCACGGCGCAGGGCCTCGTGGATGTAGAAGATCCTCTGATCGGTGGGTTTGGAGAGCTGGGTGAGAAGCTCCTCGTCGCTTGCCTTGATGTAGCGTTTCTGCTTGGAGTCGCAGCCGAATCCCATCCTGCCTATGTCCAGGCTCCTTATGGCCTTCTGGATCGCCTCCTCGAAGGTCCTGCCCAGGCCCATGACCTCGCCGGTTCCCTTCATCTGGGTGCCTATCTGGGGCTCAGCCGTTCGGAACTTGTCGAAAGGCCAGCGGGGTATCTTGGCCGCGATGTAGTCCAAGGTAGGCTCAAAGCTAGCCGGTGTCTCGCGCGTCACCCGATTTGGGATCTCGTCAAGTGTCATGCCCACGGCTATCTTGGCCGCGATCCTGGCGATCGGGTACCCGGTCGCCTTGGAGGCTAGGGCCGATGACCTCGAAACTCTGGGGTTGACCTCTATCACGAAGTACTCGCCGGTGTCCTTGGACATGGCGAACTGTATGTTGCACCCTCCCTGGACCTTCAGCGCTCGGATTATCTTTATGGATGCTGAGCGAAGCTTCTGGTGGTCGGGGTCGCTCAGGGTCTGGACTGGGGCCAGCACGATGCTGTCTCCGGTGTGAACGCCCATAGGGTCGAGGTTCTCCATGGAGCAGACGATGTTGCAGTTGTCGGCAGCGTCGCGCATGACCTCATATTCTATCTCCTGCCAGCCGGCCACGGATCTCTCCACAAGGACCTGGTTCACGATGCTCGCCCGCAGGCCTCGTTCCACTGCCTTGCGCAGGTCGGTCTCGTTGTAGGCCATCCCCCCTCCGGTCCCCCCAAGGGTGTAGGCCGGGCGCACTATCAGGGGATACCCTATGTCCTGCGCGGTGAAGAGTGCCTCCTCGACCGTGCTTACTGCGCGGCTTGGCGGAATGGCCTCATCGATGCTCAGCATGAGCGCCCTGAACTTGTCCCTGTCCTCCGCCATCTGAATCGTCTCCAGCGGAGTCCCGAGAAGCTCGACGCCGTGCTGGTCAAGGACCCCGAGCATGCCCAGCTGGGCTGCGAGGTTGAGGCCGGTCTGGCCACCCATCGTGGGAAGGAGGCCATCGGGCTTCTCCTTCTCAATTATCCTGGACAGGGTATCCGGGACAAGCGGCTCCATATAGACTACGTCGGCCATGTCCGTATCGGTCATGATGGTGGCAGGATTTGAGTTCACCAAGATGACCTCGTATCCCTCCTCACGTAGAGACCAGCAGGCCTGTGATCCGGAATAGTCGATTCCGCGGGCGTTGCCCTATTCGGCGGCTTGTCCGATCACTATCGGCCCTGACCCTATGACCATTATCCTGTGTATGTCCTCTCGCTTGGGCACGAGACCTACCTCCTATCTTGCGGCTTCGCTGGGCTGCTCGGCCTCGGGACCTCGCTCAGGAGGCCGGGATAAAAATATGGCCCCGTGATCGGCGATGTGACGGCCCGAGCCCGTCCGGGGAGGGCTGAGGGCAACTGACAGGGCAGGGGTTGAACGATGCTTTTTATTCCGATTCAGATGCCTGAGACCGCGGGTGAGCCGAACGGAGATCACTGCGAAGTGCCCCTACTGCGGCGAACTGAACACCTATGAGGTTCAGCCCAATCAACCCGTAGTCGTGACCTGCTCCTGCAATAGGGGAAGCTTCTATGTGAAGAAGGTGGACCGCATAGAGGTCATCAAGAACAGTCTCTGGACTTGGAAGGAGCCCGCGGGACGAACCGGAAGGGACATATCATAGTTATAACCATGTCTCCCTAGGCAGACGGCGGACAGTCAGACCGTGCTACGGATGCGTGCGTGGCCAAGGGAGATATTCTTCCTCGCCCTAGTCTTCTCAGCATACTTCGGAGTGAGCTTCGCGGCCTCTGACAGGGCCGCCTTGGCCATGGATCACTGTCGCGACTTGATCGCCCTGGAGAGAAGCCTGGGCATCTTCGTCGAGCTCGGCATTCAACAGGCGGTTTTGGGCACACCGGTGGCGGCCCTTCTGGATCCCTTCTATACCTACATCCACTCAGCCATCACCATCTGCCTGCTCGCTGGAATGTTCCTGTCCGGGCATGAGAGGTACGCATATGTCAGGAACGTCTTCGTCGTGTTCTCCCTCATCTCGTTCCTGATATACTTCGTCTACCCCTCCGCCCCTCCGAGGATGATGGAGGAGTACGGCTTCGTGGATACCGCGGACCAAGGCCCCTCAAGCTCCCAGACCGATCTCCTGCGGCAGGTGATGAATCCCTATGCGGCCATGCCAAGCGTACACTTCGGGTATTCGATCATCGTGGCCGGATCGGCGATCGCCCTGTTCAAGCGGGACCTTCTCACGGTTCCGGGGGTTGTCTACCCGGCCCTGATGATATTCGTGCTGACGGCCTCGGCCAACCATCTCCTCATCGACTGCATTGCGTCGGTTCCCGTCCTGCTAGCATCCTTCCTCTTGGTGGACAGGTTCGATCTTGCCGGGAGGTTGGCGAGATATTTAAGGTTTTGAGGCCGAGGGGCGAACGAACACACCCGGGATGGTGGCTTGTCTTTTCACATAGCGGGCGAGTCGGAGATCAGGGGCGGCCAGACTACTGACGTGTACTTCCGGAGGACCATGGAGATTCTGAGGAACAAGGGCTGGGATGCTAGGGTGATCGCCGAGGTTTCGGCCTCCTCCTTGCCTGCCGGGTGGAGATGGGCGGTTCTGTGTGGCTTGGAGGAGGTGGCCAGCCTACTGAAGGATAGGGACCTGAACGTGCTGGCCATGCGCGAGGGCACGATCTTCCACCCCATGGAGCCGGTTATCCGCGTGGAGGGAATGTACTCAGATTTCTGCGAGCTGGAGACTCCCCTACTCGGTTTGACCTGCCAAGCCTCCGGCATTGCGACGGCGGCCGCCAGATGCAAGATCGCTGCCGGGTTCAAGCCTGTCTACAGCTTCGGCATAAGGAGGATGCATCCTGCTGTGGCCCCGATGATCGATAGGGCTGCTTATCTTGGGGGCTGCGACGGTTTTTCGGGGCTCGGCGGGGAGAGGTTGACGGGGGTTCCGGCAGTCGGCACAATACCGCACGCGTTGATGATACTCCGCGGGGATCGCAAGGAGGCTTGGAGGGCCTTTGATGAGGTCGTGGACAAGGGCGTGCCCAGGATAATGCTCGTCGATACCTTTTCGGATGAAGTAGTCGAGTCTCTATCGGCCGCCCAGGCCCTGGGTGAAGCGCTGGAGGCCGTTCGGCTCGATACTCCCTCCAGCCGTCGCGGAGACATGAGGCGCATCGTTCAAGAGGTGCGATGGAAGCTTGACGTGGAGGGACACTCCAAAGTGAGGATATTCGTATCGGGGGGTTTGGACGAGAAGCAGCTGGCCCATCTCTCTGATGTGGCCGATGCGTTCGGCGTCGGGACTTTCATCAGCTCGGGGAGGACCGTCGATTTCGCTCTGGATCTTGTTGAGGTGAATGGCAGGCGAACCTCCAAACGCGGGAAGTTCTCGGGTGCCAAGAACGTATTCGAATGTCCCGTCTGCTTTGGGAGGCGCCTCACGCTCCAAACCGGTCCCTTCAGATGCGACTGCGGCGGGAAGATGGCTAGCCTGCTTGAGCCGTTCATCGTCGACGGAAAGGTCGCCGACCTACCCAAGGCCCAGCAGATCAGGGAACGCGTGCTGAAGAGCCTGCGGGAAAGGAGGCTCACTCTCGAACCATAGGAGCGGATGAAATGGATGCGACCATAGTGGATGTGAAGGCAAGGGAGATCCTGGATTCCAGGGGCAATCCCACCGTGGAGGTTGACGTGCTTACCGAGAAGGGCTTTGGCAGGGCCGGGGTGCCCTCGGGCGCCAGCACCGGCGAGTATGAGGCCCTCGAGCTCAGGGACGGGGATGCTAGACGGTACAATGGAAAGGGGGTTCTCAAGGCCGTGGCCTCGGTCAACAAGGTCATACGGCCTGCGATCATCGGCCGCGATTCCTGCGACCAGTCCGGCTTGGACGCCGAGCTGCTGAGGCTTGATTCAACCGAGAACAAGTCTAGACTTGGGGCCAATGCGATTCTGGGCGTGTCCCTGGCCTGCTGCCGCGCTGCAGCCGACTCCATCCGTGCCCCCCTTTACGATCACGTAGGGCAGATCGCATTCGGCAGGCCCTCGTCCAGGCACCTACTCCCCGTTCCCATGTGCAATGTCGTGAACGCTGGCAAGCATGGCGGCGGCAAGCTTGAGCTTCAGGAGTTCATGATACAGCCCATCGGGGCCAAGACATTCGGCGAGGGCCTGAGGTGGGTAGCCGAGGTCTACCATCACCTCAGATCGGTCCTTGTTTCGAAGTATGGAGTTTCGATGAGAAACGTGGGGGACGAGGGCGGCTTCTCGGGGCCCATAGACCGAGTCAGGGATGTCTTGGACTCTCTTGTCACCGCCACCCAGAATGCCGGGTATCTTGTTGGGAAGGATGTGTCGATCGCCTTGGACCCAGCGGCAAGCGAGTTCTTCTCCGACGGCAGCTACACGGTGGAGGGCAAACCCAGAAGCGCGGGCGAGCTCATAGATTTCTACGTCGACCTTGTCGACACCTATCCGATCCTGTCGATCGAGGACCCAATGTCCGAGGACGACTGGGAGGGATTCGTGGAGATAACTAGGCGGCTCGCCCGCAAGGTTCAGATCGTGGGCGACGACCTCTTCGTGACCAACTGCAGCAGGCTTCAGACCGGGATCGAGATGGGTGCGTGCAACGCCCTCCTCCTGAAGGTCAACCAGATCGGCACCCTGACCCAAGCAATCGACGCGGCCGCGATGTGCATGAAGAGCGACTACGGCGTGGTCATCAGCCACAGGAGCGGGGAGACGGAGGATACAACCATCGCGGACCTCGCGGTAGGCCTCAATGCGGGGCAGATCAAGACCGGCGCCCCATGCAGGTCGGAGCGAAATGCCAAGTACAACCAACTCCTGCGCATTGAGGAGGCCTTGGGCGGAAGGTCTGCCTACCCCGGTGCAGAATTCCGCACTGCGTACAAGGAGTTCAGCTGACTCGGCGCGACTCCTTGGGATACGTCAGGGACGAGCACAGGATTCCTACCTCGTACAAGGCATACATTGGAATGGACACGATGATCTGGCTCACCATGGTGGGGTCGGGCGTGATGACGGCGGCGATGATCAGGATTCCGATCACCGCGATCGGCCTGTTCTTCCTGAAGAACTCGGGCGAGACCACCCCCAGGCTTGAAAGGATCGTCGCGATGAGGGGATACTCGAAGACCGAGCCGTACACCAGAAGCATCAGGAAGATGAAGGAGACGGTCTGGTCCACCGACCACATGTTCACGATGAGTTCTTCGCTGAGGATGTTCTGCAGGAACTGCATGGTGAAGGGCACCATGACGTAGTAACCGAAGCCGACTCCCAGAATGAAGAGAAGGACCGCCGGGGCCACGAGTTTCGCCACCAACCTTCGCTCCTTTGCCTTGAGCGCAGGCACCACGAAGGCCAGGAACTCGTAGGCCATTACGGGGGATGCGATGACGACGGCGACCACCAAGGATATCTTCATCCGGGCAAGGGCTGCGGCGAGCGGGGTGAGCGCGGTCAGCTTCATGCCCTGAAGCATCTCGACCTCGATGGTTCGAAGGATGCTTTCGGCTAGGTAGAACCAGCCAATGGCGAACCCAACTCCGACCGCAGCTATGCATACGAATAGCCTTCGGCGAAGCTCCTCCAGGTGTTCGAAAAGGGACATCTCCTTGCCCAAGGTTGTTCCGCTGAGTCATCGTTTCCCTGGCCCTTAAATCTCACACGATCAGTGGGCCGCGGACACGGGCCGAATTGATGCCGATCCGACAGCTGGACATCAGCCGGCCTTGGCTTCCGACAGGCCGTAGGGGTCGCCTTTATCGGAGTACATTCTGGATGCGATTTCGGCCTTGAGCTGCTCGTCCGTTTTGCCCTCCACTTCCAAGCCAAGGCTTCTGGCTGCCTCTCTGATCTGCTCGGAGCTGAGAGGCTTTGGCTCCGATTCAGCCGGCTGCTGGGGTTGGCTGACCTGATCCTTGACATCGGGCTCAACCGGCCCCTGCCGTGATCGTTCGACGTCCTTGGTCAGTTCCCTGACGAACCCATCACTGGTCCTCCTCAGCTCGTTTAGGGCCGAACCCACCGTCCGGGCGATCTCGGGAATCCTCTTGGGACCGAAGAGGAGCAAGGCGATCAGTATCACGAGGATTTCCAGGGTTCCTACCGGAGGCAATCGGATACCTTTTAGTGATTGGAGACAGCAGATGAAATATCTTTGGAGATCTGGGCCGTCATCCCCGGCGCGGCGCCCACCCAGCATCGTAGAAGTATGGCACGACTAGGCAGAGCGCCATGACGGCTCCAGTTGCCAGGATTCCGAGCTCCATGCTCTGCAGGTATCCGAAGAGGTCCAACTGGGAGACCCCTTGAACGATCCAGGCGTTTTGGCCGTAGGCTTGGATGTTGCCCGAGCCCACCTTTGATCTGAAGAAGCGCATGCTCCGAGGATCCTGCACCAGAAGCGTCGCCACATAGTCGCCCCTCAGGCTCCTGTCGGCCAAAAGAAAGGATCCCGGTCTGTCTCCAAAGGCGCTGGTGTAGTACGCCGACATTATTAGGTAGCCTCCCCTGAGAACGCCGCTGGTCGCGCCTATCTGGTAAAGACAGAGGAAGGATGTCAAGAGGAATAGGAAGATGAAGATGCCCGCCATGGTTGCCTTCATGATCACCCACCCCTGCGGGGCCCCTCTGAAAAATGTTAATCGGCGGCGCCGGGCGGTAGGGATCGCCCCATCACCAGATAG
>CAYVLA010000013.1:27732-46805 GCA_964452145.1 Hadarchaeota archaeon (SeqCode)
CCTTAAGAATGGCCCTGCGGTACGTATTTAGCTGTGCCGGGGTTTCGATCACGCACGCAGGCTTGAATCCGGATGGGGGAGATTGAGCTTGGGCATTGGACCTTGTACCTGCACCTAGGACGGGATCGGAACGGGAACCGGAACCGAACCCGAACCGAAAGACTTTTATATCTGTATTGCAATAATATTGCAATATGGATGAGAGAAAGTCCCGCAACAACGGATCCCTCGCCAACAAACCAGCAGAGATCAAAATGCTCGGCTACGAGATCGTCGAAAAAACAGCCATGCCCTGCGCAACATCAGGAAGAATCATAGTCCCAAAACACTGGGTCGGGAAACGCGTCAGAGCTGTTAGACTTGACCCCTGAGGCCCTCAACACAACCCATACAGCCTATGCAACCTTTCAAGCAAGCACAGCGCAAACAATCGACCCGGTTCCGGTCAACCAGATCGACCAGATCGACCAGATGCCCAGCCACCAGATCCCCGGCCTCTGCCAGAACTGTCCCATCTGGAACCTGAACCAGAGCCTGACGGAGGAGAACAAAAACCTGAGACAACGGATCACCCGGCTTGAAGCACACAACAAGACCCTCACACAACGCCTGGCCCGTTACGAAAACATCCACAGACCCAAGCCGCTTAAGAGGCTTCGCAGACGCAGCCAGACAACCACCACACGCTTCCCAGGCAGGCCCAAGGGATACCCTGGAACAACCCGCCCCATGCCAGAGCCCCAGATCGTTGTGGAGGCCGACGCACTGGCACAGTGCCCGGAGTGCGGGATGGGCCTTGACCAACCCATCTACACCAGGCACAGAGTCGTAGAAGAGCTACCCGGCATACAGCCTGTAGTGGTTGTGGACTATCACGAGGACCACTACCTATGCACAGGATGCAGCTGCAAGATCGTTTCAAGACACCCTGACTGCCCACCAAAAGGCAGGCTTGGAAAGAAGGTCTACGTACAGACAACGCTTCTGAAGTTCGAGGAAAGACTTCCAATGGAAAGAATCGGCAGGGTGCTCGCAAGACAGGGACTGGACATAACCGATGCAACCGTGTTTGAGCTCTTGAACAGGGTGAGCACATGGCTTGGACGCGACTACGAAAAGTTGCTTGCCTTGGTGAGGCTTGCAGGCGTTGTCTACACCGACCAGACCGGGATAAAGGTTGACGGGAAACAGTACTACATCTGGGACTTTGCAACCGACACGGAGACCGTCTACGTGATAAGGCCCACCAAGGGCAAGATAGTCCTAGACGAGGTACTGGGCAAGGATTGGCCAGGTCTGCTGGTCTGCGACGGGTCAAGGAGCCATCACAGCTTCACCCACAACATCCATCGATGCTGGGCTCACATACTGACAGAGATCGACCAGATCACCCAACATCTTCTGGAGACTGCACAAGGCGCACACGAGATACAAGGCACAAAAACTGGGGATGCTGGGGATGCCGGGGAGACTGGGAAGGGTCAAAATCAAGAGAAGAGGGAATGGAAGGACAGGTACAAGCGCGGGAAGAGGTACAGACGGTACATGGAGGCTGAGGCTTTGAGGAAGGGTCTCCACAGGATCTACAACACGCTCAAGGAAGCCCTACAGACCGATCCTCCCCCAAAGGAAAGGGGTAGGCTTGTAAGGTATGGGAGAAGGGCTTTGCGGTACTGGCTCAGGAAGGATTACCGGTCTGCAAGGGTTAGAAGGTTCGTCAAGAAGGTCAGGGCTGCTTATCCCTACTTGTTCACCGCTGTCAAGCATCCCGGTGTAGAGTTGACAAACAATCGTTCAGAGCGGGCTTTGAGGGCGCTTGTCGTGCAGCGGAAGATCATAGGGACTCTTAGAAACGGGAAGGGTGTACGGATGTATGAGAGGCTTCCAAGCCTCCTTGCCACCTGGGAGCAGAGAGGCCTGGATCTGTCACAGACATTATCAGAAGCCCTTAGCCAGAGCTGGAAAGAAACCTGTC
Source organism: Hadarchaeota archaeon (SeqCode) (assembly GCA_964452145.1). Lineage (GTDB taxonomy): Archaea > CAYQAE01 > CAYQAE01 > CAYVLA01 > CAYVLA01 > CAYVLA01. The sequence continues at coordinate 29,708 of CAYVLA010000013.1, forward strand.
CACAAAACCAGACCAAACAACCCGCGAGCTAAATACGTACTAATCGGCGGCGCCGGGCGGTAGGGATCGCCCCATCACCAGATAGCCTGAATGAACGGTCTGGGTTGTCTTCGGCCGGGTTCCGGCATCCAGGACCTCGAACTCTCGTCTGGGCACCTCGACCATCCGGATCTCCATGGCTCCCGAATCCCGGAGGTTTCTGACGCACTCTGATCCTTCTTCGACGAAGGGGGTGTATATCGCAATCGACCCGCCCGGAACAAGCGAGGCCAAAGCCACCGCGATGTACTTGGATGGATGGGCCAGGTCCAGGAAGAACAGATCGGCTCTCAGAGACTCCGGCCTGTTACGAACATCGTCGTTCATCAAATCGATGTTGCGGCAGCCGAATCCCTCCACATTGTCGAGCGCGACGCGATGCAGATCGTCCCGGATCTCGAAGCTGACGACCCGACCATTCGGCGACACTGCTTGGGCGAAGTAAAGGGCGCAAGCCCCGTTGCCCGTGCCTGCCTCAACGACCGTATGGCCATCGCGAAGACCGGACACGGCGATGACGTAGCCGATATCCTCATAGTGCGGAATCGAGGTAACGCGACGCATCTTCTCAACATAGTCCCTTATGGTGGGTCGGATCAACAACCCAAGGGCTCCAAGGTGGCTACGGACAGAAGTACCCGGGGCAACAGCGGCCGGTATGTCGAAGATGCCCAGATCGGTTTCCAGTTTGCTTCCTGGTTCGACTAGATGCTTCGTGTTCCTCTCATCGATGAGAAGGAGCTTAGGACCCATGCCGCCCTCTCCATGGAAGCTGAAAACGTTTATTAATCGCCCTCTGTGCGGGGGGTCCAGAGGCGACCAGATGGCTGACCCAGCCAACCCCGCACCGCTTGGACTCATGGGATTCGGCATGACCACCGTTCTGCTCAACCTGCACAACGCAGGCCTATTCCCCCTGAGTAGTATGATCCTCGCCATGGGCGTCTTCTACGGCGGCTTGGCGCAGGTCATCGCGGGTGTTATGGACTACAGGAATGGCAACACATTCGGCACCACGGCCTTCACCAGCTACGGCCTCTTCTGGCTTTCCCTAGTCGGCCTCTTGGTATTCCCCAAGCTGGGGTGGGCAGAGGCACCCGACCCTGCCGCAATGGCCGCTTACCTTGCCATGTGGGGCCTGTTTACTGGTTGGATGTTCATAGGTACGCTCAAGCTGAGCCGCGGTCTGCAGATGATATTCTTCACCCTGACCGTGTTGTTCTTCCTGTTGGCCATCGGCGAATTCGTTGAGTCCACCGCCTTTCACACCATAGCGGGCGTTGAGGGCATACTGTGCGGCTTCACGGCGATATACGTCGCCATCGGTATCGTCTGGAACCAGCTGTACGGACGCACTGTGCTTCCGATCTGATAAAGCGTTGGGTGATGCAAATGGCAGCTACTATCGAATCCCTGATGCAGGAGAAGAGGGTCTTCAAGCCCTCCAAGGAAGTAGTGGAAAGGAGCAACATCGTAGCCTTCATGAAGAAGCACGGCATCAAAACCGTCGAGGAGCTATACGAGAGGGCAAAGGATCAGGAATGGTTCTGGGGCGAGCTTGCCACCGAACACGAGTGGTTCAAGAAGTGGGACAAGGTCGTTGCGGGCAAGGCTCCCTACTACAGGTGGTTCGAAGGGGGCAAAACCAACATAGCGTACAATGCCCTTGATAGACACATCAAGAATGGCAGGGCCGCCAAGGTGGCGTACATCTGGGAAGGAGAGCTTGGCACGGTGAGGAAGGTCACCTACGGGCAGATGTACAAGGAGGTCAACCGGATAGCCAACGCGCTGAAGAGGCTGGGGATAAAGAGGGGCGATGGGATCAGCATCTACCTCCCCATGATCCCCGAGCTTCCCATCGCCATGCTGGCCTGCGCCAGGATAGGCGCTGTGCATTCCGTGGTCTTCTCGGGCTTCAGCTCCAAGGCCCTTGAGGAGCGGCTCGTCGATGCCGGGTCGGTCGCCCTCATCACTTCCGATGGCTACTACCGAAAGGGCGAGCCCCTGGATCTGAAGGCCCAGGCGGACAAGGCGTCGGAGACCGCTCCCACCGTGAAGCACATCGTCGTCGTCAGGCGGCTCGGGGACATCCTCAAAGTCAACATGGTCAAGGGCAGGGACCACTGGTGGGACGAGCTTGTCAAGGCTGAGTCCGATGAATGTGATAGCGAGGTCATGGATTCGAGCGATCTTCTGTTCATGATGTACACCTCGGGAACCACCGGGAAACCCAAGGGAGTCATGCACGTCCACGGCGGCTACCAGGTCGCTGCATCCCAGACGCTTCGATTCGTCTTCGACCTGAAGGAGGACGATGTCTACTGGTGTGCGGCCGATATCGGTTGGATAACCGGCCATACCTACATAGTCTACGGGCCGCTTCTCCTAGGAGCGACCTCGGTGCTTTACGAGGGTGCGCCCGTGTACCCCCAGCCGGACAGGTTCTGGGAGATCGTGGAGAAGTACAAGGTCAGCGTCTTCTACACCTCGCCAACGGCCATCAGGCTGTTCATGCGCTACGGCAAGGAGTGGCCTGCGAAGCATAACCTGGGTTCTCTGCGCATGTTGGGAACGGTCGGGGAGCCCATAAACCCGGAAGCATGGATGTGGTACTATGAGGTCATCGGGCAGAACAAATGCCCCATCATGGACACCTGGTGGCAGACCGAGACCGGCCAGTTCATCATAACGCCTTTGCCCGTCACGCCCTTGAAGCCGGGCTCGGCAACGTTTCCCTTCCCGAGCCTCGGCGCAGCGGTCTATGATGACAAGGGCTCCCCCGTCACGGGAAGGGGAGGAAACCTGGTCCTCACTACGCCGTGGCCCGGAATGCTGGTGGGCCTGTACAGGCAGAAGGAGCGGTACGAAACGTCCTACTGGTCGAGGTTCAAGGGGGTGTACCTGGCCGGGGACGTGTCCAGGATCGACGAGGACGGCTACTTCTGGATCCAGGGCAGGTCGGACGATGTGCTCAAGGTGGCCGGCCACAGGATCGGGACGGCAGAGGTCGAATCGGCCCTCGTGTCCCATCCGAAGGTTGCGGAGGCTGCCGTTGTGGGGAAGCCCGACCCGGTCAAGGGATCGTCCATCATGGCCTTTGTCATCCTTGTCGCTGGGAGCGAGCCGAGCGATTCCCTTAAGCAGGAGCTGATCAAGCACGTCTCCAAGGAGATCAGCCCCATTGCCAGGCCCGATCACCTCATCTTCGTTCCCGATCTGCCCAAGACCAGAAGCGGCAAGATAATGAGGAGGGTAATGGCTGCGCTTGTCAAGGGCGAGCCCGCCGGAGACATAACGACGTTGGCCAACCCAGAGGTTGTAAGCGAGGTCAAGCATCTCATAGAAGAGGCAGGGTAGTACCTGCCCGGACAGGCGACCGCTCAAGGCGGCCCCGCCTCGATCTCTCGCCCCCTGAGCCCGAACACGATCATAGACCGAACTATTTAATAGGTCGGCTTTTTAAGCGCGGCCGAATAGTGCCTAGGGAAGACTAGCGATCCTGAGCGACGCAGTCGACTGCCTCATGATGACAGGCGGTGAGCCTTTGTCCCAACGAACCACAGAAGAATTCACCTTTCCCTCCTTTCTAGATGTCACCAAGCTTTCCTGGAAGCAGATGCTGTCCATTCCTCTGATCTTTCTGGTCGTGAACGTGTCCATCTTCCTCTGGTTCAAGGAGACGACTGGCGACTGGGTTAGATACGGCATCGACTTCACCGGCGGATCCCTCATAAGCATTCCCAGCAGCTACGAGCTGGAACCAGAGCAGATCCAGGCCGAGCTGAAGGCGGAGTTCGGCCTAGCTGAACTCTCCGTCAGGAAGGGAGGAGGGGTACTCAACATCGAAACCCAGACGATGGCCGACGAGATACTGGCCTACATGGAGGAAAAGTACGGGAAGACCGGCACGAAGACGACTTTGGAGGTTCCGCTGGCCCAGACCTTCAGGAAGCAGGCTCCGATGGTTTTGGTCGTTGCCTTCGCCGGGATGGCAATCATCATCTACATCGTCTTCAGGTCCCCCTTGCCCTCGATTGCCGTGATGCTCTCTGCGATACTGGACATCGTTGAAGCCATGAGTCTGATGACCCTCACCGGTGTGCGCCTTTCGCTGGCCACCGTGGCTGCCCTGCTCATGCTCATCGGCTACGCGGTCGACAGCAACATCCTTCTTACGACCCGGCTTCTGAAGAGGGCGGAAGACCTGCGTTACCGTCTGCTCAGTGCCATGAAGACCGGGCTGACGATGACGAGCACTACCCTGTGCGCGTTGATAGGGCTCTACCTGTTTCCGACCTCCGACATAGTCAACGATATCGCCCTGGTTCTGATATTCGGACTCTGCGCCGATGTCCTCAACACCTGGTTCTTCAATGCGGGCATACTCAGGCTATACTTGGAGAGGAAGTTCAGACTGCTGCACAGACGGGGGAGGATGGGATGAAGGTGCGGAGCGAGCTTCTCAGGGACTGGCGCGTCATCCTGCTCATAATCATGGACCTGTCAGCGCTGCTGGTCATCTTCCCGAGGATCACCATCTCAACCACCGAGTTTTCGGTGAGCGACATCAACTCCTCCCAGATCGTCCTGCGGGTCCTGCGATCGGAGCCCTCCTACCAGAACGTGACGCATCTGTTTTCGACATACGATGATGGCCTATGGCATCACGGTTACGCCTTTCAGCTCCTAGTGCCCAGGGAGCATGACAGCCTGCAGAGCGAGCTCAGGGCCAAGCTCTCGGGAATGGTTCCCCGAGGCATGGTGCCGGATGTATCGGTCAACGCAACTCAGGCGAACCTCAACGTAACCGTTACCGACAGGGACTGCGTCCTCGCTTTCCTTGAGGCCGGTCTGGAAGCCAAGGTGCTCTGGGTTCAGAGCATGGAGGACTCCATATCCATCGTTCTTGGAAAGCGGCTGCACCGGGATGAGGGAGAAGCGAGGAAGATCCTCACCCAGCTCCTGGGAACTGCGGCGAGGATCGTTCCTGAGAGCTTCAGGATGCCCAAAGGCCTGAAGACCAATCTCAAGCTGGGGATTGATTTCCTGGGGGGGTTCTACTACAACATCAGACCCGTCGGGATCACCTTCACCGCCCGGATATCTGCGGCGAACGTAACACCCATGCTGTTCTCGGAGTTCCTCTACACCAGGGCCCGCCTGGAGAAGTCGGACGGGAGCGTGCTGACGATCAGCATAGACAATCCGGCCAACTTCAGCGCCATTCTGATGGAGGCAGCACTGAACGACTTCTACGCCACGTATTCAAGCGTGGAAAGGATATCCGTCTCCTTCGGAAACCAGACCTCCACGATCGTCGTCAATGCCACCAACTACGGTGCACTGGTGGCGGTTCTGAACAAAACCCTCACGGGGCGGTACGATGTCGTGCAGGGCGATGAGGGCTCGGGTCTCTTTGAGGTGGAGGGAAGGGGCTCGGAGGCGACGAGGGAACAGATCGAGGCCAACCTTAGCAGGTATGCCCGGGTCACGGCATATGATTCCAGGGTCTCAACCAAGACCATTGATGAGGTAACACAGATGATAGAATCCAGGGCGAACTTCCTGGGCGTGTCGGACCTGAGGACGAAGCGGGCCGGCAACGAGTACATAATGATCGAGTCCCCGGAGAGGATCGCCGGGGGCAGCTCCATCCTTGAGCCCCTGGATTTCGAGGCCAGGTTGTGGGTCTCCAAGACCGAGACCATCCGGGCTTTCGGAGCCGAGGATGTCTCGAGAGTCGATCACTACTACTACGTGACCGAGATCGGCGGATGGGCCGTGCCGTTGACGCTGAGGACGAAGGCCGCCGAGGATCTTCGGACCAAGGCCCTGATCTACGGTGCCATCGACGCTGATGACTCCGTACGGAGCGAACACAAGCTGGGCATGTTCTTCAACGGCGTGGAGGTCTATAACGCCTCGTTCTCCAAGGAGCTTGCCGAGAACATGAGGCAGAGCGTCGTCGTGAGTTTCCTGGCCATAACGGGGGGCCCTAGGGAGAATGCGGATGCGCGAAAGCGGGCTGAGGATCTCTACATAAACCTTGAGGCATCCTTCCCGACGAAGCTGCGGACGGCGGGGGAGGGCCAGATCCCGCCCATCCTGGGCAAGGGCTTCGGCAGACAGATCGTGGGCGGAGCGATAGTTGCCATGCTGGGTGTGTATCTCGTGGTCTATCTGAGGTATCGCCGTCCGAAGCTGGTCCTAGCGGTGTTGCTTGTCAGCCTAAGCGAGGTCCTCATCCTCCTAGGATTTGCCGTGGTGATCGGCTGGTACCTGGACCTGGCCAGCGTGGCCGCGATCATCGCCGTCATAGGCACCGGCGTCGACCACCAAATAGTTATAACTGATGAAGCCCTCTATGCGGGCGAGGGAAGGAGGAGGTTGGTCATTTCCACACGGATATCGCGCGCCTTCTTCATCATCTTTACGGCCGCGGCAACGACCATAGTGGCCATGTCTCCGCTCGCCTACGTCGGCCTGGGGAGGCTCCGCGGCTTCGCCATCGTCACGATCGTCGGGGTCTTGGTAGGCGTCCTTGTAACCAGGCCGGCCTATGGCAGGATAGTCAGACGGGTAATCGGCGGCTGATGGAATGTATATCATAATCGTGGGGGCGGGAAGGATCGGCTACAATCTGGCCAGGATCCTTGTTGCGGCTGGCCACGAGGTAACCATAATCGAGAAGGACGAAAGGCGGGTCCACGAACTAGGCTCCTTGGACGCATACGTTGTGCACGGCTACGGCACGAACCCCGCCATCCTGGAGTCGCTGAACATCCACACGGCGGATGCCCTCGTCGCCGTGACCGGAGACGACTCGGTCAACCTCACCTCCTGCCTAGTTGCCAAGAGGCTCGTCGCTCGCCAGAAGAAGTCCAAGTCCTTCATGACCATCGCCAGGGTGTCGGATGTGGAGATGGAGAAGCCGTTCATGGAGTTGGGCATAGATCGGGTGATCAGCCCAGAGAAGGCTGCCGCCGAGTACATCTCACGCTTGGTCAGGAGTCCGGGAGTTGTGGATGTGACGGCCCTGCTGGGTGGGCAGGGCGAGGTCCTCGAGCTTGACATCGATGAGACCTCCCCGATGATCGGGAAGACTCTGGCGGAGGTTTCTGCCATAGGCGACATGTCATGCAGCACGGCGATCGCAGTAATCGACAACGGCCAGATGATCATCCCCCACGGAGACACAACGATCAAGGCAGGCATGCGGGTCGTCCTCTTCTGCAAGGTGGAGGAGTCCAGAAAGGTGAGGAAGCTCTTCCTGGGGAGAACCTAGAAAGACTAAAGAGGGCCCCCTCCGGATACCTGGGCAGCGCCATTGCTTGCGGAGGAGGAACCAAGAGTTGGTGTCGGATCAGATTCTGGTAGCGATTGGAGTTGCGCTTGCGGTCGGAATACCCGGGATAGCGTCGGCGATCGGAGTGTCCATGACGGGCGTGGCGGCCGCCGGCCTCGTATCCGAGGATCCCAAGAAGTTTTCAAGGGCATTCATACTCGAGATCATCCCGGGCACACAAGGATTCTATGGCTTCATCGCCGGGATGTTGATACTCATCGGTACCAAGATGCTCGGCGGTACATCGGTGTCCCTGCCCACAGGCATGGGGATGGCTGCCTTGGTCGCGGCTATCCCGGCGATTCTCCAAGGCTTCACCTCCTATTACCAGGGCCTTGTTGCCACGAGCGGTGTTGCTGCGATAGCAAAGAGGGAGGAGACCTTCGGAAGCTGCGTGCTGATGGCCGTCATGGTCGAAACCTATGCCATCCTCGGCTTCCTCAGCACCTTCCTCCTGCTTCTCTCCCTTGGAGTTTGGGGATAGGCTTCGGTCTCCCTGCGCAAGGAAGGTGGGGTCTTGGACGAGGAGCTGCGGCTCGTCTTTGATGCCGAGCTGGAGGCGAAGGAGATTCTGGCCCGAGCTGAGAAGCGGGCGAGAGGGATCAAGGCGGAGGCTGCCAACGAGGCGCGGGCCGTCGTCCTTCGCAGAACCGAAAAAGCCCGTCAAGAGGGGCAGGAGTTCATTGCCCGGGCGGTCGCAAGGGCCGAGGAGGAGGGACGCCAGCTCAGGTCAGAGCAAGAGTCCAAGATCTCGGAGATGGAGAGACAGGCCGCTCTTAGGATGAAGGAGGCTGTGGATCTAGCGATCAGAGCGGTTATCGAGGAGAGCTAGAATTGCTCAAACCCGCTTCCATGGCAAAGGTCGGGATCCTGGTTCTGGAGGAGGACCTCGAGGGCTTGACTCGATCCCTTCAGGAGGAGGGTCTGGTCCAGCTGTCCGAGGGCACGGTTCCCTCGCCCATGGGGCGCCACGAGGTTAGGGAGCTCGAAAACCGAGCCATCTCTCTGAAGGCGAAGGTGGAGAGGATGCTATCCCTGCTGGAGGGGGCATCATCCCGCGGGGCCGGAAAGGAAGGCGCTGTGGCCAGGATCAAGCGGGCCTTGTCACCCGCGACATCGCCGGAGCCGTTTCTGGTGAGAACCGCATCAGCCCTGGAGACGATCGGCTGGTGTGAAGAGCAAGTGCGGGAGATCGGGCCTGAGCTGGATAGCTTGGGCGAGGCCATGAAGAGAGCCTCGGAGAGGCGGGCTCGGCTGGAGGAGGATCTCCGTCTGATCAGGGACATGCTACCCATAAAGGTGCCGCTCGCTCGCTTCCGGTCGACCGAGATGATCAGCACATCCTTCTTCTACCTCCCCGCCGAGCGGGTCGATCAGTTCTCATCGGCCTGTCGCGATCAGATAGACCCGATACATGTGTCGGTCATCTCCGGAACAAGGAAACGCCTCGTGATGGCGCTGGGCTTGTCAATCGATCGGGTGAAGATCCTCACGCAGATCCACAGGTTCGAGGGGGAGATCGTGGAGATACCCCCTTACGAGGAGACCCCGGCCGCGGCCGAGAAGGCCGTAATCGAGGCCATGCAGATACTGGACTCGGAAACCGAGCAGATGGCCGATCGGCTGGCGGAGATATCCGGAGAACGCCTACACGACCTCAGAATCACGGCAGAGGCCCTTGAGAACGAGGAGGAGAGGGTCAAGGCCCACAAGCTGCTTGGTCGGACCGAACATGTCGCTTATCTGCAGGGCTGGGTCATCGAGGATGACCTAGACAGGCTCGAGAATGTCCTGTCGAAGGCAACCGACGGGCGATACCATCTGTCAGCCTCCGCGCCGGATCCCGGCGAGTCAAGGCAGGTGCCCATTTCACTTTCGAATCGCTGGCCCTTCAGCAGCTTCGAGTGGATCACCAAGATGTACGGGCTGCCTCACTACAGGGAGATAGATCCGACCCCTCTCATCATGCCCACATTTGCCGTGTTCTTCGGCACATGTCTGACGGATGCTGGATACGGCCTGCTCCTTGCGATCATAAGCTTCTTCTTCCTCAGGAGGATGTGGGGACAGAAGGTCGGGTGGGCCTTCACCCTGTGCGGGCTAGCGACGGTCCTGATGGGCTGGCTGACGGGCGGCTGGTTCGGCAACATCCTCTCAAGCCCGGACTATGGCCCGAACATCGCCTTCTTCAAACCGGCCTGGATCGATCCCCTGAGCCAGAACGGCGCGATCCCGTTCTTGGCGATGGTTTTGCTTTTCGGCCTTGCTCATCTGCTCCTGGGCCACATCACAGCGATCATCTCGTCCGCCAGGAAAGGAGCGTTCAGCCGGGCGCTTGTGACCAACGTAGGCTGGTGCATGACGCTGATCTTCGGATCGATCTACATACTCTGGTCGCTTCTCGGAACCGTCTCGGGGTGGGAGGCCTCCCAGACATGGAAGGATCTCAGCACGTGGGGACTGATCGGCGGAGTTGCGTTGGGGATGATGGGCTATGTGTGGAGCAGGGCGGGAGCATCAAGGGCTGCCGGGCCGGCCCAGTTCATGTACGATATCCTCGGGCACGTGGCTGACACGGTCTCCTATTCCAGGCTCCTGGCCTTGGGCATCTCGTCCTCGGTTAATGCCTACCTCATCGACCTACTGATCATGAAGTTCGTTTGGCCCCGGCCAGGGCCTGGAGCGGGTTTGCTGACCATCATCCTCGCCGTCCTGCTGGCTGTAGTTCTCTCGGCGGGCTTCGTATTCCTCCATCTTGCGAACATGGGGCTGAGCTGCCTTTCGGGTTTTGTCCACACGATGAGGCTTCACTTCGCCGAGTATTTCGGTAAGTTCTATGAGGCTGGGGGCGACGAGTTCCTTCCCTTCAGATCCAAGCGAATACTGACCGCCGTTGCGATGCCGGAGGGCGGTGGGGGATGACGTCCGGACTGGAAGCTATCAGGCAGAGGATCATTGCCATGGCCAAGAAGCAGGCGGAGGCCTTGGTCCAGCAAGCCCTCGATGAGAAGAGGGACAGGATCTCCTCGGCGGAGCGGGAGGCCCGAACGTCGGCGGCCTCAATCATCGAGGACGCCAAGGCGGAGGCCGAGAAGAAGCACGAGGAGAGGCTAGGTGCCATTCGCACCGACCTGAGGCGCCAGATACTGACAAGGAGGGAGGAGCTCATGGATTCCGTCTGGGAACGGGCCATGCACGATCTCAGGGACTACATGGAAGGCGAGGAGTACAGATCGTCCCTGAAGAAACTGGTCGTGGAGGCGGCGAGGTCCATCGGGGGCGAATCCTTCAGAGTCGATGCCAACGCCAGAGACCTTCCGCTGATAGCGAAATCGAAGGACGAGATTGAGAAGGCCCTCGAGGAAGCGGGATCACCCAAGAAGATGATTCTGGGGCGGGTTATGGAATGCATCGGAGGTGTCGAGGTGTCGGATCCGGAGCGGAGGGTGGTCTTGGATCGCACCTACGATGCCAAGGTCAGGAAGGTGAGGGCGGCCCTGAGGGCCGAGATTGCCCGCATCATTGCCGGAGGCTTGGTGTGACGGCCGGATATGAGGTGGCGATCATCATAGCGGGCATCGGCGCCGGGGCGGTGGCTGTGGGGTTGAACGCCCGAGCGGTCACGCCCTACGCGTTTCTCATCGGAAGGATTCGGGCTCGAGAGGCAAGAATGCTTAACGACCCCAAGATGCAGGCTCTTCTTGAGGCGGGCAGCCTAGAATCTCTGATGGCCGGATTGAGGGGGACCGACTACGAAGGGGACCTGGAAGGCGTTGGGCAAGACCTGAGCCTGATCGAAACGGCATTGGGCAGACATCTCCTCCGGACCCATCGAGAGGTCCTCCTCTTGGTTCCCAAGTCGACTCTTCCCTTCTTCAGGAAGTTCTCCGAAAGGCTGGATCTGGGTAATCTCAGGCTGGTGATCCATGCCGTCTCGGGCAATGTGAACCGTGAGTTGGCGATCGCCCACCTCGTAGACGGCATGGTTTTCGCGAGGGACAGGCTGGAAGTCATGGCCAAGAGCCAGGATGTGCCGGAGCTGATCCAGCAGCTGAGTCAGACCGAGTACTACGAAGGGCTCCGGGGCTTCCTTGAGCCCGGGGAGTACCTTGCCTCGGATCTCATACGGGCTCTTGAGCATTCGTACTATGCTTCGTTGTGGGCCAGGGCCCACGGACTGGGAAGGAAGAACCGAGGCATCGCTCAGGCCATCATCGGCAGGGAGATTGACCTGGCCAATCTCAAACTGGTGGTTCGACTGAGGCTTGCCGGCGTCGGTCCGGATGTGACGATGAAGAACGTCATACCAATCGAGGCCGCGATCAAGTCGGATGTGCTGCGAGCCTGTGCCCAGGCCGAGTCCATGGACGATGTCAAGACCGCCGCGGCGAGAACCCCGTTGAGGTCGCTCTTGGTGCCGCTGCTGGCCTCAGGCGGCGATGACGTGGGCGTGCTGGAGAGATGCCTGGACGAGTTCCTTCTGGACTACTGCAAGGCGATGTCCGTCCTTAGGCCCCTGACGGTCGCCACGCCACTGGCCTATCTCTATCAGAAGCATGCGGAGCTGGGGAACGTACGGGCCTTGGTCAGGGCCTTGGGCGACGGAGTGCCCGCGGCCGAGATGAAGCAGGTGATAACGAGGTCGGCCAGAATTGAGTGAAATAGCGGTCATCGGCGACGAGGACACGGTTGTGGGCTTCCGCTTAGCCGGGGTCAAGGATGTCTGCATTCACCGGGATGCGGACGGAACCGACCGCTACATCCGGGAGAGCCTGGAGCGCGACGTCGGAGTCATCATCATAACGGACAGATGTGCCGCTGAGGTTCGAGGCCTGCTCGACAGGCTCCGATCCGAGAGGACGCGAGTGAAGCCGATCTTCGTTGAGATACCGGACAAGAGGGGGCCGATGGAGGGAATGGACGGTCTACAGCGTCTGATCAGGCGCGTCGTCGGCGCGGAAGTCACCTTGGAGGCGAGATAGTGATAGAGGGAGAGGTTACAAGCGTTGCTGGCCCGGTCGTAAAGGCCCGTGGGCTGACGGGGGCCAAGATGTACGATCTGGCGATGGTGGGTGAGAAGCGGCTCATAGGCGAGGTAATCAGGCTTGCCGGAGACTCGGTCGTGTTGCAGGTCTACGAGGAGACCACTGGCGTCAGGCCTAGGGACAAGGTCTTGTGTACGGAGAGACCTCTGTCAGTGGATCTGGCCCCCGGGCTGATCGGCACGATCTACGACGGCGTGCAGAGGCCTCTGGAGAAGATCAGGGCCCAGGCCGGGGACTTCGTGGCTCGGGGGGTCCTCGTGGATTCGATTGATCGGAAGAAGAGATGGCGCTTCGTACCATCCGTGAAAGATGGGGGGGAAGCAAAGGAAGGACAGGCCATCGGGACCGTCAAGGAGTCCAGAATAGTCGATCACGTTATCATGGTCCCCTTGGGCGTCTCGGGCAATCTGGAGGAGATCGCCTCCGAGGGTGAATACTGTGTCGATGAGCCGATAGCCCGGGTCGGGGGAAGGGAGATTGCGATGCTGCAGACGTGGCCCGTGAGGCGGGCGAGACCGATCCTGAGGAAGTTGGATCCAACCGTTCCCCTCGTCACGGGGCAGCGAATCTTCGACACCTTCTTTCCGATCGCGAAGGGCGGAACCGCCGCGATCCCGGGGGGCTTCGGCACGGGGAAGACCGTCTCCCAGCACCAGCTTGCCAAGTGGAGCGATGCGGACATAGTGGTCTATGTGGGCTGCGGCGAGCGAGGGAACGAGATGGCCGAGGTGTTGAAGGACTTCCCTCAGCTTGAGGATCCGAGGCGCAAGGTTCCGCTGATGGAACGCACGGTCCTGATCGCCAATACGTCCAACATGCCCGTGGCGGCCAGGGAGGCATCCGTCTATACCGGGATAACCATTGCGGAGTACTTCAGAGATATGGGCTACGGAGTTGCACTGATGGCTGATTCCACCTCGCGATGGGCCGAGGCCATGAGGGAGATCTCCAGCAGGCTGGAGGAGATGCCGGGCGAGATGGGTTTCCCGGCCTATCTGGGCAGGCGGCTTGCGGATTTCTACGAAAGAGCAGGGAGGGCGGTCACCCTGTCTGGTGAGGAGGGATTCATATCGGTGGTGGGAGCAGTCTCGCCCGGGGGAGGGGACTTCTCCGAGCCGGTCACTCAGAACACTCTCAGGATAACGAAGTGCTTCTGGGCCCTGGATTCGAGCCTGGCCCAGCGCAGACACTTCCCGGCGATCAACTGGCTGACGAGCTACTCCCTCTATGCCGACCAGCTGAGCGAATGGTATGCCGAGCACGTTGGGGACTGGAAGGGTCTCAGAACCGTGAGCCTACAGCTGTTGCAGCGCGAGAAGGAGCTGCAGGAAATAGTCCAGCTCGTCGGCCCCGATGCTTTGCCGGAGGGAGAACGCCTCCTGCTTGAGTGTACGAGGATGATCCGTGAGGACTTCCTGCAACAGTTCGCCTACGACGAGATCGACACATACTGTCCGCTGGACAAGCAGATTGGAATGCTGCAGCTCATCCTCAGATTCTACGACAAGGCCAGGGAAGTGGTCCAGAAGGGCATCGGGGTGGACCGGATAAGGGAGATGAAGGTGCGCGGCGAACTAGCCAGGATGAAACTGATTCCCCCGGATAGATTCAAGGATCAGGCGCGCCGCATCGAGTCTGCGATCGATCAGGAGGCAGCCAAGCTTCTCCAGGAGGCGTAACGATGAGCAGCGAGAAGGTATACAACACAGTATCCGAGGTGGCCGGACCTCTCATAGTGGTGAAGGATGTCTCCGGCGTGGGGTACAACGAGGTGGTCGAGGTCCGCACGCCTTCAGGCGAGCAGAGGAGGGGACAGGTGCTGGAGGTGGGGGAGGACCTGGCCGTGGTGATGGTTTTCGAGGGGACGGAGGGCATCGACACGCATCAGACGAGCGTTAGATTTGCAGGGGAAAGCCTCATGCTCCCCGTCTCCATGGAGCTGGTCGGGCGTGTATTTGACGGGTTGGGCCGTCCCCTTGACGGTGGCCCTGAGATCGTAGCCGAAAACAGGCTCGACATAAACGGCTCGCCGATGAATCCGGTTGCTCGGGAGTATCCCGAGGAGTTCATTCAGACCGGTATCTCAGCCATAGACGGGATGAACACGCTGGTCCGGGGCCAGAAGCTCCCGATCTTCTCGGCCTCAGGCCTGCCCCACAACGACATCGCGGCCCAGATAGCCAGGCAATCCACGGTCCTCGGGGTGGAAGAGGAGTTCGCCGTCGTCTTCGCGGCCATGGGGATCACGTATGAGGAGGCGAGCTTCTTCAGAAAGGACTTCGAGAAGACGGGGGCCATGGAGAGGATCGTCATGTTCCTGAATCTGGCGGACGACCCCGCCATCGAGAGGATCATCACACCGAGGATGGCCCTCACGGCGGCCGAGTACCTGGCCTTCGAAAACGAAATGCACGTCCTGGTCATCAGGACGGATATGACCAACTACTGCGAGAGCGTTCGCGAGATATCCGCGGCCAGGGAGGAGGTTCCCGGACGGAGGGGTTATCCGGGCTATATGTATACGGACCTGGCCACGACCTACGAACGGGCCGGGAGGATAAAGGGAAAGAAGGGCAGCATCACCCAGATACCGATCCTGACCATGCCTGACGATGATATTACCCATCCCATACCCGATCTGACGGGGTACATCACCGAGGGCCAGATCGTGCTGTCGAGGGGCCTGCATCGGATGGGCATCTATCCTCCGATCGATGTGCTCCCGTCCCTCAGCAGACTCATGAAGCGAGGCATCGGGAAGGGCCATACCAGGGAGGACCACTCCAACGTTCAGAACCAGCTCTATGCCTCCTACGGGGAGGGAAGGGATCTGGGGGATTTGGTTGCGGTCGTCGGAGAGGAGGCCTTGAGTCCTAGGGACAGGAAGTACCTGGAGTTCGCCCACCGCTTCGAAACGATCTTCCTCAATCAGGGCAGGTACGAGAACCGGAGCATAGAGACGACCCTGTCCAAGGCCTGGGAGATCCTCGCTACACTTCCCAGAGATGAGTTGAAGAGGATCGAGGAGCGCTACATCGAGCGGTTCCTTCCCAAGGTGAACGCATCTTAGATGGGGATCGGTTGTGGCTCGGCAGGTAATCGAGGGTCTGAAGCCGACTAGGATGGAACTGATCCGTCTGAAGGAGAGGGTCAAGCTAGCCGAGCGAGGCCGCGACCTCCTGAAGGAGAAGCGTGACGCACTTGTCCTCGAGTTCTTCGATGTCATGCGTTTGGTGAGGGAAGCCAGGGAGGCCGCCAACCGGGCGACGGCGAGGGCTCACCGTGCACTGTCGATATGTTACGCGGCATTGGGCACGGCCGAGACTAGGCAGATATCCACCTATTCCAGGGGGAAACCGGAGACTTCCCTGGGGTCGAGGAACGTGATGGGGGTTGTGGTCCCGGTGCTGGAGTTCTCATCGTCCCGAAAGGGGCTGGTCGATCGTGGACAACCCCTTCTCGGCGGGTCCAGCCGGTTGGACGAGGCCTCGGGTGCGTTCGAGGAGGCACTGGATTCCATCCTGGGTCTCGCAACGGCCGAGGAACGGGCAAGGAGGATAGCCAGGGAGCTGGAGAAGACCAAGCGGAGGGTGAGCGCCCTGGACCATATCATAGTGCCCAAACTGCAGGCATCAATACGGCTGATCGAGGATAGGCTCGAGGAGCTGGAGCGCGAGAACTTCTCCAGGTTGAAGAGGATAAAGGCCCTCCTCGTATCGAAGCCGGGGTAGGATGGGGCCTTCGAAACATTTTTTGATGCGCCCGGTCTCGCTATCCCGCCGGGAAGGAGACAGTGGCGTAATCGGCGAGGGGTCGTTTGAGATGTCCGGGAGTACATCTTCCCAGGGAAGGATGGCTAGCTTCGTATTGGTAGTTGGCCCGGTGGCGAACCTGGCCCTGGCTTCCGGAGGCATTGCGGCCTTGATGATCTTCCTCGGGGTCGGCCCTGAACTGCTAGGGACCGCAGTCTTCGGGCTATACTTCGTGGGCTTGGCCGTGATCTACGCCGTGATGATCCCCGCCCTAAGAGAGCTGGGCGTCTGCAGGGTCTTTCAAGCGCTCCTAGTCCTGTTCGGATCCGTGTTCATAGTCTTCCTGGCTGCTCATCTGACTTGAAGGTGGCGACGATGGTTTCGACAGCCTACGATCTGGCGACGGCCTATGATCTGAGCCGCAGGGAACTGGCCTTCTGCAATGCCAAGGATCCCGTCCGCAGAGTGGCCCGCGAGTTCTATATTAGGGGGATAGGATCCATGATCGTTGTGTCGGGAAAGGAGCATATCGGCTTCGTTACCGATTGTGCGATCTTCCGCGCCCTCTCCGAAGGGGCCGACCTCTTGAAAGCAAAGGTCGAAGACCTCAAGCTCGATCCCCTGATCACGGTCAGGAGGGATGCGCCTCTATCAGAGGTGGCCAGCCTGTTCGACGGGTCGGAGGCCAGCCGCATTGCGGTTATAGATGACGAGGGCAAGGTCGTCGGTGTTGTGAAGCGGAAGAACCTGGATCTCCTGGACAGGTTCAGGATCGTGGATCGCGTCTTGGATCGTACTAGGTCCTGACGGCCCGGGCCTCTAGACTTCTCTCGGCATCCCGGTTCTTGATCACGTAGTACATGATGGGGTTCCTGATCCTGCGGCAGAGGGGGTCGGGGTTGCAAAGGGAGGGG
>CAYVLA010000014.1:0-195 GCA_964452145.1 Hadarchaeota archaeon (SeqCode)
CGCTGTCCTCGAAGCCCGAGACGCCGATCGCATTTGACAGGGCCTCAAGATCGGCCAGCATCTGTTTCATGGCGAATCCCGGGTCCTTACGCGAGGGCTGGGACTTATATCTGTCACGCATGTGCCATGTGCCATGTGCCATGTGCCATGTGCCATGTGCCATGTGCCATGTGCCGCATGTGCTATGTGTCGAGC
>CAYVLA010000014.1:205-45025 GCA_964452145.1 Hadarchaeota archaeon (SeqCode)
ATTCGACGGTGAGAAGTCTATATCAGGCAGTGGGCAGAGGGTTAGGCGATGAGGATCGGAGTCCATGTTTCAATTGCGGGGGGGCTTCCGAAGGCGATAGAGAGAGCCAAGATCAGGGGATGCGACACGATCCAGATCTTCGCCAGAACCCCGCGAGCCTGGAAGGCCAAGCCCTGGGACCCCGAGGAGGTGGCAAAGTTCAAATCGTCGAGGCGCGAATCTGGCATCTCACCGGTCTTCATCCATACGTGCTACCTCCTCAACCTCGCAGGCCCGAACGCCGAGCTTCGCAGGAAATCCATAGATGCTTTGGTCGATGACCTGCGAAGGGCCGAGATGGGGGGAGTCGAGTACGTGGTGACCCATCCTGGGAGCAGCCCGGATCTCGATGGCGGCCTGAGGAGAGTCAGGGAAGCTTGTCTTGAGGCCGTCGATCTAGCAGGGGGCAGATCTCGCATCCTCATCGAAAACGTCTCGGGGGGAGGAGGCAAAGTCGGTGCGTCCTTTGAGGAACTTGCAGAGATTGTTGGCGGCACGGAATTCGGGATCTGTCTGGATACATGCCATGCCTTTGCGGCGGGGTACGTCCTGGACGAGGAGCCCGCCAAGGTCCTGGACCAGTTGGACGAGGTTATTGGGTTGCGCAAGCTAGAGGCGCTGCACCTGAATGATTCCTTCGGGGCACGCGGTTCCCATGTCGATCACCACCAGCATATCGGGAAAGGCGAGATCGGGATGCAGGGCTTCCGGAGAATCCTCGGCGAACCTAGGATGAGGGCCGTGCCCGGGGTACTTGAGACGCCCCAGAGGGCTGGGGATGACCCGACCGACGACCTGATCAACCTGTCCGCGTTGCGGAGCATATTGGACGAGTTCAGATAGCGATCCTCGTGATCTTGATTCTGTCCGATCCGGGCTATTTCCCGGCGGATTTTAGGTAGAGGTTTACGTTTTCGAGCTTCCTGACCAGGCGCCTATAGTCATCCAGGGCACGTCTGACTCTGCGTGCGTATTCCCTTGAGTTGAGTTCCAAACCGCACTCGGGACAGAAACACCGCCTGCCCCTGCCCTCGATCCTGAGACGAGACGAGCACACATCGCAGAGACCGTAGATTGACAGTGGGAAGCTGAGAACGAAAGGCCAAGTCGCCGGATCCTTCGTCTCGGGCGGGAAACACGAGTTGTACCAGATTCTGAAGAGGTGTGCAACTTGGATCATGAAGCTGTAGAGCAGATCGAAATCTAGGGCACGGTTACTGCTCGGGATGAAGGATATGAGCAACGCTATCAGGCCCAAAACGAGGATCGACGTGGGGATGAAAGCCGGAAGGCCCACGTCAGGGTGGGTAAGCACCACCAATATGCCGGCTAGAAAGACAAAGGTTATCCCCAACATGATTCGGTTCACTCTTCTATTGCCCAAGGCTCATCCTCCGGCTCGCCCTGAATCTCGGCGCGCAGTCTCTTAATGATTACCGAAAGAGAAGGAGGGCCGAAATACTAGCCCTTCTTCAGTATGTCGGCGAAGGCCTCCAAGACGATCCTCAGCTGTTCTTTGGGCACGGCATATGTGCTGATCTTGAAGTTCCTGGTCAGGCCGGGTTTGATCCCATGTATGCCCCTTGACTTCAGCTCCTTGTAGAGGAAGAACCTTCCATCTTTCGCCGTCCTGGAGAGATCATAAAGACCGGGTGCCTCGAAGAAGAGCAGGTCGTGATTGTGGGGCTTCTCCCCGAGTTGGCGCAGTCCCAGATGCTCCATCTCCGAGGCAAACCATCTTGCCTTCGAGACTTCGCTTTCCCACTGGCTGACCCTTTTCTGAACATGGGGGAAGGAAGCGATCATGGTCATCAAGGCGGCCCCTCGAGCAGTGCAGCCCAGGAACTCGATCTCCTTGCTCGGAAAGCGTTCTGAACGTCGCAGAACCCGATCTGCGTACCCATCCTTGATTCCCAAGATGCCGATGGGTCCGCTCGAGGCCATTGACTTGTGTCCGCTCCCCGCCAAGAAGGTGCACCCGATCCGCGATCCATCCACCTTCATGCGTCCCACGGAGTACGCCGCGTTGAGAAGCAGTGGAACGTCCTGCTCGGTGCATATTCTCGCAACCTCCTGGGCATCCACTAGGTTCCCGTAGTTCCCATCCGGCCATGTGAGGACTGCCAATGATGGCTTCGCCCGCTCGAGTGCAATCTGATAGCCCTCAGGCGGGATCCTGTAGTCGGGAGGCCCCGAGCTGGGAACCGTCTCGACCTGGAGCCTCGCCCGCTCCGCTGCGAGGTAGGTCGAATAGTGGGCATTGGCATCCACAACCACAGTGTCCCGGGGGCTGGCAACGCTGTGCATGACCGCAAATTTGGATTCCCTGGCACCGTTCGTCACCCGAGCCTCGGCCATGCCGATGAAGGCAGGCAGATCGACATGCACAAAGTCCCTGATGGGCGGGTTGCCGATCTCATCGAGCCTGCCTGAACAGAAATCGCACACTGAGTATCCATCGCCCCATTCGAGAAGCGTTCTTCTTGACTCCTCAGGAAGCTTCCCGCCTGTCTGAATTGGGTCTATGTTTATCATGTCCCGGGTCTGTCTTCTGATCTCTCTCGCGGCCATCCCAGCTCCCGTCCCTCCATCGCTCCGACGTGGGCCCGGTTCGACACTCACCAGCCCGCAAACCGGGTGACCTTCACCTGCCTGTACAACCTACGCCTTACCATAAGAGACCAAAGCAGGAAGCCAGCAAACATGGATGTTCCGCTCACAGTGAACCATTGAACCAGGTACACCCAGAGCATGGCCCGATCTTTCCTCTCCATCGCATCCAGACTCAGCTCCTCAAGATTGGCGATGGCATTTACGTACGCGGCTCTGGACTGGAGGTACTCCTGCATCAGATAAAGCTCGTCGGCCTCTCGTCTCCTATCGACGATCCGTCCAAGCTCCCTGAGCACGGGATCCATGCTCGCTCCGAAGCTCTCCCCAAACTCCACCACGGCCAGCACCAGAAGCTGTCGGGTCTTGAACTCCACGATCCTTGACCTTATATCGTGGACTAGCTCAACGTCTTCGGGGAGGTTCCTCCCTGTGCTGTAGAGGATCATGTTCATTATCATGTCAAGGCCATAAGGGTTCGCAACGGGGTCCTGCCACCAGTTAACCAGTCGGTCATGCGTCGTCCAGGTAATGCCTTTGCCATACTGCCATGAGATGACGTGGGGGGTACACCCGGGCTTATCGGTCGCCATGTCCGCGAATGGCCCCCTTATCCAAGACCAGACCTTCGCTCCCTGACGGGGGATCACCAGACCACAGCTGTAGCCCGTCAGGTGCCACTGGACGTTCTTGTCCTTGAACATCGTCAGGACCGGTGGAAGCCCGGATTCCTCCTCCAGGACTATGAGGACCTCCTTGTCGCTACGGAACATGGCCCCGCTGGCCATGACCGCCTCGGCATCGTTGGGGAATGCTTTCTGTGTCTGGGACGCGGCCCACTCCGGGTAGTAGATTCCGCTAAGCAGCGACCTGGAGTTGACACCCCCGGTGCCGTCCACCACGGCATCGTGCATCCATCTCTGCTGGAGGGGACTGAACATGTTCATGATGGTTCCGCAGAAGAGCATGAAATCCTGGACTTGGACGCCTTCATAGGTACGGGGGAAGTAGATCCGCACGAACTTCCTGATTTCTGCATCCCCTCCGGGCACATCGCGGCTGGGAACGAAGAGAGGGGATACCATCGGCTCGTTCAGGAACCAGGAACTAATCAAGTGCCGATCGGTTACCCGGCCAGTAAGGAGCGTCTTGATCTTGCCGGTCTTCTCGTGGAGGCCTTGGCATGGCATCAGTAGGACCACCAAGATCATTGCCGAAAGGCAACATGTTCGGGGAATCAAGGAGTCCACCTTGGATATCCGGGTTGAACTATCTTACTGAAGATGTCCTAGCACAGCCGATGTCCCATGTGAAGCGAGACCTTATCTATGAAGTCCTCCCAGTTTCTGCCGAAGACTTCGGCGGCCTCCGGATGCGCTGCCGTGATCGCGCTGACCGATTCCCTGTCTGCCCGGATCGGGTCCGATGAAGCAACGAAGCCCAGATCAGGCGAAACGGTCGGGCCGGGATTCTGGCTGCAATCGCAGAATCTGGTCACGCGGTTTAGCTCGTTGATGAAAAAGACCCTGCCGAAGCATCCAAGGACTGCCTTGCAGGTTTCCGCGTATCTCTTATAGCACTCCTCCATGGCTCCTACCGGCCTGTAGAGCCCACCGTTCTTGCATGCATTGAGACAACGCTCGCAAGCCGGGCAGTTGCTGAGACTCAGCTGTACGCCCTCGCCCAAAGTCACAAAACCGAAAGGGCAGGCCTCGGTGCATGCTCCGCATCTCTTGCAGCTATCCGCTCTGTATCTAGGCCAAGCGGCCGAATGTATGTACCTCTTCCCCGTCTTGGTGACGCATCCCATAGCTACGTTCTTCACCGATCCGGCAAATCCAGTTGTGATGTGGCCTGTGGCGTGGGAGAATACGAGTAGGCAGTCCGCGTCGAGAAGGGCTTTCGCGACATCGATGGATCCAGCTCGGCCGCCACCCTCCGAATCCGCGATGATGACGGGGCAGCCGATGGATCTCTCGGTGAATCCATTCATGGCGGCCGTCTCCAGATAGTCCTTCACGGTTGCTCTCTTTCTCTGGTACAGCGTCGTCGTATCGGTCACGAACGCACGGGCGCCTCCGGACAGGACACGCTCAACCAAGGAGCGAACGTCCTCGGGTCGCACATGGCTGTGGTTGCCCCTCTCTCCCATGTGGATCTTGATCGCAACGAGTTCATCGCTGGCATATTGCGGGAGGGGGACATCATCGATAGAGGCGTAGAGCTTCACGGAGATCCACCTCAATCGCTTCCGGCCTGCTCACCGACCGGGTTCGAACCACCCCGTCGAAGGCTTGCCTCCCAAAGGCGTCCTGCGACTCTAATAACTCTTGCTTTCCGTTTTGCCTCTCCTTTGTCTCAAGCAACCTGTGGGAGTACTTACAGTCCCCGCCTTCTGCGCCGACTCCAATTCGTCTTGGCGAGAACGGCGTACGCAGTCAACACAGCGGCAAGTGCCGCTGTCCCGCCAAGCCAGCCGGCCGGGACTCGTGCCTTGACGAGGAAGACGACCTTGCTACGTGCTGTGTTTCCCACCGCATCAGTCGCCAGGACGGATATGGTGTGAGTTCCGGGGCCGATCCTGGTCCCGATCTCGTACGGTTCTCCATCGAGAATTGTGATGATGGTTACCTTGCCGCCCTCGTCTCTGGCCTCGATCTTGGGGATCAGTGAGCCTCTGTACCTGGCTCCCTCTCGGACACTCATGGTGATGCTGGGCGGAGTTGTATCGACCGAGAAAGTGATGAAGAGGCTAGCGAGATTGTTCGCGCGATCGACCGCACTTATGATCAAGATGTGTTGTCCGTCCCCTATCGCTGTGCCGGGAGTGAAAGGATCCCCGTTAAGCAGCCAAGCAACGGTCGGTGATTCATCAAGGGAATCGTGAACCTCAAGCTGGGGCCATATCGGTGAGCTGTAGCAGGTAGCGTTTTGCAGATTGCTCATGCGGAGAACTGGAGGCGTGCCATCTACGTAGAACGTGATGCTGAGCTTCCGCGAATTCCCTGCCCAGTCCCGAGCGTCGATCTGGAGGTTGTGCTTGCCCTCGCCCACCAGCATCGGAGCAGTGTGCGGCAGATCGTCCATGAGCGCTTGCCAATAGGGGTCGGGATCCAGATCGTCTGCCACCTTCCAGCTCACACTGACGGGCTCATTACTCCACGATAGGTCGGCCACGCTGGCCCAGATCGTCGGTGGCTGAACGTCCACGATGAAATCGGAGGTGATGACGTGGGCATTGCCAGCCCTATCGGAAGCGGACAGATGAAGGATGTGAGCACCGGGAAGCACGACACTGCCTCGGTATTCAGCTCCATCCAGCAGGATCTGTCCCGCCGGTGATGGGTCAAGGTCGTCCTCCCAGAAGCAGGAAACCACCACCAAGTGATCGAAAACGGCGCCAGGGGTAATATTCGCCCAAATCCTGGGCGGCAGCATGTCTACCACGAAGTGGCGGGATATCAAACGACTGTTCCCCGCTCGGTCGGTTGAGATGGCTTCTATCCGGTGCGCGCCATGGCCGATCGGGGTTCCATCGACATAGGGCCGATCATCCAGACTGATGTTCAGGAGAGGGCGCGGATCCATGTCATCTCTGGTCTGGACTCCAACCCGCACCGTTCGGTTGTACCAAGCACCGTCCATTACCCCGGATATGCCGATGTCCGGGGGCTTTGTATCCACGGCGATCCGCAGTATCACGGAGTGCGAGTTGCCCGCCCCATCGACGGCCATCATTTCGATGAGATGGAATCCGTCCGTCAAGGCAATCGACGAGGCGAAACGGTGAAGAACCAATAGGCGGCCGGCCTCGTCTTCTATGAGCGTTTGGTTCACCTCGCCAGGTTCGATCCAGGGCCCCCCGTCTATTCGTAGGCTGCTTTGACTAATCCAGGTTCCACTATCCATTGCCGCCCAAACAAGCCTCGCAGGGCTCGTGATGTAGGTGCCGTTGGACCGTGGCTGGGCCGTCTCGACGAGAGGAGGAGTTGTATCGATCCAGAAGGTTACTTCGACCCGTCGGCTCCAGCCTGCCCGATCTTCTGTTAGGACGGACAGGACGTGGCGCCCCTCCTCCGCCACCTCTCCTCCTGCGAAGGGCGATCCGTCGAGCTCGACCCTCGTATCAGGGGCGGGGTCGACCGCGTCTCGCACCTCGAATTGAGGCGTTATCGAGGAACCATAGACTGTGCTGTTCTGTATGTTCACAAACACCACACTCGGAGGATTGTTGTCCACGCTAACGTTCATCGACCTAGTATCGCAGAGAACTCCGTCGCTGAGATTGGCAACGAGGAGGTAGGTTCCATCTCCGAGGCCCGATGTCGGCACCACCATGGAGAAGATGCCTTGCGGAATCTCGGACTCCAGATGCAGTCCCGCCACATCGATTCTGAGCGTGAGAGGGTCGCCGTTCGGGTCGTAAGCCGAGCCCGATATGGTGGCATTTCCAGTCAAGATGGCCTGGTCCAACTCCGGCAATTCCAGAATGGGCCTGTACAGATCAAGCAATGGCGCCGAGAGCCTAGCCGCACTTCTTGCGAAGCGCAAGCCGAAGACGGCCTCACCGAGTGCTGAGATCTCGTCCGTTTCCATGAGATGCAGCGAGAACTCGAATCTGCTGACGGATAGTATCGGTTCAACCCCAATTGACCTTGAATTCTCGATAGCGACGCGCGCATCCAGCTCCGACCTACTGGCCATAATCCTCATCAGAGCCACGGCATCCGCTTCATTCTCGGCCCTAACAAGTACGTTGATGAACTCGATCGCCAGGCCCGATCGGACCTCGGATTCCAGAGCTTCGAAGACCGCCATATCCCAGAGCCCTTCCTCGACGCCCAGCTGGGCCCTGGCAAGGGACTCATATGGATCGATGAACCCATATTCGGGCATGAGGAAGACGACCCATTGAATCGGTAGCAGGATCTCTTCGTACAGGAGGTCCGCATAGGTCGCGAGAATGGCCGCGTCCGCGACCAACCTCTCAGCCAGGTCCCTCAGATCATCGGGGCGGGGAATCAACAGACTTGGAGTCCCCGAGCTGATGTATAGCCAAAACCTTGCTGTGTGGGCCCTTTCCAAGGCGTAGGCCGCATGGTAGAGCGCAAGATCATCGTACTGCAGATATCGGAGGTACATCGAATCCTGTAGGCTGGCCTTGGCTTCCTCTGCTCTAGATTGTGCCGCCGCGTGCGACTGGAGCCCGGTTATTCCCCGTATCTCGGCTGAGGCCATGAAGGCCTCGACATCACGGATCTCGTCCTCCACCTCTGTCCAGATTTCCCCGATCACCGCGTCCCTGTCGGTTTCGGCTGCGGAGTAGAATCTGACATTGTAGGATACTGACGTGGTCCGGATCTTGGACTGGAATGCCTTGCTGGAGGCCACGTAGAACCAGGATCGATTATAGGCCTGGTAGCCCAGGAGGATGTCCTCCTCCGATATCGCAAGTTGTGATTCGAGGCTGGATCTGAGGGGCTCCCCAATGCCTGAGGCTGATAGATCGTCTCGGACAATCGACAGCATCTCGGTGGCCTGGGCCAACTCATCGAGCGAATGTGTCTCCAGCATCTCCAGGTAGACCTCGATCGGGACTGGGATCGGGGGATAGCTTCTGGGTCGATACTCTAGATCGGTGAACCATAGGACTGCCTCTCGAATGTCTCCTATCTCCACGACGGTCAGGTTCCACCTCTCTCGGGCCAGCTCCGTGACGTTGACGATCTCCAAAGTTGTCAGATTGTAGCTCATCGACTGTCCTTCGGGAACCAGGAAATACCGCGCCCCTGCAAGGTGCGCCGCAACGGCTTTCTCAGGAATTCCCCCCACGACACCGATCGCACCGTCAGGCGTTATCATGCCGGTCATGATTACGTCGCTCCTCATCTTCACGCCCTCGATCAGAGCAGTCATGGCCACCGCCATGGCACCCCCGGCACTTGGTCCCCCTATGATGGTGGTATCGGCATACAGAGTGACGTAGAAGTCTCTGGTTCGCAGATCCCTTCCCGTCAACTCCGCCGCGACCATGGCGGCTACTCGGGCCGAGCCCTGCATATCCATCTGTGTCAGGGCGCGCGTATTCACGAAGACCTCGCCGGTGCCGGGGGTCATCATCCTGATGTTGAGCCTCACCGGGACCCCGATCGCCAGACCGCTGTCATCCTGGGACACGGCGGGCACCGTTACGTCGATCTCGGTGAAGGTCTGACAGACTGCAACAGGCAGAGAAACCAGGACCACTAGTAGGGCTACTTGGCGCAACAATGCTCATCTGCCTTGCTTCTGTGCTAATTAAGATTGCTTCAGGAAATCAAAAACGGTTCAGGATTCAGAATGTGATGAACCTGAGCTGATAGGCCCGCAGCACATATAAATCCGGGTCCTCGTTGGGCATCGAACACGAAGCGGATGATCGTCCTTGCAGATCACGATCGAGCGAACCCCTTTCGGTCGGGCCATCAGGCAATTCGTTCAGCAAAATGGTCAGAAAAGCGATCTGCTGCCTGCGCTGCAGGAACGCCTGGATCCGCGGTCGATCTGGATGGCAGCGCGGCTTGGGAAGTCGATCGTCGGGATAGCGGGACTATCGATGGACCAGGAGATGGTCAGGGTGACGGATCTCTGCGTGGCCCCGTTGTGGAGAAGGAAGGGTATCGGTACTTCCCTTCTGGGGAGATGCGTGCAGGAGGCCAGAATTGCTGCCAGGAGTCGCGTAGTCGTGTCCGGCATCGACAGCCGCAATATGGAGGGAAGACGCTTCTTGGAGTCCCGGGGGTTCACTATCCTCAACGACTACGTCAGAATGGAATGGGTGCCTCAGACGCTGCCTGATGTGAGCCTCCCCAACGGTTACGAGGTCAGGACGTTTCGCGAAGGAGATGAGCAAGCCTGGGCGGAATGCATCAACAGGGCATACTCAACCCAGAGAGACAAGACCAACTGGACCTCCCAAAGCGTCCGGGAGAAGTTCGTGAACACCCCTTCCTTCATGCCAGACGGGACGTTCTTCGTCTTGCGCGAAGGAAGAATGGTGGGCACGTTCATTGCTTGGCGCGAGGTGGAGGCGGGGGCCAGGAGGGGCAGGCTCCACTGGCTGGGAGTGGATCCCGACCATAGGAACAAGGGCATTGCCACGTTCCTGACCGTGACGGTGATCCGCTATCTTCTGTCCCGAGGCCTGGATTCAGTCTTTCTAGATACGAGTTACTCCCTCCCGGTGGCAATGGGCATCTACAGAAAGCTTGGCTTCTTGGAGACGCCTCGGCTTTTCGACTATTTCAAGGACCTTGCCCAGACACCCTCGTCGACATAGCCTCCATGTAGTAGGTCCTGTAATCAACGATCCTGATCCCTCGGCCCAGGGCATGCTCAATGAGGCCCCTGATGACGGACATCTCCGGGTCGGATCTGATCGACGACCAATCATGGCTGCCATGGCTCCAGACAATCCCTCGATCCGCGACCATGTCCGCGGTTTTTCTGAGCATTGCCAGGTAACCACTTAGGTTATCCCATCCGTTTACGTTCCTCCAGTGCACGTCCTGCCAACCGTGAAGGGCAAATTCGAGGATGTTAGGGAAGCCTTGAGCCTGATACCAGAACGGCTGGATGTCGAACGGCACCGGTTGGTAGTCCTTGTGGTCTCTGGCCCAGGTCCTAGTGAAGCATATGCCGTTGCGGTCCAGGATCTCGAGAATGTCGGGACGATCGCAGAGACCGCGGTAGTAACCCCAAGGCCCGGTGAGCCCCTGGCATTCGACCCCAAGCTTCTCCTTGAGGATGCGGTTGGCGCGGGAGATTTCATCCTCGATCTGTTCGAGCGATCCGGCCTTAACCACAGTGATCCTCTTCCCGTCATCCATACACACCGTCTTGAGCAACATGTGGGAGTAGGTGTGTTGCTGGTAATCGAACAGTCTGCACCTTCGATGTAGATCTGCTAGCTCCCGCCAATTGTTCTCGACAACCTTGCCCACGAGGAAGAAGGTCGCCGGTGCCGAGAACTCCTTGTGTATCTCTTCCACCTTCGAAAGGAAACGACTGACGATGCCGGGGTCTGCCGAGTTCTCGACGTCGTAACCTATCAGGAGCGTTGGAACCTGGTTGGGCATGAACAGACGCGAGGCGCGGAGAGGGATAAATGTTGGCAGAGAGTAGGTGGCCTAGTCGGCCTAGGAGTATCGACCATACTTTCTCACCGTGTCCACCAGCGTGAGGTAGTTCTCCACGGGAACGCTGTCCGGAACGGAATGGGACGAGCCACAGACATAGCCTCCGCCCTGTCCCGCGACGGCGATCTTCTGCTCCACCTCGCGACGTACATCCTGCGTGCTTCCGAATGGAAGGGTGTTGGAGTTGTCTATGTTCCCCATGAAGGCTATCTCGTCGCCGTACAGGGGTTTCAGTTCCAGAACGTTCATTCCCGCGATCGCGTCTATGGGTTGGAGCGCGGTTATTCCGGCATCGATGAAGTCGGGCAGAATCGGCCGAACATCGCCATCGGTGTGCAGGATCACCAATCCGTCCTTCTTCCTGACGGCTTGGTATGTTCTTCGGTGGTGGGGATAGAAGATGCGTCGATATGTCTTGGCGTTCATGAAGGGCCCATGGTTGTCGGCGATGTCCCCAAAGAACCAGAATCCATCCGCCCCCAGATCCATAGCATATTCAGCAACGCCGACGAAGTAGTCCGTCAAGGCCCTCAGAAGCTTCCTCAGTGCCCTAGGCTCCCTGTAGATCCACTCCAGAAGCGTCCCAAACCCGACCACCCTCCAGGCGGCCTCATAGTGTTCCAGACCAGTTGGCGTCACGAAGCGGTCCGCCCTGGCAGCCCTGATCTCTTCACCCAGTCTGCCCCACCTCTCGGGCTTGTCGGGCCGATCCCATGTCGCTATGTAGTCGTCCAGCTGCTCGGGAGTCTTCACCGGGTGCTCGAGGAATTGCGGAACGGTGGTCCCGGTCTTCAGTTCCCTGACCACGTAACCCCAATCCGTGTGTACGATTCTCTCCTTCTCGTTCTCGCTGATGGTCTTGGTGCCGGCACTTCTCGTACACCACCCAGGGGTTCCCGGGGTGGAGAGTTCGTTGAGGCCCAGCTTCTCGTAAACGTTTGCGTTGTTGCTCAGCCTGAGATGTCTGCGCATCTTCTCGTGGAAACCCGACCAGAAGGAATCCTGAATCGGTACCCTGTCGGGCTCCTCCAGATGCAGCGTTGCGGAGAGCCTCTCCCTGGCATTCACATCCATCGCCTTCGCCATCGCGCGGGCAAGACCCGCCTCATATGTGTGTCCTCCTCGTCGATCAAAGCCCCAGGGCGCATCCGTCGCATCTGGGGTCCGAACCTCCGATGAGTGCCCTGCTTTCGGGGTGGATCATTATCAGTTGGACCGCACCACCCCCGTCCCAGGGCCCCACTAGCTCTAACCGATGCCCGAGAGATCTCAGAGCGGTAACCGTCCGGACCGGGTAACGGCTTTCTAGGGAGAGACTGAGACCATCATGGCCGGCCCATCTCGGGTATTCAGCAGCTTCCTGCACGTTCATGCCCCAATCCAACAGACGAGTGATGACCTGTAGATTGGTCTGTACCTGCCTGTCCCCACCAGGCGTGCCTCCGACGAAGAGTGGGGATCCCTCATCGAAAACCATGTACGTGTTGAGGGTGTGCATGGTCCTTTTGCCCCCGACGAGACGGTTCGGGCTTGCGGGATTCAATGAGAAGCCCGTCATCCTATTGTTAAGGAGGATTCCGGTGTTTGGCACGACCACGCCGCTGCCGAAGCTGTGGAAGAGGCTCTGGATGAAGGATACTGCGTTGCCCTCTCCGTCCGCGATGGCGAAGTAAGTCGTGTCGGCACCCGAGCATGCCGGTGACGGTGATGGATAATCTGCCTTGGCTCTTTCGGGATCTATGAGTTTTCGC
The DNA here is from genome assembly GCA_964452145.1 of Hadarchaeota archaeon (SeqCode). Classification (GTDB taxonomy): domain Archaea; phylum CAYQAE01; class CAYQAE01; order CAYVLA01; family CAYVLA01; genus CAYVLA01. Next base: position 12,783 of record CAYVLA010000014.1, read on the forward strand.
CTCGCTGCCGCATGTTCCTTGGAGATGATGGTCTGGAGCGGAAAGGAAATGAAACGAGGATCTCCAGAATGCGCGTAACGGTCGGCAAACGCAAGCTTCTTGGCTTCGACCAGTAGATGCACAGATTCCGGCCCATCCGGCTCAAGAGACGAGAGCTCAAAACCCTCGACGATGTTAAGCTCCTCCAGTAGGATATGTCCTTGAGAGACCGGTGGTTGCTCGAAAACCTCGAAACTCCGGTAAGTGGTCCTGATCGGCACCAGAACCTCCGACTCGAAGGATGCCATGTCTTCCATCCCGAGAAGGCCCCCGGCATTGCGGGCAAACTCGCACACCGCTTCCGCGATTCGCCCCTCGTAGAATGCATCAGGGCCCTCATCCGACAGCGTTCTCAGCGATCGGGCCAGATCCGTCTGAACGAAGATGTGGCCTGGACGCGGCGCCTCCCCGCCAGGCATGAAGACTTTGCGCCACTCGGAGTTGCCCTTGAGTTCGAGTGACGCCGACTTTATTGCCGAGCTGAGCCGCGAGTTACACGGAAATCCTTCTTTCGCGTATCGCAGAGCCGGCGCGAGCAAATCGGGCCAGGGAAGGCGTCCATACTCCTCATGGGCCAGTTTCCATGCGCGCACCTGGCCGGGAACCGACACTGCCCTTATGCCATGCACCGGCACTCCATCCGCGAACGCCTCGATCGAGGCTGATGTCGGCGCAGGGCCGCTGGAGTTCACGGCCTCCAACAAGCCGGTCGAGCTTCTGTATGCCAGAAGAAACGCATCGCCACCGAGGTGGCTGTTGTAGGGCTCAACCACGTTGAGCACCGCAGAAGTGGCAATCGCGGCGTCAATGAAGTTGCCGCCGGAATCCAAGATGGCAATCCCGGTACGGGATGCCAGTGGATGGGCCGAACAGACCAGGCCCCGGTCGGACATGACCATTCCTCGGAGGCCCCTGTACGGACGGGACAGTCCCCCTAGGATCCGTTCCACTGACATCGCGAACGTCTTCAGATCAACGGTTCATATATGTCATGAATCGGCTCGATCATGGCTCGCCCTGATGAGCATTGGAGGAGATAAGCCAAGCTGAGAGGTCCGGCCAGGATCGGCATTAGGGGTCCGGGCCCAAGGGAGAAAGATTATCTAGTTGAACCAGCACAAACGGCTATCATGAACCCGGCCTACGACTGCGCGTTGGTGAGGTACGGAGAACTCTCACTAAAAGGACCGGGAGTGAGGAGGAAGTTCGAACTCAGGCTAATCCAGAACATCTCGGCGTGTCTGGATGATGCCGGGCTCTCCCATGAGATCTCAAGGATCAGAGGCAGGCTGATCGTGAAATCGTCCAACCCCGAGTTCGTCTGCCGAACTCTATCAAAAGTCTTCGGCATCGTCTCGTGCTCTCCCGCGGTCTGCGTGGGACTGGATGCCGAGGCAATGGCGCAGGCTGCAGTGGATCTGTCGAGGGCGACCATGAAGGAGGGTGGAACCTTCGCGATCGAAACCAACCGGGGAAACAAAGCCTTCCCTCTCACGAGTCAAGAAGTAAACCACTTCGTGGGCGAACGAGTAAGGATCGCTACCAAAGGCCGGGTTGATCTTCGCAGCCCGGAGACTACGATCGGCATCGACATAAGAGACTCGGCATATGTGTTCCAGGCCACTATTAAGGGCCCGGGTGGACTTCCCATGGGAACAGGGGGGAGAACAATCTCTCTGTTTTCGGGAGGGATTGACTCGCCCGTCGCGACCTACCTTGTAATGAAGAGGGGTTGCGAGATGATCCTCCTGTATTGCGACAATACACCATTCTGCGCAGAGGATTCTATGGACAGGATGATGGGGGTTGCGAAAGTCCTCTCCTCCTATGCTTCAGGCTTCCCATTGAGAGTGATCGTATCGCCCATGGGGGAATGCCTTTCGACGCTGGTGAAGGTCTGCCCCAGGAATCTGACCTGCACAATGTGCAAGAGGATGATGACCAGGATCGCCGCAGCGTTGGCCGAGATCAACCGATGCAGTGCCATCGTCACCGGATCCTCTCTGGCCCAAGTCTGCTCACAAACACTGGCCAACTTGGCCCTGACCCTGACCGTGTCCAAGATCCCGGTCCTGACGCCGCTCGTGGGTTTCGACAAGGAGGAGATCGTGGTTCTGGCCCGCAGAATTGGGACCTATGAGCGGAGCATCGCCTCGGTGGCTCCGTGCAGGGCCGCTCCCACCCATCCTCTCACGCACCCAAGTCTTGAGGAGGTGGAGGAGGCTGAATCAAGGGTAGACGTGCAGGGCCTCGTGGATCAGGCTGTCAAAGGCAGTTGGGAGCTTGACCTAGGCTGAGCCCGCGAGGTCGTGTCTCTTGAGGACCCCCCTTGCGGCAAGGATGCCCGTCGCGGCGGATCCGACTATCCCCCTAGCAAGGCCAGCCCCATCGCCCGCAACGTAGAGGCCCGGGAGGCTTGTTTCCATGTTCTCGTCGGTGAGGAAACGCATGCTGTACATTTTGAGTTCGGGACAATACAACAAGGTGCTCTCGCTGGCAACCCCGGGGATCACCTCGTTGAGCTTGGAGAGTCCCTCTCCAATGTCAGTCACGAGTCGCTGGGGCATCGCCATCGAGATGTCGCCCGGCGTGACGTCCAACAAGGTCGGCTTGACATAGCTCTTATTGATCCTGCTCCAGGTGCTTCTCCTGCCCTTCCACAGATCGCCCATCCTCTGGATGATCGGCCTGCCCCCTCCGATGGTTGCCGAAAGCCGCGCTATGCTTGAGGCATACGCCGTCGTATCCTCCACCGGCTCCGTGAGGGAAACGGAGGTGACAAAGGCAAAGTTGGTGTTCTCCGACTTCTTGTCTATCATGGAGTGGCCGTTGACAGCCACGAAGTCACCATAGTCCTCCTTGGTAACGAAACCATAGGGACAGGTACAAAAAGTTCTCACCCAATCGTCGTATGTCTTGGTGTAGATATGGAACTTCGGATCCCAGTTGATGCGGGTCACCGGATCCATGACCATGGATCTGACCTCGACCCGGACGCCAACATCCACAGGCGCATGACGGGTCTTAACTCCGAGTCTCTCCCCCTCCTGGGCAAACCACATGGCGCCCGACCTACCAGGACATGCGATGACCTCGTGGCATTGGATTTCGCGAATGCTCGTCCCAGTCTTCACGGCCACGCCTTTCACTCGACCCCCGTTGATCAGAATCCTCCTCACCTCCGATCGGAGCATGAACTCGACACCTTCGGCGTCGAGCCATCTCCGGATGGATTCGACGACCCGCGGTAGGTTGTCCGATCCCACATGACGCTGGTGAATCGGTATGAAGTTGATGCCCACCGAGGCGGCTCTTCGCCTGAGCTCCTCGGCCTCCTCTCCGGTTCCATATCCGTTTTCTGGAACGCCGTGGGCCAGGAACATCCGGTCCACCTTATCTACCAAGTCCCACGCCGCCTGTTCATCGCGGGTGAAATCCGACAGGTTCCCGCCTATGTCAGGCCGCAGGTTGAGCTTGCCGTCGGACAGACCACCGGCCCCTCCGACACCGCTCATTACATTGCAGGGACTGCACTTCATGCATTTCGTCGTGGTGGTCAGCGGACACTTCCTCTTCTCCACCTCCTTTCCTTTCTCTATGATGAGGACCCGCAGTCCTGAGCCGACAAGCTCGCTGGCCGCGAAGAGCCCAGCGGGACCGGCCCCTATGATGACTATGTCCGGCATGTCCCGAGCCCCTGTGAAGACGGTAAGGCGTGAGGAATCCCGCTCTTAAATCTGTCCCAGTGTGTGTCTGTCGCACGCCACGCTTCGGGTGCCCTAGCTTCCGACAATCAGGGCATTCTGTAAGCGGGTTGACACAAGGATACCGATGCATTGGTTCCGCCAAACATCTAAATCTCCCGGCCCTCAACAGAAAGTATGTGTGAGTCGACCGTCTACATTCGGACAGCCTCGGAGGACCAGCAGCTGATGACCGAGGTGGCATCCATGAAATGGGAGGGCGAATCCATAACCCTTGAGGGCGTCCTCGGGGAGACGATGATCGTCAGAGGCAGGGTGCTGCTGGTGGATTTCCTAGGGCACAAGGTCATCATCACGCAGTAACCTTCCTCCTGATCGGCCGGGGGCCTCATCGAATTCCTTGTGGGCTCAAGGGTATGATGATATCATATCGCCTCGGGGGCAAACAAAGTGTCATATCATATCATACCAACCAGGCGGTAGTTGTCCCCGTCCTCGTTGGTATGACCGTATCATACCCACCCCCTGAGGGCCACCCCACCATTTATATTCGGTGATCATACTGGGTCATACCAGGTGGTGTGATCTTGGCAGAGGGCAACTACAGGAAGATCTGCGTCACCCTGAGGGGCGACCAGGTTGAGGATCTCAGATCGAGGTCCCGTAACTTGTCGAGAATCATCCGGGATGCGATAGACTACTACCTTACCCTGGACATAGGCAGCAGCGATATCGCGGTATACGAGATTAGACGGGACGTTAAGAAGCTTCTTTCGCTGCTGCCCGTAGAGAAGGGTGCGATCAAGCCACCTAAGGAGGAGCCGCCTTCGAAGAAGGCGGAGACGTCGCTCGGCGTTCTGTCCAGACTCGTTGAGGATGGCAAGGACCAGGCTTTGCTGAACCTGATGCTTGAGCGAGGCCATGACAGCACAAGCAGGCTGTGCAAGGAGCTGGGGTACTCCCGGACCGAAAGCGTTCGAGACAAGTTGAACTCGTTGAACAGGAGGTCACAGGAGGTGTTCGGTCGCCCGCTGTTTCGTTACTTCCGCAGCCGTGAGGGTTTTGAGCATTCGTGGTGGATGATGGTCGATCTGGAGGAGCTGACCAGATCAGGTGGAGAATAAGGGGCGCGGAGAAAACGAAACTGCAAGAAAGGGCGAGTTTTGTCTAGTTAGGCGGGTTATCCGATGCAGATCCTATCCAAATCGAAATCTCGGATACGGTAAGAGATATAAAGTTCGCTAAGTGCCTACTTAGCGTAGTTAGGTGTTTCTATTTTGGATTTCGAGGACGCGATTGACATAGCCGTGAGCGCATGGGAGCTTAGAGGCTACTCCCCCCGCACTCGCGACAGGTACGCGCTGCAGGTCTCTGTCATGGCTAGGGAGCTTGACAAACCCCTCGACAGGATCACAGCACGGGAACTGAAGAGCTACCTTCTTGAGAGGAAACGTCGCAAATCCCTGACAAACGCCTCTGTGTACAGCCAGGTCAACGCCATGCGCGCATTCTTCAAGGCCCTGGTCGAGAACGGCGTAATCTCCGACAACCCGGCCAAGGACATACCCCTACCCAAGCGGCCCAGGAAACTCCCCAACCACCTCACCGCCCAAGAACTACTGGCCCTTCTCAAGCAATCAGAGGTCCAGCCCCGCGATCACTGCCTTCTCGAGTTCATCTATGCCACGGGAACCAGGCTATCCGAAGCCTTGGACATGAAGGTGAACTCCGTAAACCTGGACGACAATACAGCCATGGTGAAATCCGGAAAAGGCGACAAGGACCGCCTCGTCATAATGTCTGGGCATGTCGCCAGCGAGCTGACCACCTACCTAACAAAGCGTAGAACGACATCTGAGTACCTCTTCCCCTCAAGATCGGGGGGAAGGCTCTCCTCCCGATACGTCCAATCCATGGTTGCCAGGTATGCGGCGAAGGCCGGGATACCCCGAAGCGTCACCCCGCATGTTCTGAGGCACACCTTCGCCACCCACATGCTCGAGAGCAATGTCGACATCAGATCGATCCAGGAGCTCCTCGGCCACAGCTCCCTTGCCACAACCCAGATATACACTCACGTCACATCCGATCGTCTGAGGCGCCTTGCTAGGTCACACCCCCGGGAGAAGCTGGGCTGACCAAGCGCCGTAGTCATATGCGGTATTACCACTTGAAGCGGTGTTGGATAATACTTGGTATGACAAAACGACACAGTCGACAGGGGTATGAACAGGTCATACCACCCCACCAAATCCCCAGTCAGGGCCTTGGTTCGCCAAGCTGACATAACGACGCGATAAACCGGATCGCCTCACTACTGGGGGGATCCGAGTCGAGCGCCCATTCGAGGTCCACTACAGAGCCGATTGGCCGCGCCCTGAGAATCTTGGCCGCCCGCCTCGATCCAATCTCGGGAAGCATGGACAAGGCCCGCGGCGGACAGGTGTTGATATCCATCGGGAAGCGCAACCCCGTGAGTGATCTGAAGCCGTGATCGATCACCGCCGCATCCATCACGGATCTCGGTTCATAACGACCGCAAACCCCGACCAGAATGGGATAGCTACCCGGAAATCTGCAGTAACTGGTGCCTCCGTCAACGACCTCCGCCACAATACTCCGAAGGATCGTCCCAATGGGGTAGGCCCTGACAAGCATGGGGCGGTCTATCTCGGTTCTAACCATCTTGACGAACGATTTGGCGTGGAGCCTCATCGGTTTCTGGTTCCACCTCCTGCCCCACAGCCTGGTTCCTCTCACCGGAGTCACCTTGCGTATGTTCACCCGACGGAGGATGAGGCCCTCCTGCAGAATCGAACGCAGAAAATCGAGATTCCTCGGATAGGTCTCCTTGGTCTCCCCGGGGAGTCCCAGTACGAAATTCAGCCCCGGCAGGAAGGCGGGTTGACCATTCCACCCTATGCGGGATCCGACCTTGCATATCAGCCGGACAGCTGCGAGGGAACCCTCGGGCATGGCCTTCAGGTTGTTGGCCTCTATCACCCTGGGATCGGCACTCTCCACCCCCAATGCCGCAACGTTGCCCGGCGTACAGTGGGTGACTATGCTCTTGGCGATCTCCTCCGATTCCACCGGATATGCTGCGACGACGCCCGGGTTTACGTTGTCTATGTGAATGCAGTTGAAACCTATGCTTGCGCATCCGGCCAGAAGCGACTCTATCGCTGCAGGCTCAGGGATGGGGATATCGAGATCGCCCACCCGCTGAGCTTTGTAAGAAAAGAAGCAAGCCTGCCTTCCCAGCCGCACATTCTCCACGCCCTTCTCCCTGAGTCTGGCGGCCTCCGCCACGATTCCCGATGCCTCCCTAAACGCGGGCAACCCGAATCTGGAACACTCGGAACAGAACGAGCAACCACCGGAAAGCGCCCTGGAGCAGCCTCTCGAGGTCTCCAGCTCACAGATCAGGTCGGGCCCCCGTCTGATCTGGTCCAAGATCGTGGCACCTGCCAGGGCCATGCGATCCAACTCGTCGTAATTCCTGTAGACGGGTTCCTCCGGGGGAGGGCCCACTTCCAGATAACGCTGCACGTAAGCTTCGGGGTCCCCCATCGCGATATGATCGGGATCCCCCAGGGATTCCCTGTCGGATCTGAGGGCGCGCCCGCCACCCATCGTTCCCTGTACAATGGGTCCGCCCACGACAACTGGCATCTTGGCTTCCTGCACCAAGCGGCGTATCTCGCGGGGCGTTCCAGGGGTTCCCCTAAGGTATCTCCCCGGCGTATGGACGCCCCCGATCACCACCAAGAGACTGGAGGCTCGCAGCCCCTTCAGGGCCTCTTTGGGGTCTCGCGTCTCATTGATCGGCTCGTGGGGCTCGCCCCAGATTGCCCTGACGTCATCTATGTTGAGGTAGAGAGGCTGGTGGCCGGCCAGGACGATCGCCCCGAAGACGTACCTTGGGGCAGTTCCTAGGTATGGCGGCACGCCTAGGCCAGCGGGTTCGTCGGTGTAGCAGTCAACGATCGAGACCCTCATGAGACCCTCATCGGAGTGATCTATTCTCCTTCTCTCTTAAATGGGCGCAGATCGCAACAGACTGGGTTCTCCCAAAAACCAGGGACGCTATGTGTGAAGAGACTTAAGAGGTTCCGCGCACAACCGCTCGTGGGAGGACCTGTCATAGCGCGAAGGATATGCCTTGTGTGCGGCGGTAAACTCGAGAAGATCGAGATGAAGGAGAGCAGGTGGAGCTACCTGGAAAAGAAGGTGTATCTCGCCTGCGAGAGCTGCGGCCGCAGGTGGCTCTACAGCGTTGATCTGACCTGCCCGGTTCTCCTCCAGAGAACAGTAGACCAGACGGCGGCCTAGCCTTTCCTGCCCCAGCTCACCGCGGAGACTGTGCTGAGGATCTTCTTCATGTCCGGCGTAACCGGAGAATTGGCCTCCGGGAGCACGTCTGACGCAGGCAGGAACTTATCGGAGAGTTTGAGGCCCGAGATGACTATTAGCACACGGATCGTGTCCCTCATCTCTTCATCGATCTGGGCTCCCCAGATGATCTCGGCCTGGGGGTTGAGCTTCCCGCCCACCATCTTCACGATCCTCTCCACGTCAAGCAGCGTAACGTCCATGCTGGAGACGACGTTGACAATGGCCCCCTTGCCGTTGGAGATGTCGACATCCAGCAGCGGGCTGTTGAGGACGTCCATGGCGGCCCTGACAGCCTTATCCTTCCCGGTGGCCTCCCCGAGGCCGATGAGTGCAGCCCCGCTGGTCTTCAGAATCTTGCGCAGGTCGGCCAGATCTAGGTTGACCAAGCCGGGTTTCACGATCAACTCGGACATTCCCACGATTATCTTTAGCAAAACCTCGTCCGATATCTTGAAGGCGGTGTTGATCGGAACACCCGGGGCCAGTTCCAGCAACTTATCGTTGGGCACGACTATGACGCTGTCACAGCACCCGAGCAACTTCGCCAAGGCGATCTTGGAGTTCTCCGATCTGACCCTGCCCTCCATCTTGAACGGGAAAGTGACAACCGCCACGGTAAGGGCCCCCGCCTCGTGAGCCTCCTTGGCGACGATCGGTATGGCACCTGTTCCGGTTCCTCCCCCCAGACCACAGGTAACGAAGACGAGGTCCTTGCCCTTCACCAGCTCCCTGATCGCCGGGACGGTCTCGATTGCAGACTGCTCGCCGACCTCAGGATTGTTGCCCGCCCCCATGCCCCCAGTGGTCTCCTTGCCCAGCAGCATCTTCCTTGCAGCATCAGCATAGAGCAGGGCCTGGGCATCGGTGTTCATCACCACCGATTCGATGTCCTGGAGGCCGATGTCCATCAGCCTTGTCACAGTGTTGCCCCCAGCCCCTCCCACACCTATGACCAGGATCTCGGCTATGGTCTGCCTCAGAACCTCCTCAAGCTCCTCATCTACGCCTTCGGATGGCCCAAGTCCCTCTGTTGTTTCCGGCTCGCGAGACTCACCTTCCCGCTTCAGCCTCTCAAGTATCTGCTCAATATCCTCACTCATGATATCCCTGCCCGGCGTTAACCGTGAGAGAATCCGCAGCCTGCTGGGTCGCGGTCGGTGCGATAGCGGACACCGCGGAGATATATATCTCTTACTGACCAGATGCACTCGGCAAGACGAAAACAACGAACGACCGGACAGTTCGCCAGGAAGCTGCACACCTATAGGATGGTGCCACCCGCATCTGTCCCGTTCCTGACCAGCTAGGAGGACTCGCACACGTCGGGATCCTTCTGCGCCACGTAAGGCGCGCGCGCCGATACCAACCCTCCAAGCTCACGGCTGGGTTCGGTATTTGGCCCAGGACGCTAGCGAAGGGGATCGGGCTGCGATTCGCCCAGCACGGGGATCGACCCCGCCCCGACGATCAAAGGATCCTGATGCTCCCTGAGCCTTGCTAGCGCTAGTTCCTTCCCAAGCCGCGTCAGCACGAGAACCGGAATGCGCAGTCCGAGCTGCATCAGGGCTCGCTTTGCCACGGTTTCCCTTACCCATCTCGATGCACATGAACTCACAATATCGCAGCTTTCAGCCACCAGATAAGCATTCTGACGGGACATGCCCGTGTTGTGAACGCTCGCTATTGCGCAGACAAGTCCTCTGCACAAGTCCCTTATTCCCAGTGCTTGACTCGATTCCGGCCCTGCGAGCGTGACGCCAAGCTTGGAGTAACCCATCTCCAACGCCCTCCTGACACCCGCCACCTGATCCATTCTCGCATCCTGCGGGGATAGGATCTCGACACCACTGTCTCTGAGCTTGTCGATGATGGCTGACTCCGGCGAAGTCGCAACCAAACCGGTCATGTGGGCTCCTATGCCTTGAACCACTTCAGGATCCGCCGAGATGACCGTCCCGGCTCCCTCGCACACGCACACCACGGCGTCAAGAATGCCTTGCCTCAGACCGGCAGACAGTATCTCGGATACGCCAAATCTCACCGGATTGACCGAGCTTCTAATGACACGGTTGGCAGTGAACATGCCCCAATCCGTGATATAGGATTCAACGGTTTTTCGAACGGAGTCCTCGGTCTCCTCCTCTATGGAGTACAGCCTGGCTCGCAGGGGACAGGTTCTTGTCCTCGGAGGCGAAACGCTGATCACCCGGCCGTCCACGACGACGACATCCGATCCAGCCACTTGGAGGACATGCCTACCCATCGAGCGCAGGGCGTAAAGAGCAGGGTGAAATATATTACCGATGGTCGAGCAAGCCTCTGGATGATAAGGAGGACCAAGGTTGTATTGGGAGAAGACCGGACTTGTCCAGAGGGGTAACAAGCTGCTGGTCGGGAAGATACCGTGCGAATCCCTTGCGAAGCAGTATGGTACCCCGCTCTACGTCGCAAGCGAAGCCCGCATTCGCGAGAATATCTCCCGCCTCCGAGGCGAGTTCTCAAAGCACTACGACAGGATCCGCATTCACTACGCCTGCAAGGCCAACTCAAGCCTAGCTATCATGTCGATCGCACGACAGGAGGGATGCTGGATCGATGCCGTTTCCCCGGGTGAGATCTATCTGGCGCTGAAAGCCAACTTCAAGCCCGAGGAGATACTCTTCACAGGCAACAACGTCAAGAACGAAGAGCTGTCCTTCGCCCTTCGCACACGGGTTCGCATAACCATTGACTCGATCTCCCAGATCAAACGACTGTCCACTCTGACCAAGGGTCGCACGGCGGAGGTAGCCATCAGAATCAACCCGGAGATCGGGGCCGGCCACCATGACCACTGCATAACGGGGGGACGGGACGCCAAGTTCGGAATATGGGAAGATGAGGCTCAGGACGCTGCCGTTCTGGCCAGGGAAGCCGGCCTGAAGGTGGTGGGCGTTCAGATGCACATAGGTTCGGGGATCCTCAATGTCGACCCTTATCTACCTGCTGTACGCAGGCTCATGGAGATCGCTGGTGCTGTCCAAGGCGAGGCCGGAAGCCAGCTTGAATTCGTAGACATGGGCGGAGGTCTGGGCGTGCCCTATCGGCCTGAGGAGAAGGAGCTTGACCTCGGGGACTTCGCCTCCCGCGTGGTGAGGACTTTCCTAGAGAGGAAGGAAGCCTGTGGGATAGATGGGAATCCCTACCTAGCATTGGAGCCAGGAAGGTACATCGTGGCCGATGCTGTCCTGCTGCTGGCCGAGGTCAACACAGTGAAGAAGACGCCATTCAGGACTTTCCTCGGGGTCGACGCCGGGTTCAACGACCTAGTACGACCAGCCATGTACGGCTCCTACCATATGATCCTCAACGCCAGCAACATGACGGGTCCCTTAGAGAAGGTGGATATCGTCGGGCCCCTATGCGAGTCAGGAGACATCTTCGCTCGAGACAGGGAGCTTCCTAGGACCAAGGAAGGGGATGTGCTTGCCATCCTGAATGCCGGAGCTTACGGATACTCGATGTCTTCGCAGTATAATTCCAGACCCAGGGCGGCGGAGGTCCTTGTGATGAACGGTGAGACCGCGCTGGTGAGGAAGAGAGAAACGTTCCACAGCCTAGTGGCGGGCCAAAGCGTGCCCGACAGGCTTCTGTCCTAGGCGAACTGGTCAAGAAACGCCCTGGTGCAACGGCCAATCAAGGGAATGAAGTACCCTCCCTCTTGAACCACGATCTTGGGGCAATCCGTGTCGGATATCAGCCGGCCGGCCTTCTGATAGTCTCGGATATGGAGCCTGAATGGACCGTTCCGGTCTTCCTTCAGGCCATCAACCCCAAGTGACACAACGATGTAGGCGGGGTCAAACTCTCGAATGCGGCGCAACAGCGTGCTCACGGAACGAGTCCACATCCCCCCGGTCGTGGAACTTGAAAGGGGGACGTTAAGGTTGAAACCCTTGCCCCTGCCAGTGCCTTCCTCGTCAGCGAAGCCCCATGCATATGGGTATCCGGTCTTGGGATCGCCATGGACGGAACAAAACAGGACCCTGTCATCAGCGTAGAAGATCTCTTGCGTACCATTTCCATGGTGGGCATCAATATCCAGGACGGCGACCTTGTCGGGCAAGAGACTGGCTGCCGCCACCGCAGCGTTGTTGAGGTAGCAATACCCTCCCATAAGTCTCCCGGTTGCATGGTGGCCCGGGGGTCGGCACAGGCAGTAGGCATTCCTGCCCTTTCGACGTGCCTGTTTCGCGCCCTGGAAGGAACAAGACGCAGCGGCCAAACAAGCCGAGTAGGTGCCGCGACCCAGGGGCGTAAAGGTGTCGAAGGCGAAGAGACCTCTTTGAGCCAGTCTACTCGGCGGGATCCTGTCTGTCCGAGGAAATAGAAAGGGAAAGACCTCCCGTTCCTCCGGGAGTTTCCGGCAGGCATTCTTCAGATAAGTGAGATAGGCTTCGGAGTGGACGGTTCGAAGGGCCTCCGGGACCATCCGGGGAGGCTCCGCCACATCGTAGGAATCCTCCAGATGCGCGAGTATCTCGTCAGCCCTAGCGGGGATCTCGGGATGGGCCCTTGACCGGTTTCCCCATAGCTCCTTTTTCGGTGCATGCAGATGATGGGCGGGGGAGTAGAGAACCAGCAAAGGGTGTGGCCAGAGGGGCGAAAGCCGTTGAGGCAATATTTAAATCAATCGTGGACCCGAACGCCGTCTTAGAGGACACGACGATGTCCAAGATCGCCGTCATAGCGGGCACCGGGGCCGAACGGATCTTCCTGGACATCGTCAGCAAGGAAACGGTCCACACCCCCTACGGGGATATCTCCCTCTTCCTCTCCGATGAACTCGATCCCGATGTAGCGATAGTCCTTCGCCACGGCACAGGCGGTTCCGTGCCACCGCACCTGGTCAACTACCGGGCCAACATCGACGGTCTCGCGCGGACCGGGGTGGAGAGGATCATCGCCCTTGGCGCCGTAGGGAGCATGAGGTCCTCCTTGCGTCCAGGCGATATCGTGCTCCCGGATCAGTTCATCGACTTCACGAAGTTGCGCCAGTCCACCTTTGTGGATCGGATCTCAGGGAGCGCAACCCATGCCGACTTGACGAACCCGTTCTGCGACGACCTTCGAAGGATCGGGATATCCGCGGCCAACGATCTCGCGATACCGGTCCACCCGCGAGCTGTTTACGTATGCACCGAAGGTCCCCGGTATGAGACAGCGGCCGAGATCAGAATGTTCAAGATGCTGGGAGGCGATCTGGTTGGGATGACATGCGTCCCCGAATGCATCCTGGCGCGGGAAAGAGGGATCTGCTATCTCCATCTCTGCGTGGTGACGAACATGGCTGCGGGCATACAGACCGAATCCATAACCCATGCCAAGATCGAACGCGTCATCGCGAACAAGGCAATATCGCTAAGAAGTCTGATGAAGCGGGTGGTGGAGAACGAAAGGGTCTCGGGAACCAGGTGCCGCTGCTCAGAAGGCAAGACTTGATGGGCAGGGCCTCTCTGCATACCGCATTCCGGACGATCAGACCGTCTTGGAGGCCATCATCCGGATTCTCGTGGCGGGGAGGGTTTCCTCGCAAGCTCGGCTCGCGGACATGGTCATCCGCCTTATCAGGGAAGAGTCGCCGGGCTATGCCTTGAGCCCGCAGAGAGCCCGTCGAATAGCATCCGGATCAGGAAGGATCAGGATAAGGATTGCCACCCGCAAGTCGAGGCACCGGATGGCGAAATGCCCCTTCTGCGGGTCCGAGCTTGAACGGGAGGAGGTGCGCGATCTCTTCGGACAGCCAACCAGGGGATCCGGATTATGCACCGCCTGCCGGTTTCGTATCGATCCGGGAAAGATCGGGCCGGCCAGATACATCTTCGAGTTGCGTTGACCTCATCGATTGGCACTCATGACCATGGCTATCCCGCCCAGGTCAAGGATGGCACCAGTGATTATGTAGGGCGTGAGCGCTTCTTTCAGGAACATATGAGCAAGGATGACCGAGGTCACCGGCATGAACGTCGTGAGAACGCCCGCCGTTGACGCCGGAATGCCCTTCATACCTTGAGCCAGCAGGATGTATCCCAGGCCTGTGCAGATCAATCCCAGATAGAGAAGGGAGAGCTGGTTGACCCATCCAATGCTGACGATGGTTCCCAACGATCCCATGGCGAAGGGCAGCAGGATGGCGCTTGACAGAAGAAAGACCGGCAACAGGACCACCAAGACGTCCTCATCCCGCGTGAGCATCTTCTGGGAGAATGCGTAGAATGACCAGCAGAGACCCCCGCATGCCACGATGACGTTGCCTAGCAGATAGCGGGAGGCCAGAAGATCGCCCAAATCCTCGCCATTCCAAGAGATGATGACCACGCCAAGTATCGCTATCACGGTTCCCGTCATCTTCCTGGGCCCGAAGGATTCCCCGAGAAGCAAAACGGACAAGAGGACGAGAAAGATCACCTCCGTCTGAACGACCATGGCACCCGCCGAGGCAAGGGTATGGCGAAGTCCGATGGTGAACAGAAGGTAGTTGAGCGAGATCCCAAAGGCCCCGACAAGTACCAACTTCCATCCGCTCTTGGGCATCCTGAACCCATGTTTGGCCATCGAGAGAGCGCCTATGCAGAGGCCGCCCAGAAGGATGCGGGTGAAGGCGATCAGGGACGCATCAACGGTCTCCACCAATGCCTTGACCATGACCGCTACGGTTCCCCATAGAAAGGCGGCAGCAATCACCAACAATGCCGATGTTAACCCCGGTCGGCCTATCATCGTCGCGATTCAGCCAATGGCTCTCTTAAATGAGTCCAGCCCCGACCCGGTCGAACCAGACCGGTCAGGATAGCCCAGATTCGGTGGAAGTGTGCAAGTCTTGCCTCTGCGAGAGATAGGATGACGGACTAGTGCTGCGTAAGAAATGAGTGTGCTCAACGTTACGGGTTCAGCTCTCGGGTTGTTTTGTCTGGTCGTGTGAGACATATTTAACGTCGCTTCGGAGGTAAGATCGGAGCCCTGGGGAGTTTGGATCCGGACCTCAGCACCGACTATGCAGGGATTGAGCTCGCTAATCCGCTCATCCTCTCGCCGGCCGGCGTCTCAGAAACCGTCAAGAGGATGAAGAAAGCGGAGGAAGCCGGATGCGGGGCAGTGGTGGTCAAGACCCTTTTCGAAGATAGGGTGACCAGAAGATCGCCGACCCCCAGGTTCAGGTTGATTCGCGGGAGGCCAGACTGCCCCAAGTCCTTCGTGCTCTACTCCTATGAGCAGGCCAGCGCCTTCGGTCCTCAACGCTACTCCCAAGAGATTGCACGTGCAAAGAGGGTGCTATCGATCCCCGTGATCGCAAGCGTTGGCTGCACCACGAACGATGCTTGGCTTGGCTACTGCCGAATGGTTCAAGAGGCCGGTGCCGACGGCATCGAGTTGAATCTCTCCTGCCCGCACTCCCGGGAAACCCTGTCGGAGGCCGACCTGACACGGCCCATGTGCGAAGTGACACGACTTGTCAAGTCGGCGGTGTCGATCCCCGTGATTCCGAAGATGACGCCCCAGACAGCCAGCCCTACTCGGCTTGCAACAAGACTCCAGAGATCGGGAGCCGACGCGATCGTCATGTTCAACAGATTCACCGGTTTGGACATCGATCCGGGCACCGAGGCCCCGATAATGCACGGAGGCTTCGCCGGACACGGAGGCCCATGGTCCATCCACTACGTGCTCAGGTGGTTGGTCGCTGCGAGTCCAAGACTCCGCATACCGATAAGTGCAAGCGGAGGCATCTGGACCGGAACGGACATGTTCAAGGCGATACTCGCGGGCGCAACAACCACTCAGATGTGTACAGCTGTCGTTGTCAGAGGATACTCCGCCTTGACCGAGACCCTGCGGGAAATCAAGGCCCTGATGACGGAGAAGAGCTACTCGAGCGTTTCGGACTTCCGCGGAAAGGCATGCCTGAGAGTGCTTTCCACTGATCAGATCGATAGGAGGAGGAAGGTGCTTGCCAAGATCAACCGGGACCTCTGCACCGCATGTGCACTATGTGAGCGTGTGTGTGTTTACGATGCTGTCCGCAAGGATGGAGATGTCTTCGCGGTGGCGGGATCCTGTGTTGGATGCGGGCTCTGCTCGCAGATCTGCCCGGAACGCGCGATCTCTTTGGTCCCGACCCGGAGGGGATCGATTGCCTGACAGATCCCGAGGGGAGGACGTCCTAGTTCATGGCGGGGCAGCTGCTGGGCGGGCCGGCCGACTGGCATTAGATAGGTTCCACCATCGAGGCCCCTTGGGAGAACCGAGCCCGACATTCTCCGCATCAGAGCTACCTGTATCGTGAGTCCTACTGTGCTGGGACGTTGGCCCCTTCTGCCGATGAAGAATGACCCGCATCCTCTGCACACCGATCCCGGCTTGGGAGACTTGCCTGGCGACGCCTCAGATAAAGAAACACTTAAGTCCTGTTCCGCCACGGGTACGCGATCCCTCGGAGGGGTCGAATGTTCGTTGGCATGTTGACAGCACCGTTCAGGGATGAGAGCCTTTCGGATATCGTGAGCTTCGCAGCCGGCAGCGGCATAAAGGGCCTCGAGGTCGCGGTTGCCCCCGGCAGGAAGCACGTGGATGTGGAGAGGGTCCTAAGCTCGGGTCGCGGGGATGTGAGCAAGATCCTTGAGGGCTCAGGGGTAGTCATATCGAGCTTGGCCCACTACGCAGGCGATATACTGACGAATAGGGCTTCCCAGGACTACTTCAAGAAGGCCGTGGAGGCGTGCACCGTTCTGGACGTCGGCGTGCTATGCTGCCTCGCCGGAATGCCCTCCCCCGGCAAGAACAAGAAGGAAACCCTGAGAACCGACTTCAAGGAGACCTACGCTGTTCTGGCAGACTTCGCCAAGGATCACGACATCAAGCTGGCCATGGAGAACTGGTACGCCACGCTGCTACAGGGGCTGGACAACTTCGATCTGGCCTTTGAGATGGTCCCCAACGAATTCCTCGGGCTGAACTTCGACCCAAGCCATCTGGTGCACCAGCAGATCGACTATGTGGAAGCGGTTCATCACCTAGGGAAGAGGATATATCACACCCACGCCAAGGATACCGAGATAATCCGACGCAGGATGCATTACCGCGGCATATACGAAGGTGGCTGGTGGAGATACAGGATACCGGGAAGGGGGGAGATCAACTGGAACGCATACGTAACGGCCCTGAAGGAGAACGGGTACGACTACGTTCTGAGCATAGAGCATGAAGACGGTTTCTTCGGCAGAGAGGCCGGCTTCAGAGACGGGGCGAAATACCTGAACTCGGTCATCTGGTAGAGTGCGAGGTCTAGAAGACCGGATCGTTCATCTCCATGCTGTACCGACTATTTGCTGTGCCGATTATTCAGGCCCCGGTTGGCACCGAATCTCAGTATATGCGGTCGAAGATTCGCAGTATGTCCTGGTGGAGTTCCAGCGCCGCCGGCGCTCCGCCCCGCGTGTGATGTTCGTTCGAGATGAAGCCCCGGAATCCCATGGCCTTCATCTCTCTGAGCATGCTGTAGTAGTCAATCTTCCTCCCTCTTTCGGTACGCATGCTCTTGACGTGCATGAACTCGAGATGATCTCGGACGGCGCGGAAGCCATGCGGCCAGGGGACATCGCCCGCTCCGTGGCTATTCCCGGGATCATAGTTGATCTTGAGGTATCTCGAGTTCACCCCTTCCACTATCTGCCTCGCGCTATCCCCGGTGTCAGCGTATAGCCCTCCCTCAGTCTCCAGCGCCAGAACCACCCCGGCTTCCGCGGCTGCATCGGCCGCCCAGCCCAGCCTCTCCACTATCAGGGGCAGGCTCTCTTCGAAGGAGGAGTTCGGGACCCTGTTGAAGCCGAAGGTCCTTGTGTAGGGTGCATCGAGACACACGGCCACGTCGAGAGATCGCCTGAGTATCTCCTGTTGCTCCTTCCATTCCTTCTCATCGCTCCATGAGGTCCTCTTGTACTTGGCAAAGCCGGAAGAGACCGATGAGACCCCGAAACCTCTTTCCCCCAACAGATCGCGAAGGTCATCCAGGGATTTCCCCTCATACTGAGCGATGTTGATCGGAGGGGAATCGCCCAGCGCTACCCCTCTGAGTTCCACATCCTTCATCGGGGCCATGTTGGTCTCGATAAAGTCAAGAGCTTTCTCAAGAGGCTGGTGGATCTCATCGGTGAAAGCCGAAAGCCTCATCATAGCAATCGCGTGACTCGATTCCAGTCCCCAACCTTAAATGTCTTCTTTGTGGTCCGTGCGGTCGGTACCAGATAACGACTGAGTGCCTGCCCGAATCATTGCGATTAGATCTTGGGTGCCCATCTCACCTCGGTCGGGCAATCCGCACCCTCATGTGCCCTCGTGCAGTTCTTACCACATGACCCGCGCTCAGGAGGTTTCTGGTTGGTTCGACATCATGCATCGTGGGGGGAGGCTGCGAACATCCACCTACCCACAGCTCAACGGCCGAGACGGAAGTGATCCCGGCCCCGCTTCCCTGTCCAGTTCCTCCGCTGTGGATTCCGCGCCGGGCGTTCCCTGGAGAAGGTCGATGATGAAGCAGGCGCCAAGGCATCTCAAGCGAGGTCCCCTCGCCGAAATCGTCCAACAACCCCAAGCGCATCTTCGGCAGGACCAGATAAGAGTTATAACGCACGCTGCCCCAAGCGATTCGGGGTCAGCCGCCGTGAGAAGGCTCCTAGCGTGGGTTTGCGTCCTCCTGATGTGGGGGGGAGCATTGGGAATCACCCCGCAGGAATACGAGCAGAAGGGCGAACAGAGCGCTCGAGAGGGGAACTATGCGATTGCCGCCCAGAACTACGCCCTAGCGGCCCAGGGCTATGGGTCGGTGGGGAACTTCTCCGCTGCTGCTGTGAACCACGAAAGAGCCGCGAGCTTCTACGCCGCCATCGGCAGCAGCGAACTGTACCTCGATCAATCCATCAAGGCCGCCGAATCCTACGCGTTGGCCGGTTCAGCCTTCTTAGACGAAAAGAACTACTGGTACGCGGCGAACGCCTACCAAAGAAGCGCCGCATTCTACAACGTAACTGATAGGCCCTCCCAGTATCGAGAGATGCAGCTCAAAGCTGGCAACGCGTTCCTAGAAGCAGCAAGGTCCGCAGACAACCTTACCGCGCGGGTTGAACGCCTGTACTGGGCGGTGAGATCGTTCCACAGGTTGGACGAGGCAGATTTCCAGAGAGCCCTGGGCGAACTCTCATCCTCCGTGGATAGGCTGAAGGAGGAAGCCACGGCGAAGGGAAATGAGAGTGTATTCGATGTTCTGGATCTCTACTACCTACCGGTGTTCACCCAGATCATCGCTGATGATGTGCTTTCGGCGAACGAGATGACCAAGGTTGCCGATCTGGCGACAGTCATGGGGCTGCATTCGTATGCGGGCACATACCTGGTGAGTGCGGCAATACTCTACTCCGACTCGGGTCTAACCGAGAACGCCGAGTTCAGTCTGGCCTCCGCGGGGAGGTCCTACGCCAGGGCCGTGGCCCGGCAGGAGACCTGGGGCTATGAAGATTATCTCGCCGGCAAAGATGATCTGGAGATGTCCCTATACATACTCAATCATCTCGGCCTTTCAGCCGAAGTGGCGGAGCTGGCTGAGTTAGCGACCGACAAGCTGAGTAGGCTCAGGGCCACGCTTGAAAGCGCAGGCGATGCCCATTCGGCGGCCGGGCTCCACAGAGAAGCTGCGGCGAACTACTCGGACGCTGGTGAGATTAGCTACGTGCTGGGGAACGAGGTGGAGTTCAAGAGGCTCAACGAACTCTCCGGGTCGCAAAACTACATGGCTGCTCAGCTGCTCGAGAAAGCAGGCAACGAATCCGGGGCCGCGGCTCTTTACGAGGAAGCCGGCCTACTTCTCCAGCTTGGGGGAAGTCAGACATACAAAGCAGCATACGCCGCGGCGGCCGCGCTGCACGCCAAAGCCGGTAACCAATTCCTGGCCCTCGGAAACCTCACAACGGCAGCATTGAACCTCCGCAAAGCCGCAGAGGACTACAAGGCCGCCGGAAGTCATGACGCGGCCTATGCCTACTACCAGAAGTATATCGGAGTCCTCGGGGAGTTAATGACTGCATATCCGTCCGACAAGGGGTTTTTGCTTGTTTCCATAGGCGATGCCCAGGCATCAATGGGCGAGATCTCCGCCTCAGCGGATTCATATGCTTTGGCATCGGATGAGTTGGTGTCGCTGTTCAGCTTCTACTGGAGTTACTATCCTCAGTACATCCTCTCAGCCCCGGAGCTCTCCAAGTCCCTTGTGAAGTCCTATCGACTATCCGGACGCCTCTTCCTTGCGCGGCACTTGGTGGCAACTCTGGATTATCCTTCCTTTTATAGCACCCTTGCCACCCTTGCCTCCTTCGCCCAGAACTACGCGACGGCATCGAGGATCCATCGTAGCCTCGCAGCATCCGATCTTGATGTCTACGACTTTCAGAGCTATGCAGTTAACCAGCTGTTCGCAGCCATAGCCGCGATGATGGCGGGCGACACCGTCAAGCCCGTCTCAAGCCTCGAGGCATTCGAGGTTGTGAGCCATCCCCTTCACAGCTCGAACAGGAAGTTCCACGAGCTTCTGACCCATTCTCTGAAATGGGTGAATGAGGGGGACCGATCCGAGTTGGATCTGGCCAGAGCCATCCTGTCCGAGATTCAGTCCGTAACCGGAGATTCCGACGTTTCCTTTCTGCTGGAGGACCTGGCAGTCTTTCTCTCGGTTGAAACAGGGGCATCTGAGCTTCCGAAGAAGGCATCCGAACAAGCCAGCCGGGGCGAATGGACCGAGGTAGGACGGGGGTACTGGGTTTATGCTTTGCTGAAGTACTTCCAGGAGGAGTTCTCCATTTCCCGCGATGCATTCGAGGACTCTTCCTTCAGCTTCCTCAAATCCGGAGACTATGCCTCTGCAAGGAAAGCGGCGGATCGCGCGGGAGAGTGCCTCACAGAGCCGACTGAGTATATCATTGGTCTTCAGCTGCTGTCAAAGGCCTTCATCGACGGCAACAGGACGCTGGCAGGGATGGCAAAGGCGAGCTTCAAGCAGTCGCTGAAGTCCGATTACAAGAGCGACAGAAGCAGGGAACTGGCACAGATGGCAGGGAAGCTGCGCGGAACGGAATGGGCTTCGGTGGCATTACAGGGCGTGCTCCTGGGGACTGCGTTCCTGACTGCGCTGATAGCTTTCCTCTTCATCAAGAGGAGGTCCGAACATCCATGACTAAGACCACCGAAGACGAGGTGCAGATGGATTTCTCCAAGCCCCGCATGATCGCCCTTCGCTTCATGTACTTCATCGTTGGAGTTGGGGCATTGCTTGTGGCCAAGGTCCAGCTTCCGCTCAGCAATGACGCGTTTCTGGTCTTGGTCCTCGGGCTGCTGGCAGCAATCATCATCTCATACCCCATACAGCTCAGGATGGTATACAGCGTTGCCTATAGGAGGAAGGAGCTGGGTCCCCAGGCCATGATAGGCCTCGAGGGATCAGCGTTGGAGGATCTGGCACCAGGCGGAAAGGTGCGTGTGCGCGGGGAGATCTGGAAGGCTAGGGCAGCGTCTGGAAGCATCGGCAAAGGGGAGACCATCGCTGTCGTTTCGGTTGGGGAAGGTCTATTGCTGGTCGTGGACAGACCCCCGAAGGGTAGCTAGTGCGGACGCCGGCTACGCACCGTTGAGCGGGCAATTGAACATGGAAGTGAGAAGGATCTGCCCAAGAGCCCACCCAGAGGCGGATATGGATGAATGCACCAATTGAATGCTCGAAAGCGATTTAAGCACCGCGCGTAGCTAGACGATAACGTGTAGGCGGGATGGAACCTTGCGGCTGAATTCCTCCAAGTCCGGATTGGCAGGTATCTTGGTAATTGCGTTAGTGGTTTCGACCCTTTTCGTCATATCACTGAGAAGGAAGGAGCTCGGCAGCCCGGTCTACCTTGCCAGGAATGAATATCCAGACCTCTTCAGCTCAACCGAGGCCAAGGGCAGACCCATGGTCTTTAACTTCGGCATAATAGGTAAGGAGCCCTTCAAGGAGATCGAGATACGCTACGCGAACCTCTTCATGATGCCCCAGCCCGAGTTTGCGGACGCGGCCTTCATGCCCAACCAAAGCGATCCTCGAGAGATAATGGAGGCAAGAAAGGATATCCAGATAATCAAGAAGAGCCTTGGGGATGTGTCCATTCCCTTCGACGTCTTGGATGTCTCCGTCAGAATAGGCAATCTGACCCATTCCAAGACCTACAGCGGAGTTGTATACGATTTCGCGCGGACACTGGGCCTCTTCCTCGACAAGTCCATTCTGGGCCAGATCTTCGAGGTCTTCGCCGTCCTGAAGTCCGAGGATGGAGATGTACTGTACCTTCAGGGGGTCCCCGACTTCTTCTATCGGCGCGATGCAAACTTGAAGTACCTGTCCATACGCCACAACCAGAACGAGACAACCTATCAAGCTCGCACCGATCTGCCGATTCAGGTCGTGCCCGTCGAGGATGCCCCTAAATCGGGTGAACTGATCTTCAGAAATACCGGGCGCGACGACCAGATACTGATACAGAAAAACGTTGAGGCGATCCTCACCACGCTGCCAGTCTGGGTTCAGCAACCGGCCCTCATGCGGTATCTCGTCGAGTTCATCAGGGTCTATGCCAACGGAAGGCTCGAGGCAAGCGAGTTTAACGTCATCCAGATCGACAAGGAGGGGTGGAGAACGTGAGAAGGCAGATCACGATCTATCTATCAAGCGTGATTCTTCTCATCATGCTTTCAGCGATGCCATCCGCCGCCCAAACCCACCCCCTGACCCCGGTCATAGTCATCTACAGCCCTTTCACCCCTGATTGGGGATTCGCGCTCGCTGAGCTTGTGGAAAATGACGTACGCTTCGATGCGGAGGTCTTGATGGTGGAGGACAAACTGACGTTCCAGACGATCGTGAACTTCCCCAGAGTCCAAGCTGTCATTCTGTGTCCGTTGGTCAGGCCACAGGCGGCGCTGGATGATATCTCGGACATGACCGTTGCCTACTACAAGGATGGCGGAGCGGTGCTTGGAATCGGAACGGCCTGCAACTCGCAATATGCGCCGAGAATCGGGCCGGAGGTTTTCTCGATCGGAGGAAACCGGTCCCTCACCTCGAAGAAGGTGGGGGACAGACGGGTCTTCAGTTATTACAAGAAAGACGTAATCCCCGGGATCAACGATCAGAGCCCCGATACCCTGGATATGGAAGGTTACCTAGCCTTCTACACGAGCAACGCAGCCGGCGAGTACGTGCCTATACCCACAGACAGCTCAAGGCAGGTGCTCTACGTCGGTGAGAAGGATGTGCCTCTTGCCATCGCCTGCACGCATCCCGCGGGAGGCCGCTCCGTCGCGTTTCCAGGCCTGACCGTACAGGATACTCCGGGGAGAGACAACTACTATGGCCTTCTCTTGGAGAGGGAGGAGTTCAAGGAGATCTTCCTGAATAGCCTTTACTGGGCTCTGAACAACAGTCCTCGGTTCCCCCGCCTAAGAGACACAGCTGGCCAAGCCTTGGACGACGAAGCCTCCCGCAGAGCCGATCTGGCCGCCGAGGCCGACAGACTCGAGAAGAGGGTGGAATTCCGAAGGACCCTGAGTCTAGCGTTCCTGTGGGCAGTTGGCCTAGCCTTCTGTGCAATCGTCGGCTTCAAGCTGGTGATAGTCCGCAACTGACGGCACTAGTCGGCGGCGGTGAATGGGAGCAATTCCCAGGAACACGAACACGAACGGAAAGCCTAAAGAGACCCCTTGGCCGCTCTATCCTGTCGGAGACGGAGCATATGAGAGTCTTGGCTGTCGGCGCCCATCCGGATGATCTGGAGATACTGTGCGCGGGGACCCTTGCCCGCTTTGCCCGGGAGGGCCACCAGGTCACGATGGCCTACGCTTGTAGAGGCGACAAGGGCCACTTCCAGATACCGTCCGACGAACTCGCCTCGATCCGTGCCGAGGAGGCGTCTCTATCTGCATCGGTCATCGGAGCGGATTCCATAGGCCTTGGCATCGACGATCTGGATGTCCGGGTTGAGAGGGATCAAGTCTTGCTCTTCGTGGAGCTGGTGAGGAAGACGAGACCCGACCTCATCCTGACACATGACCCCAGGGACTACATGCCTGATCATACGGTCGCCTCCCGTCTCGTCTTCGATGCGAGCTTCATCGCGACCTTGCCTCACACCAAGACCGAGCACGGGCCCCACGACAAGGTGCCACCGCTGTACTACATGGATACCCTCGCAGGGGTGAACTTCGTACCGGAGGAGTATGTGGATATCACCGAGACCATGCAGACCAAGAAGGAGATGCTGGGCAAGCACCGAAGCCAGATTGATTGGCTCAGGAACCATGATGGGATAGACATCTTGGAATTCGTCGAAGCCGTCGCACGGTTCCGGGGAATTCAGTGCAATGCCCGGTTTGGCGAGGCGTTCGCGCCGGTCCGTGTCTGGCCCAGGAATCCAACACGCAGGTTGCTTCCCTAGAAGCCTGTGGCTGTGACCCGCGATGAGTGGAAGTCTCCTTGACGTTGCCTTTGCTTGGAATGGGCAGGTGAGTCATGTTCTGGGTTGCCGCGACAACCCGGCCCGGGCAGACAGGCAGTGCGTTCCATTTTTCAGTCGTCGCTTCCACTATCAGCATCGGTGAGAATGTGCTGACCAGGCAAACGATGGGAGGGGTGTACGCATTGCCCCCGAGCCCCTTCGACGCCCATCGCCGATTCAACGAGGAACGAATGAGGGCAAATGTGCGCCGCCTGAGTGAGGCGGGAGTGGATGCCATCGTCACCACGGGCAGCGTCGGTGAGTTTCACACGATCAGATGGGACGACCATAAGAAGCTCATAGATGTCCTAGTCGACGAGGTGAAGGGAAAGACAAGGGCGATACCGGGCTGCTCGGGCGTCAACACAGAGGAAGCCATAATGAAGGCCAAGTATGCCCAGGACTGCGGAGCCGACGCGATCATGAATGTTAGTCCTTACTACGTCGACCTTACCGACGCGGAGCTTGTCGGGTACTGGAGGGACTTGGCCGAAGCCTGTCCAGACATAGGATTGATCGTCTACAATAATCCCAATACGGCCCAGCTGCACACGGTCGAGATCTTCAACGAGCTGGCCAAGATCGAGTCCATGTGTGGCAGCAAGGAGATCACGACGATCAAGCTCCAGCTGGACATCATGCGCCATACAGATCTGACTCCAATGACGGCCACGGAGCTAGACTACTTCGTCCCCACCATGAAGCTGGGGGCCAAGGGCATCTTCTCCATGTCCTCATCGATGTTCCCAAAATTCATTGTCGCGATCTTCAAGGCCTGCAGAGAGGGCAGGTGGGAAGAGGCCCAGAAGATGCAGTTCAAGCTGAAAGATGTCTGGACCTACCTGGACGGCCTTCCCTACGGGCGGGGCTATGGCCCCATCGCTCGATTCAAATGCTACGTCAATGCCTTCGGTGTCTTGGATTGCGGCATCACCGCCAAGCCCCTCATACCGGTTCCCCGGGATGTACAGGACAGGTATAGGGAGGAGATCCAGAGGGTCTTCCCGGATATGGTGGAGGCCTGATTGCTCAGGCCCGTGCTGCCCCGAACACTCCGGCGTGACCCTACGAGACGTGGGCTGTTCGGAGGCCATGAGAACCGCAACAATGCACACCTTTATACGGACCCGCAAATGCCCGGCGTCATGAAAGCGGGAACTCTTCGGTCACTCGATGGGAAGAGGGTGGGTCGCTTCATCACCATGCTTGGCCCTCTGGAAGCCGGCAGGGGCCGAGGAGAGTCGAGATTCCGTGTCAACCTCAGGGATCATGGGAAAAGGATCTGGGATCCACCGATCATCTCTGGCCTCTTCTTCGAGGGCCTGGGCAAATGGTACCGCCCCTGGGTTGAGGTGGATTACCGGCGCTCCATCGGGGCCCACGGTGAGGCTTACAGTCTGACTCTGGACGAGGAAGAAAGGCTTTTCCGGCTGATCTGCGACCTGATCCCACCGGGAGGCCACATCATGGTCAAATACTCCAGCCATCCGCTGACCGCCCGCGCCTTGATCTTCGGTGTACCACCGGCGGCGACTCCTCTGGGTTACCTCATGTACAGAGGTGGGTGCAGATGGTACAAGGACTGGTACTTCGCGGAAGGTTTCATGGAAGGTGAGGAGAAGTTGCAGGCAAGCAAGCCCCTCGATGAATCGAGAATGCGCTCCAAGACAGCGCAGATCAGAGACGAACTCAGGGAGTATCTGCGTTCCGAGCGCGACCCTTCACAGCCCGAGATGGAATCCGTCTGCAGAGATCTCGCCCGCAGAATTCTCGATCGCCCCGATTCGTCAGAACTGGATACACATCCGCGAATTGAGCCGACAGACATGCAGAAGGCTCAGCGCCCTACTCGTAAGGCACCTTCTCGATCTGCCCGCTCTTCCACGATTTCTCGGCCGTCTCAAATACAGCTATCACGCGTCTGGCCTCCTCTGGCTTGACGGCGAGCTCCTTTCCCTTGTTGAGATGCTCGGAGATGTTCACGTAATAACCATCCCAGTCCGACTCACGGAATCTCACCGTCACATCGGCCGGCATGCCCCTGACGAAGGTGGCCACTCTAAATGACTTCTCGGGGCCATCCGTGATCGCACCCTTGGTACCTAGTATTCGCCACCGAGGCTTGCCGATCCTTGATATCGATGACTGCTGGAAGTCGGCGACGGCACCCGACTTGAACCGGATTATCGCTCTCACATCATCCTCGTTGGTGACGTCCTTCCACACAAGCTTCTGGGAGAAACCCACCACCCCATCCATCTTCTCGGGCACCAGATTCAGAATCCAGTCCACGAAATGCGCGCCCCAGTCGTACATCGCCCCGCCGGATATCCTCTTGTCGGAACGCCACCACTTGCCTGGGTGCCCGTAGCCACCTGCGTAGGCCTCGACCTGAAAGACCCTCCCGACCAGCCCCTTGGAGATGATGTCCTTGAGCGTCAGGTAGTCCCCGTCCCAACGTCTGTTGTGGAACACCGATAGCATGACGTGCGACTTCTGGGCTGCCTCAATCATCTGGGTTGCCTCGTCGACCGTGATGCACATCGGCTTCTCGACGATGGTGTGCTTCCCGGCCTCCAAGCATTTCAGCGCCAAGGGGGCATGCGAATTGTGCGGGGTGACGATGGTGACCAGGTCAAAATCCTCTTCCAAAAGCTCCTCGACATCGTTGAATGTCCTTATGCCGGGGAAGTCCTGTTCGGCAGCCTGGGTCCTCTTCTCATCCACATCGCAGACCCCGAAGAGCTCGAGGCCCCTCGTTTTCTTCATCCAACCAGCATGGGCCTTTCCCATGTTGAAGGCCGGTCCGTAGCCTATCACCGCGCACGATATCGTCATCACACCGTCTCCTAGCGAAAGGCATCTGCCGGATAGCCAAGTGGCTCTTAAATGTCCCCGGGTTCCCAATCAACTAGGGACCTTCTGGTGTGAAGATGACCGCCTTCCGTCTCCTGAAGATCCTATCGAACAGGAGACTGAGCAACTCCGTCACGGTCAGACCCTCGTACATCCTCTTCCTGAAGGCGATCTCCACGGACCCAAGCGATTCAGCATTCTCCAGTTTCGCGGCAACGGAGTTCGCCACGCTGGCTATTCCTCGGAAGAACTGGATCTCCATTCTCTTCAGCTTCAGATCATGGAGCCTCTTCAGATCGGCCTCTTTTTCTCTTATCAGCTCATCCAAGGTCGAGATCTTCTCATTCCCGCTTGCACCCATTGGCCCAGCTCCAATTGACCCTATGTACACATGCGCCAATCCGGCTATTAAGTTTCCTCCCCGCTCCCCGCCTCGCACCCACCGATCCTCAAAGGGAACT
Organism: Hadarchaeota archaeon (SeqCode); assembly: GCA_964452145.1. Taxonomy (GTDB): domain Archaea; phylum CAYQAE01; class CAYQAE01; order CAYVLA01; family CAYVLA01; genus CAYVLA01. The sequence continues at coordinate 40,842 of CAYVLA010000014.1, forward strand.
GCGCAACCCCCAGCGACCCCATCAAGCCGCGGCAATCAATCGAGTCTGGCCCACCTCCCGATAGATGCGTCGCCTTACCATCACCGTCCACAGAACGAACCCGCATATCATCCCTGTGGAGGATACGACCAGCCACTCCGTTACATAGACCCACAGCAGGGCATGGTCCCTCAGCTCATACGCCTTCTCTGTTGCCTGGTTCAGAGTCTCCTGGGCCTGCACCAGATGCTCGATGCAGATAAGGATCTCTCCATTCAGATAGCTTTGATCAGCGAGAACCCTCCATCCGTGTGCCTCCCCCATGATCTTCTCCGCAGGACGCATGTTTGCCCCGAATCTGGAGACGAATTCCACGACGCTGTCCAGCGTCTGGCGCTGTTGTCGGTAGTCATCCATCAATCGACGAGCATGGTACACCAGGGAAGGATCGTCGGGTATCCTACCTCCAGTTACGTAGATGGCAAGGTTGAGGGCGTAGTCCCCGTAATGAGCCCATCGGAGAAAGTTTGTCCCACCCGCCGGGGTCCAGTCTGCCATCATACCGAACGAAGCCCCCTGCCCAACCTCCCAGTAGCACAACAGAGGATGCTGGGTCGGCGCCGAGACAACCTTGTAGTAAGCAAGGGAGCTGACTCCCTGCCTCTCCCCGACTATGTTGCATCCGTAGAATACTCCTAGGGGACCCAGCTCGGAAAATGGCAGAGATAGGATGAAGACGTTGTCTTCCTCGGCCACCTCCAAGCGTCCATCTCTGCTTTCCCACCGCTCGGAAAGGCAGACAACCGGCAATACCTCAGCCACGACCGTCTCCCCCCATGAGCCGGGGAAGTTGGGAACTGCGCCAAAGGTCTCCAAGCCGCCGATCATGAGCAATCCAAGACCGCTCTCAGACACAGCATTTCTGAACCAGACAAAGTACTCGGTTCTGAACGACTGCACGTTGGCGTCGCTAATGATGATCATATCGTATCCCGAATGCAGATTCTCCTCTGTCCGAGGCATGTAGGCCCGCATGTGCCTCCTAATGATGCTCGCGGAATCGTGAAAACCGGAGGCCCTGACCGGCACAATGGTGGTGAGAGGATCGTTGGCGTAGATCGGATACGGGCTCGGTCCGGCGAAGGCGTCCCCAAAGTAGAGTATCCTTATCCTGCCTGTGGACGGATCCCTTCTCATCTCCCTGCAGAGGCCGCAGCCCATCAGGAGGCTGCATAGAATCAGTAGAACGGCACAGACACGCGATGTTCTTTCCATCTCGCCGGATGACACGCACCCTACTGAGCGATTTAAATCCTTCCCGGTTTCCCGTGCATGATCGAGCATGCGCAATGAATGCCGTGAACGTTAGCAGCATCTCGTTGCCCGGGCTGGGATCTGAGCCGGGGCGGCTCGAGAAGGTCCTTGACCGGGCATCCAACTGGATCGACATTGCATCCAAGGACGAACCCGATATCATCTGTCTTCCCGAGTCACTCAACGCCCTTGGACTCTCAGGGAGGGTCTGGGCGGAATGTGCAGAGCCCTTGACAGGCCCAACCACACAGATGATATCATCCAAGGCTGCCGAGTATTCAACCTACATAGTCTGTCCAATTGTTCGACGGCACCAGGGGTGTTTGCACAATTCAGCGGTTCTGTGTGATCGCTCGGGAGAGATCGCCGCACTCTATGACAAGGTCCACCCCACGATCTCGGAGATGGAGGTCGGCATCGTGCCGGGCAAGCAGGGGGTAGCATACGATGCAGATTTTGGCAGGCTGGGCTTCGCTATCTGCTTCGACCTCAATTTCCGAGATCTGAGGGATTTCTACCGAAGGGTGAAGCCCCGCATTATCCTCTTTCCATCCATGTTCAGAGGAGGGATTCAGCTCAGACTCTGGGCTTTCGAGATCGGCTGCTATGTGATATCGGCCACTCCAGGCGAGCAAAGTTCTATCATCGACCCCCTCGGAAGAATCCTGGAGGAGAGTTCTGAGTACGAGAGGATTGTATCTCGTCGGATCAATCTAGACTTCACCCTGCTGCATCTGGATTACAATCATGAGAAGCTGAAGGTCGTGAAGGAGGCCTACGGAAAAGCCGTGCGATTCGAGGTGGCCAGCCCCCAGGGCCTTTTCCTGATGTTCTCCGATCACCCCAGCACGACCGCGGGGCAGATGATCGATGAGTTCGGCTTGGAGACCCGGGAAAGCTATTTCCGGCGCGCAGAGACAATCCGCAGACTCACCCTAGGTAGGGCCCTGACACGCTCGGACTGAGCCCGAATGAGGGCTCTCCAGCAACCCTCGCCCCGGCCTGCCTGCTGTCATGCTCGGGTCCGGGAAGGAAGAAAGATAAGGAGATGATTGCAGGATTTCACGAGTGGGTGCAGATTGGCCTCCCCTAGGATGCCCGTTTCTCTCCTTTTCTTCCTGGCCGTGGTAGTGTGCGGCACAATCGGATTCCACTTCATCGAGGACTTCAGCTGGGCGACATCCACATACTTCACAATCGTGACCATTACGACCGTTGGCTACGGAGACATCGCACCCCAGACCGATGCAGGCCGGCTCTTCTCCATACCCGTCATCATCCTTGGCGTGTACTCGGGGATCTCAACCTTGACCTACCTCTTCGGCTCGGTGCTTGAGTACAGGGTAAGACGCGCCATCTCGGGGATCGGGAAGCCAAGGGAGTTCAAGAACCACGTCATCGTCGCGGGCACGGGCTCGCTGGCAGATATAGTACTCAGGGAGCTGGATCTCAACAAGATCCCTTATGCATGGATCTCGCGTGAGCCGATCGTTGGACGAGACGAGGCAATCATGGGTGACCCGAGCGATGAAGCAACACTGCTCAAGGCGGAGCATTCGTAAGGCCGCATCCCTTCTGTGTCTGCATGGGGAACCGGATAATGCATTCATCATACTGGAGGCCAAACACCTCAACCCCGCCATCAGAGCGATAACGGTCTTGAAGGATCCTGAGAATCGCCCCAAACTTCAAGACATCGGGGCCGATGTAATCATCGCTCCGGACGATCTGTCCGCCCGGATCATCGCCCTCTCTTCTGAGACACACTTCTCGTTGGGCTTCTTCGATCAGGAACTCAAGGCCAAGTCTCTGACGCTCTCCGAGATATCCGTCCCTCGGTCGGGCCCAATCGTAGGAAAGCCACTGTCCGATCTTGACATTCCCAGAAGGTTCGGTGTCTCTGTTGTTGCGATCTCCAGAGACAACGTCTTGAGGCCCAACCCCGATCCGTCTGAGAGACTTGAACCGGGGGCCCAGATCGTCGTCTTCGGTGAGAGGAATAGGGCCCAGAAATTCAGGAACTGGGTTTCCGGCGGAAGGCCGGTTGGTGAAATAGTCCCTCAGGTCTCCGGCCCAAGCAGCCTCGCCAACGAAGTACGAACGCGTGGCCCCCGACTGGTTACAAATGCGTTTCTTATTGGAGTGGCAATCGTCCTGAAGTCCCTCATATCACCAGTATTCTCCGCGGCCGGCCTCACCATCAATCTCCAGAACATCTTCAGCCTGGCCATCGACCTCGTCGTCTGGGCCACCATAGGTTACCTCCTCCTGTCGATACTGCGCGACTTCAAGGTGTTGGCCGACGCGGGTGCCCTCCGGGCAAGTGGGCTCGATGCTCTCGTCGAAACCGAGGGAGCGAAGAGAATCCTCAGGAATGTGATCTTCATCATCGTCATCGTCATTCTCGGGTCGGTGGTGAGTCCCTACCTCGGCTCACTTGGGGGAATTGCGAGAGCGGTGGGAACGGTGATGCCATGGATCTGCCTTGGGCTCCTGCTGGTCGTCATGTATGATGTGGGATCCTTCATACACGACGTGATGAGCGGATACGTTCGGAGAATCACCAACAGGTTCGTCAGGCAACTCGAGGAGGCCGCCTGATGTCGGAGACGGTGATTCTTTGCGGGGATGGCCCCCTGATTCCCACTGTGGCGGGCTACCTGTCGGAAATGAGGAAGAGGATAACGATAGTCAGCGACGATGAATCGCTGAAGGTGGAAGGCTGTGCCTTCGTCAAGGGTGATCCGACCAAGCTGGCAACCCTTCAGAGCGCGGAGGTCGGCACCGCGGACACGATCCTGGTTCTGTGCATCGAGGACTGGGACGCAGCATTCATAGTGATGAATTCCAGGAAGCTGAATCCGGATGCCATCATCGTTGCCAATGTGAAC
>CAYVLA010000014.1:45035-46580 GCA_964452145.1 Hadarchaeota archaeon (SeqCode)
GGCACCCACAGTCAAGAAGATGTTGTACCTCCGGTGGGTTCTTTTATGGGTTTCGGTAGTTTTTTATTCTCCAATGACCTAGCCTCCGCTAGGTGTTGGGCAAGAGCCAGTCTTTAGCTTGGGCCCAACTACCCGGGCAAGCCAGGTGCGACGCGAATGGCCGCCTGGCTTGCCTCTTCTTGATCCTGATCCGTATCGGTTTGTGTTTCTGTTTCTGTGGTTGTCCCTATCTGTGTCTCTGCCTCTGCTTGTAGCTGTGCTTGGGCTCGGGGTTTGCACCTGCTGTTCTTCATCGCCGCGAAGACCTGTCTGAGCTTCTTCCTAGCCAGGGCTACGAGTGCCTCTGTGTGTCTTCTGCCTTCCTTTCTCTTTCTGGCATAGTACTCCGAATCCTCCTCTCTCTGCATCATCGAGACACCTGCCAGCCAGTAGCTTGCATCCCTCAGCTCCGTCCTGCCCCGCCTGTTCAGCCTGCGCCTCTTCTCTCTGGTATCACCGGATGTTACCTCTCTGACATCCCATCCCGCCAAGGAAACGATCTGATCCGGGTCTGTGAAGTCGTCCACAAACCCTATCTCGCCCACGAAGGCAGCCATCATGGTGGGGCTGACACAATCCAGCTGGCCTACCTCCCTGTAGTAGGGGAACTCCTCCATCACCCTGGCGATCTCCTCATCCCAGGCCTGGACGTGGGCTTCGATGGACTCCAGTTCTCTCAGAAGGATTCTGATCTGTCTGCACGCTGGTTCGACCATCTCTCTGCATCGTATCCCGAAGCTGTTCCTGGCATGGTGGAGGAGGCCTCTGACAAGGTCTTCTCCAAGCCTTCCTCTGCTTGTCCTTGCCACATCCAGCACCAGTTCATCGATCTTCTCTCTTTCCAGGCCTGCTAGGGTTGCAGGGTCGGGATACCTCTTCAGGATGAGGCGGGCTGTCTTCTTGGAGAGATACCTCTTCCCGATGACCTGTTCAAACTCCGGGAAGATGCAGTCCACTATGGAGACTATCTGTCTCATCCTGTCCCTGGCCGATCTGGAGAGGCTGTACCTGTACCTGGCCATCTGTTTTGCCTGCTCAAGGCTTGGGTTGATGCTTCTGACCTCTCTTGCCTTCAGCTTCATTCGGCTCATTTTCCGGGATCTCTCATCCAGCATGTCGCAGATGAGGAGGGCGCTCTGGGGATCTGTGTCGGTCTGTCTAAGGCAGATCTCCTTGTACTTCTTGACCTGGTAGGGGTTGAAGATCACAACCCTCTGTCCATGCTCGATGAGGAAGTGTAGTAGGGGTAGGTGGTAGTTCCCGGTTGCCTCCATGCCCCACAGCGGCACCAGACCCATCTTGTGTGACAGGTCCAGAGCCCTGTCGAGGAGCTTGTCTGCATCCTTTCTGGTGTTCTTCACGGTGATGGCGTGCCCGATCTGCCTCATCTCCTGGTCGAAGAAGGCTGCTCTGTGTCTTCTCTTGGCCACATCGATCCCTATCTTCAGGGTGGGCCCTCTGGTTGTGTTGGCTTCCTGGTTTCTGGCTCTTCTTCTGGCCTTCTTG
>CAYVLA010000015.1:0-43542 GCA_964452145.1 Hadarchaeota archaeon (SeqCode)
GATGAAGTCCTGAATCTGCACCCCTTCGTAACTACGGGGAAAGTAGATCCTCACATACTTCTGGATCTGGGCATCTCCTCCCGGTACACTGCGACTGGGAACGAAGAGCGGTGCCACCATGGGCTCATTTAGGAAGAAGGAGCTGATCAGGCGTGTTTCGTCCACCCTACCGGTGAGGAGCACCTTGATCTTGCCTGTGTTCTCGTGAAGACCCTGGCATGGCATCATCAATGCTACCAACGTGACCAAGATGATCGGCAACGGATGACGTGGTCGGACAATCAACGAGTGCGCCGCCTTCTCCGAGGCAGAAAAATGAATCCGAGGCCCCGAAGACCTGGCTGTGAACCCGCTCCACAGAGGCTTGCACATCACTTACGATGATTGGGCAACGGAGGGCAGCGAGGCAGTGGATGGAGGATAGCATGCGACACCACAGATCCAGCTTCGCGCAGATCTCCTAGCGGTCCCGCGTCTCTAGGAATCGCACATAAGAGAAGGGAGATACCGGTGAGTTCGATGGTTGCATGCCGAATCTTCTCTTCATCTTGACCGATCAGCAGAGAGCCGACACGATGGCTGCATACGGGAACTCTCGTATCCGGATGCCGAACCTGGATCGCCTGGCCTCGGAGGGAACGGTCTTCAGGCGAGCATGCGTGACCCAACCCGTCTGCACACCTTCACGCTCGTCCATTCTCACCGGCCTCTATCCACACACCACCGGCTGCACAGCAGACAACACCACGCTCCCGTGCGACGTGCCTTGCCTGCCAGAGATGCTGCCGAAGCACAGATACACATCTGGGTATCACGGAAAATGGCACCTAGGAGATGAGGTTTTCCGCCAACACGGGTTCGATGAGTGGAGGAGCATACAGGACGATTACCACAGGCACTATCGGCCCTGCCGCGACCGCTGTGCCCGCTCAACCCACTACCACTTCCTGGTTGAGAACGGCTTTCAGCCGGGGGAGGATAACACCTTCGACAATGTCGCGTGCACCAACCTGCCAGAGGAATTCTCCAAAACGGCCTATCTTGCACGTGAGGCCTCGCGCTTCATCCGTGAGAACCGTCAGCCCTTCGTCCTCTTCGTTGGCTTTCATGAGCCCCACCCGCCCTACCACGGTCCCAGAGATGGCCAGTACGATCCCGGGGAGATCCTACTGCCGGAGAGTTTCTACCATCCACCCACGGAGGAGCAGCACCCGAAGGCATTTCACCGCTACCAGGCCTTCTACGAGAAGGGATACCGCCAATGGAACCTCAGGGACGAGGGGGAATGGCGGAAGCTCATCTCCAACTACTGGGGCCTCTGCAGCCAAGTGGACACCCACGTGGGAAGCATCCTCGACACCCTGAGGGAATGCGACGTGTACGACGAGACCATGATCGTCTTCACCTCCGATCACGGGGACATGATGGGCAGCCACAGGCTCCTGCAGAAATCGGTTACGTTCAAGGAGGCCATCATGGTTCCCCTCATAATCAAGTTGCCAGGACAGAGGGAATCGATAATAATCGACGGCCCGGTGAGCCACGTCGACCTACTGCCCACCATCCTCGACGTCATGGGTGAAGAGATCCCAAAACATCTTCAGGGAAGGAGCCTGAAGCCGGTGATGGACGGTGAGGCCGAGGTCGAGGATGGCGTGATCATAGAATGGAACAACCGAGAGGCCGAAACGGGACCGAGCGGGGCTGAGGATGAGGCCACAGCTGCGATGAGGGACCCTACCAGAACGATCGTCACGCAGGACGGCTGGAGGTTCACCTGCTCCACCATAGGAAGGCATGAGTTGTACAACCTGGTGGACGATCCCATGGAGATCACCAATCTTGCCCGATGGGGAAGGTACGAAGATCTGATGTCGAATCTACTCTGCAGAATCCGGGACTGGCAGGGTCGGACCGAGGACCGCGTACAACTGCCCACCTCTCTCGTTCGTTCGGCCGGGAGGCCTGACAGTTGAGGATTGGGTTGGATACCTACAGTTGCCACATTCCCCTAGCCGCGGGAACCTACGACGTCTTCGACCTGATCGAGCTGATGCCCTCATTGGGGGTCGAAGGCCTCCAGATCAACATCAACGGCAAAGACGGGCGGTTCCTCGGCGCCGACCCGGGGGACGCCGAACACGTGAGAAAGGTCAGAGATGCTCTACGTTGCAAGGGCCTGTTTGTCGAGGTTGGGGGCAGAAGCACGAGCCCGGACATGCTTACATGGCAGCTGCATCTATGTGCCGATCTCGGGGCCGACACCCTTCGCACCGCGGTTACCCTTTGGGACACCATCGAGGAGACCGCCGAGGCAGCCCGGCGCGGCATCGAGGCCGTACTCCCCCTGGCTCACGATCTCGGAGTGCGAATAGCCCTCGAGAATCACGAGGATCTCACCGCAGAGGAACTGGCCTCTATCATCGAAGCAGTCGACGATGACCACGTCGGAGTGTGCATAGACACGGGCAACGGCCTATGTGTATACGAGGATCCAACCGAAACAGCCGCCCGGCTTGCTCCCTACGCGATAAGCTCCCACATCAAGGACCAGCGATTGGTCCAGATCCAAGGGGTTGTCTACAGTGTTGGAGTCAGGCTGGGCCAAGGGATGATCGACCTTCCAGAAGTCATCGACATACTCCTGGCAGGGGGCAGACTGGACCGCTTGCTCGTTCAGGACACAACGGGCTACGGAGTCCGCCTCAATCCTCTTGGCAGGAAGCTGGAAAGAATCAACCCGTTCCACGACATCCCGGAAATGACTGGCCAAGACCTCGCCAAGGAGAACCTCCTTCTCTCCCTGGAAGGATTAAGCGCACAAGAACTCGGATCATTAGCCCGCACCCAGCTGAGGAACGTTGAGGAGGATATTGCTTACCTTCGCTCGATCCTGGGCAGTTAAACCCTCCCAAGGGCCGGCTCATCGTGAATACGCAACGTGAACAGCGTTCCGCACAGCCCAGATGAACCCAATGGCGCATCCATCCACCGTGCCATCTTGCCATTGCATCTGGATGAGGAGTGAGAACACCATATGAAGTGACGGCAGGGTTGTGACGACTCCTACCTGGGTCTGGTCAATTCAACTGCCCGGCAAGCTTTCATCTCACCATTGACATCCAGAGAACCGACCTAGCGATGAATGGAGCACAATTGCGAAGACCGAGAAGCGTGCCCATCCTTCTTCCTTCTCGCCCTGCTTATCGCGACGGCATCGCCGCTAAGGACTTGAGCCTTCCCAATCATGAAAGCAAGAAGCCGGGCACATATACCTGAACCCAATTAGGGTTCCTCGGGGGAGACGTTCGTTCGGCCCAGCTTGCCCACTATCTGGATCAATGCCCCGCATCTACTGCAATGCCCGGTTTCATCCAGTGAAACGTCTGTCACCCTGTACCCCGTCCTCTTGATGGCAAGGGCGCCGCACTCGGGGCAGTAGGTGCTCTCCAACCGGTGTCCCGGCACGTTCCCGACATAGGCGTGGCGAACGCCCTTCCTCCTCGCCATGCCAACGGCTTCCTCAAGCAAGGATACCGGGACGGGGGGCATGCGATACCGGTGGGCCGGATGGTAGCGGGTGAAGTGCAGCGGGGCATCCTCCCCAAGAACGCTCAGATGCCGATCGATGACCCACTCCATCTGACCAAGACCATCGTTGACGCCGGTGACCACGAGATTGACCACCTCCACATGCATGCCCAGCTTTCTGGCCGTCTCCATGCTTTCCAACACGCGCTCGACTAGGACCCCGCCGCACCAGTCCCGGTAGACCTCCTTCGGACCCTTAAGATCGATCTTGATCCCATCCATCCCCGACCGGGCAAGCAGCTCTAGGGCCTGAGGGGTCATGTAGCCGTTGGAGACAAAGCATGCGTAAAGTCGCATCCTGCTCCCCATCTTGAACAGATCAAGAGCGTACTCCAGCCCGAGCGTTGGTTCTTGGAAGGAGGCACAAAGGCCCTGATCACCGTGGGCCCGGGCACGAGCCAGCAGCTCTTCAGGTGGGTGGAACAGGCCCTCTCCGTCTGGGCGACGTCGGGATATCCTGTGGTTCTGGCACCAGGCACAATCGAAGTTGCACGACCACGTCGAGAAGGTCATGGCCGTCGAGCCTGGCCAGTAGTGGTAGAAGGGCTTTATCTCAATGGGCCTGCTCTCCACGCAGCTCAGATCTCCGTAGACCAGGGTATAGAGGGTCCCCGAGCGGTTCTCCCGCGTGCCGCAGTATCCCCGTTCCCCGTCGGAGATGGCGCATCTTCGGTGACACAGATCACATCTGAGCCTTCCCCGAGCCAGACGGGAGTAGAGCCTAGCCTCGGCCACCGTGGAAAGGGATCGACGTCCGCTCATGGAAAGGGCCATCGCAGAACGATGCATCCACATGCTCATTCAGCTAGAGCTTCTTCCTGCGCAGACCAGGACCCAATGCCTCTTTGCCGGCTGCGCTCCACATAGGCCCCTTCACGTCCGGGTGATGAGGCAGCTCGGGCTCCGGCGGCGCGATCGGAGCTGGATGAGGACCCTCAGGCGGCCCCCGCTGGCGCGGTGGGATGTCGACCCGCTTCCCGCACTTGGCGCATTGGGCCACGCCCATGAGGCTAACCCTGAACAGGTTGTTCCCGCAATCTGCGCAATGCAACCATGTCATTGTGGTTCCCCCGTACAATAGACCTCCCAGGACAGATAAAGCCTTTCCATGATATGCGCCAGGACCAAGCTTGCCCCACGGAAGGACCGCGGTGTCTCGGGTAGTGTCCGTATCTGCCTACATAGCCCATATGGAAGCGTGGCTGCGGCACTCGCGGGCGAACCATCCTGCGTCCGGGGATTGCCTTGGGGCCTGTTTGGGTGGACTGTGTCATGCACTCCATCGGATAAAAGGGATCTCCCGGTGGAGAGTCCTCCTGACCATGAGTGACCAGAGGACCGCGTCCGGGATTATGAAGGTACACATTGTGACCATCCACTCCGCCAGATAGATCCAGAAAAGGGCTTTGCTCTTCAACTGCATAGCACTGGCCTGGAGTTCGACAAGACTTCCAAAGGCCGTCTCCATGGTGTCGAGACCTGCGTCAAAGTCTCGGTCGAGATACAGATCTTCTGACCTCCGCCTTTCCTCGCCAATGGCGTTCGATCCGGCATAGATCCTTGTTGAGTTTGCGCCGAATGCCTCGGCAAACTCAAGAAGACTGATCAGCAGAGATCTCTGGATGCCGTAGTCGAAGACAAGTCGCCTGTATTCGTGTACCTTCAGAGGATCCTGGGGAAGCCGCTTCCCGGTGCTCCACGACATGACGTTCACTATGATGTCAAGGCCGAAGGGATTCGAATGAGGGCTGCCGGTCTCCGGTGCGCTCCAGAAGGGGTCGTTGGGCTTGTCCCTGAAGGTGAAAGTGATCGATCCGCCCCAGGCGCCCACCCGCAGAGGATCTGCAGGGCGAGGTTCCATAGGTAGTCTTTCCGTATCTGGTCCACCATGCTCAGACGACGCATCTGGGAGTGGCCCTTTAACTCGCTTGTGGTCCTGCAGACCAAGATATCAGCCGCTGGATGGCGAAGGTCAGGAAGGTGCGTTGTGTTCTTCCTCCTCGTCCCATCCTTTGGTGCGGGGAATCACCTCAAGGTGGAACTGATGCTCACCTCACTATCCACGACAACAAGGGAGCCGGCTCGGTTAACCTTTTTCAGAGTCCGGTGAGGCCGAAGACCCGGTGAACAAGTTGGCCATTGAGAGAGCCGCGGTTAAGAACCCTTGGCGCAAGACACACCCGGCCCAGTTCTCGGACGAGGAGATGGAGGTCGTGCGTCTCGCCGAGAATGGGCAGGGGCAGGAGCGCATCGCGTATGCCCCGGTTGTCTACGAGTATTGGGCACCCTTCAACTATCCCAACATCAAGGTCGAGTTGGGACGCACGGACCCGTATGTCGGAGCTGAGTTCAACGAGGATGGAGTCGAGCTTGACGTTCCCCCCTACGGGGCGATAACCATCGTGGAAGACGAGCCGATTGTCGGGGTCACCGTGATCGGAAGTGCCTGCTGTCCGCCTGGTTTCGTGCTCCTCCATGCCGAACCCGTCGAGTGGAAATACCCCCGCTCCTCGGTCAAGATGCGGGTGGACAACCTATGGGGCGAGCACATACGCATCGATCCCTGGAGAAAGGGCATCGACGACGGATACCGCGACGCCGGGATGAGCTGCGCCGTCTTCGAGATCCCCGAGAGCAAGAAGATCACGATCATGTCAGGCAGTCAGATGAACATCGATGAGCTGGACATCAAGAACATGCGACACGATGCCCACTACTGTACGCGCATCATCAGGGTGACCGTGAAACGGCAGATCCATTGATCTGGGGCTCTCTGTGGAGAGCGTGGGGTGTGCAAAGCCTCAGCGGAACTGGATTGAGTACAGGTCGGCGTCTCTGAGTACGAAGCGGAGTCGTACAGTGCTTCCGGCAATCTGGCTGAGGTCAGAACCTGCCGTCCAGCGGACGGTGTGCTCGATCTCGTCACCGAATATCGGTTCGCAGTCATCGAGGCGGTAGCCCTGGAACGGCCTGCCGGTTCCGTCCTCCAATCCGACGCGGATGCTGCCCGCAGCCGAGGTGGAGTAGTTCAGGATCAGACAATGCCCGCTGAAGACTAGGGGACGGGTGAGGAATTCACCGCCGGCGTAGGGCCCGAAGATCGATACAAAGCCATCCATCCTGATAGTGTACCGTCGGAGGCGGCACCCCTCCTCGTAGTAGCTCTCGCTGGAGTAGAGTGACAGCTCGTCCGGCAGGCCAGGTATTTCGGGCTTGGTCACCAGGACCCCCCACGCGGTCATGTTGTTCCGCTCCCACCAGCGTTCCCGCTGAAGCCCGGGCCTTATGAACGCTTCAAGCCACCGGTTCCAGCGGTACCCGTCGCGGCTGGACATGAACACCCCATCCGAGACGCCCGGGTAGCCATGTTCCTGGATCTTCTTCCTTTCAGGCAGGAAGCGTTTGGGGAAGCCCAGGAAGAGATGGGGGGCCCGGAAGTATGCAATCGCCGAGCTTGTGTAGAGGTGCTCGCGAGGCAGTTCACCGAAATCCACGAACACCGGGTCCGTCCAGTGAACGAAGTCCTGCGACGTGCAGGTCATAATATCCCTTACTCCGTCCCGGAAGTTGCGGTGGAATTCCACGTATCTCGCCCTGAAAGTGTCCCAGAAGGCGAGATTCAGCGAGTCGAATGCCCCCTCGGTTATGACCGGTTCGGGGCGAACCAGGGACCAGTGTATTCCATCCGGTGAATGCAAAGCCGCAAGCCCGCCCCTCATTCCTGCCAAGGCCTTGTATCGTGACGCTTCTCCGCATCCGGGATTAGCATCCTTGAAGGGGGCAAAGTTGTGGGTTCCCTCTCCCACCCACACGATGTTGTTGCTCTTGGACCCGCCAAACTCGAAGAGGCCGAGATCGGGCCTGGTCCAATGCACGCCGTCCGGGCTCTCAGCCATGCAGGTCACCGAATGTGTCTCCCTCTTACCTGCCCAGTCATAGTGAGATCCCCGATAGTACATCCTGAACACGTCCTCGTCTTGGAACACGGTGGCGTAGGCACTTGTGTTCCCTTCCCACGGACGGTCGAAGACTAGGGCCACCTCCCGCGGAATCGGATGGTGGAGACGCTGTTGGGCTCCGTTCATCTTGTCGATGAGCCAATCGTCCACAAAGAGCTCAAGGCGAGAGCGGATTTCGCAGACCTCCCGCTTCCGAGGAGATTCCGCGAGATTACTTTCTGTGGGTGACATGGTCGTACATCCTGGACTGCTGGCTGGAACGAGGAGAACCAGAAATAACTTTGCGTCGATCCTTGTGGATCCAGCCAGTCACGTCTTGATTTGAGAACCCACTGGAGCCCAGGTGAAACGGCTAGCTTGTCTCCGATGCCACCCACCGCAGGTACTCCCCCGATCCGCCGGTGACCGGCAAGGCAATCACCTCGGGCAGCTCATAGGGATGGTTGTCGACTATCATCTCCGTCACCCTTTCCACCAGATCGGTCCTGGTCTTGGCAACCACCAGAACCTCGGGATCCTCCTGAACTCTTCCCTTCCACCTGTAGATGCTGGTTACGCCCGCAACGATGTTCACGCATGCCACCAGCCTGGCTGAGACAAGCTTGCTCGCAATGTTCTTGGCCACGGTTGTGTCGGGGCAAGAGCTCATCACCACTGAGACAGTTGGCATGAATCCGTTGTGACACCCCAGCCCTCAAAATACTTGCCCACAAATCTGCAGCCTCACCTGCCAAGGATCGCCCCGGGAACCGATTTGAGAGCCCAAACACGGGAACCGAGAACCCGAGAACGCAAAGCTAATCTACCTGAAACGCCAATCAACTGGTGATGAGAAGAGAGAAAGACACTGGGACATCGGCAAGGGAGCCCAGCTGTGAGTATCTCCTCTACGAGTGCGAGAGGGACAAGACCAGACTCGAGCGGAGGATGGCGGAACTGCAATCCCAGATCAGCCATCTGATCGAGGAAAACCGCAAGCTGAGATACCAGCTAGCAGACAGAGAACGGAAATCTGGCCTCCGGCAGCAGGATTCGCTGCAACCAGAGCGGGTTCCACAGGCCTGGTAGTCCCGCGGCAGAACCAAGGAGACGGCAGCGGTAACCCAGCCTCGGCCCCTCGCATAGGACTATCCCGTGGGCCCGGCTAAGACATATCAGGGCTTCGGTGATGGTGAGCACATGCAGGGACGGGACAGGATTCTGACCGCCTTGGAAAGGGGCGAGCCCGATCGGGTCCCCACATGGGAGCTGATAATCAATGACCGAGTCATTCACGCCCTAGCTGGGCCGATCTCGGCGCTTGACTTTTACGAAAAGGAAGGTCTCGACGGAGTAACCGTCTTCGAGGATAACAGACGAACCGAATGGCTGGACAGTCAGACCTACAAGGATGAGTGGGGCATTAAGTGGCGGATCGAGCCAAGCGGGCTTGCCTATCCCAGCGGCGGCCCCATAGCATCCGCGGATGATCTGGAGAGCTATTCCCCACCCGATCCGGATGCCGCACACAGGCTCGCGTCTCTTGAGAACGCCGTCAAACGTCTCGGCGGCAGGAGGGCCATAGTCTTCTGCAGCCACGAGGCCTTCGAGTTCTCACATTACCTCCGCGGGATGAGGACTCTGCTGATCGACTACTACCGCAACCCGGGCCTAGCTCGGCGCCTCGCCAGGATGGTCACCGACTACAAGAAAAGGGTCATCGCCCGGGCCATCGAGATCGGCGCCGATGCAATAGTCACCGGCGACGATTACTGCAACAGAAAAGGCCCCATCATGTCGGTTGCGCATTTCCGGAGATTCGTTCTGCCCTACCTCAGGGAGACCGTGAGGTTCACCAGAAAGCGGGGGGTGCCCCACATAAAGCACACCGACGGCAACCTGTGGCCCATACTTGATATGATCGTGGACACGGGCATTGACGCCATCGATCCGCTCGAGCCCGTGGCAGGGATGGATATCGGGCAGGTGAAGGAGGAGTACGGACACCGCATCTGCCTGATCGGCAACATCGATTGTGGCGACCTGCTTTCGGGCGGCACCCCGGGGGAGGTGATCAGATCAGTCAGACAGACCATGGCCCAGGCGGCCCCGGGCGGCGGCTTCGTCCTTTCCTCAAGCAACAGCATACACCCCGCAGTCAAGCCCGAGAACTACCAGGCCATGATGAGGGCCGGTAGGAGATACGGGCGGTATCCCTCGCCCGGCTAGCTTATCCCCGGAGGAAGCACTGGCTGGGGCCAGCCATCCGAATCAAACCTTGCGATATCGAAACACTTATCAATGACTTGCCCCGCTGAAACGGGCAACAGGTCGGGAAAGGCGTACTTATTCTTCCACAATCCCCCCAAACACAATCCCCCCACCTTTCCCGACCTGAATTATGACCGCTGCCCACGGTGGAGTCTGCTTCGGGGTGTTCCGAGGTCGGCTCGGGTCGTTTCCGGGGGCAGCATGGTCTGGGGCTAATCTCAGCCCGGGAACCACCTACGGTATGAGTGTGAGATCCCCGGTGTATGCCGCCTCTAGGGTGGGCCTCATGAGCCTTTCGACGTCGCCGGCGTCGGGATCCATTGGGGTCGGCATGTTCTGCAGCTTCATCTTGAGCTGGGGGTCCTTGGCCGCCTCGACCATCCTATCGATCCGATCCCGGGTTGCCCCTGCTTCCCTCAAAGTCGTTGGGAAGTCAATGCTCCTGGAGAACGCCACCATCGCCTTGGCCACCGCCTCGGCCAGGGGCCTCCCGGTTAGCTTGTCGGCTCCTTTGAGCCAGCCTGCCGCTTCGTAGATCGGCGCGATCCTCTTCAGCTGATCCTGTATGGAGGGTGAGAACAACACCGTATAGTACGGGTTCAGCACCGCACACCCTCTGCCGTGGGATAACAGATCGACTAGGGAGAAGCTGCCGAGGTGCCCACCGTTGGTACCGCCAAGCATTATGCTGTAGCCCCCAAGGTCGGTCGCCAGCCCCAGGGCGTATCTCGCCTCCATGTCGTTGCCGTTCCTGACCGCAGCAGGCAGGTTGTCGACCACCAGCTTGATGCCCAGGCAGGCCACCTCACTAACCTTGTCGTAGTTGGGCTTGCCCGTGGCACCCATCCAGACCTCCCAGCAGTGGGAGATGCCGTCCAGGGCCCCGTCCTTGGTGAAGCCGGGGGGCATGGTGCGGCTGACATCATACTGGTAGACGGATGCCCGGGGAACCACCGAGTCGTCCACGATCAGCTTCTTCTGGGCCGAGGTCAGCTCGGTTATGTTGGCGTACTTGGTGAGATGGGCGCCCGAGCTGCTTGCAGTCTGAACGGCGACCAGCGGTATCTGTTTGCCACCGGATTTCTCGCTGACCTTACCGGTTCCGAAATAGTCATCGATGACCCCTCCGTACAGCCTCAGAACAAGTGAGGCCTTTGCAGCATCGATGGTGCTGCCTCCCCCCACCACGACCACGCCATCCGGATTACAACGCGTAACTTGATAGGCGATGCGATAAAGGTCCTCCCGTGGAGCATTTGCGCGCGCTCCATCGAACTGTTCAAGAATCTTGACCCAGGCAGATTCCAGAGAAGCCTCGATCTGTTTCATGGGTTCGCTGTCCTTCAAGTAGGTGTCGACGACCAGTGCAACCCGCCTTCCCAGCTTGGCCGCAGCATACGGGCCCACGCGCTTCAAAGCCCCATCGCCAAAGGCATAGTCATCGCCCTTGAAGCCCCTCAGCAGCTTCTCCGCCCTTTCGGCATCGTCTCTGTTCAAAGCCTCACCTTGGACCAGATCCCGGCCCAACTCTCTTAAATGATGCCACGGGGGCACGGGGCCTACCCGCAATCTGAGGGATGGACCCACTCCGTCATCATCCTCTCCAAGAGATCCCCGATCCGTTCCCTGGCGCGCAGCAGAACTGAAGGATCCTGGGTGTAGCGCGTCAGATCGATGCACACCTCAGGAGGAACGGCGATCAGAGCAATCGCCTCCTCCACAAGCCCTGATGCGCGTGCACCCAGGTCTACGGACAGCTTCTCGGCCTGCCGTCTGAGCATTGAGAGCATCTCAAAGTCCTCGATCCCGTGGCGCACGCACTCCAAACGTACGGAACTGAGTGGGCCGCCGTCGGGGCCGGGGTAGATCAACTGCCCGTCCCCATTGGTGGCGGTCGGACCCGTGTAGGTGTTCCAAGGCACCTCTGGCCATCGTGCTCCGCTCTCGATGGCCTGCCTATCCCGGGGATCTGGCAAGGCTGCACCCTCCCTTTCCATGCTGGCCAGTCCAACGCAGTTGCTCGACCATAGGTTGATGCAGTAATAGAGGAAGCCGGTTACGCCATACTTCCATGTCTGCCATAAGAGGATCCTGTGGTCGATTGCGGGGTAGTCGACGAACATGTTGGCGAAGGGGTGTCGGGGCCACATGCTGACGTACCACCACACCTCCTCGCCCAGGGCCTGCCTCTCCTCGTAGGCGGAGTCGAACCTGTCGGTCTGGGGTATCCAGATATCCACGGTCCCGAAAATTTCGGGAAGTTCGTGCTCGGGGCCAACCGTACACCCCCTAGGCAGGTCGGGATATGCTTCCTTGACCTTGCGATAGGCCTCCTTGAGCTCGGGATAGCCCGCCGGGATCACCTCATCGAAACCGTAGACATAGGCCCACTTGAGCCAGCCTCTTCTCCGAAGAAACTCGACCGTGGGCCTCAGGCCATCGACCCATTCATCGACCTTCTCTTTCGGCAGATAGCCCATGGAGATGACGTTGGACCCCGCGTTCATGACCCCGTCCATGTCCTCAATCCTGGGTCGGGGCTCCTCCTCGTACTGACAGGATGGGCTGATGTGCCTGCGGAGAAGGAAGTCATAGTAGAGCCAGCGTTGTCTGGGGGTCAAGGGCCTGCCATAGAAATCCTCAATCTCCTTCTCAAAAATGGGGAAGGCGGTCCGCAGGGACGGCCTGGCGGGAAGATCGAAGTCCCACACCCTGAGGGCAACGGGCATTCTCAAACACTCCTTGCCGGAGTGGACGATTTCGACGATGCCTTCGTACGTGCCCGCGGCGGCGCTCCGAGGCACGCTGATTGTCATCCACAGTACTTCGAATCCCCCCTTGCCGACGCTGAAGGATTCAAGGGGCAGAAGAGGATCGGGGTGAGGCCCGATGTACTCAACGATGTACCTGGGTCGCCGCGTAGTCACGTATCCGACCCTCCAGGTCTCCACCGCTTCCGGGCCGATCGTGGATCCCCCGGGACCAGATAGGGGACGGACCCGTGCGATGCAGTCGGTGAGGTCCTGATCGAAGGCGATGAGAATGAGCTGGGCAGAGTCAGAGCCGCCTCTCGGCGCCTTGAGATCGATACGCTTGGACAGCGCGTCGGGGAGCGGCAGCTCTGTGTAGATCTTGACAAGCGAGTTCGTGCCTAGAATTGCCGCTGGCGCGCTTTGATCCGGCAGCCTAGACCTGTGTGCCAGCATGGCCACGCTGCGTTCCATCTGCGTCAAGTGACATTCCGTGTCCTGCCATCGGCCTGCGTTGCGTTCGGCTGTCGCAAGAGCCTTCTCAACTTCGGTCAGTTCGGCGCAGAGACCCCGGGCCTGCCCGGCGATGATGGCGCTACGGCTTCGTGTGAGTTCGCCCAGCTTCCGGTGCAGCTCCACAATGCGGGGGCCCAGAACGGCGCAGCCTGTTCCCCGGGGCCACCTCGCGACGGTGGTACCTCCCTCTTCCTCTGCAGAGAGAATAACCATCCCGCCATCCGGGAGCACGAAGTCCAGTTCCAGCAATTTCCGGCTCCCAGCCTCCACGCTGCATCGCCTGCGCGCAAGGATGCGCCCACTCTGGCTCGCGACCACCTCGATGCCTGATACCGTCTTCCCCAGGTTCCTCAGATCAAAGCGCGAACGGTTGGGCCCCGGCGAGAGATCGCAGTCCACAACCGATCCACAGATCCCCATTCCGCCGAAGACCACCTCTCCGTATCGTTCCGGAATGTCGATCCTGCCTACATACATAACCGACCAGGACGAATTGTCCTCCTGACGTTTGTACAGGTAGCGGAAGATGTTCATACGCCAAATGGCCCCGGGTTCTGGGCACTCCGATCCCAGGAGCGAGAACGGGATCCTGACCGCGAAGCTCCAGCCCTGCTCGTCGATCCTCTGCTTGATGATGCCGCCCTTCCCCCACCAACCATGGGGCGCACCTTCGCCTCCGGCATCGATCACCATGACGCGGTCGGGTCTAAGACGAATGCGGTACCACCTCCGTTTATCTGGGGCGGGATTCAGAACGATCTGAAGCTGTTCATGCTGCACCTGATCCTCGACAACGTCCGTCCTGCCGTGGGTCGGCTTGGAGAGTCTGCCCGCCATGACCAGTCCTTGGGGATCATAGGCAAGCCAGAAGCGAGCTTGGTCCGGGCTCCCGGACCCATCAAGGAAGTTGACGAGCGCCGGGATCTCGATCATGGACCCAAGCTGGGATGGGTTCGGTGGCAGACCCGGTACTGGGATCTCCGCCAACCGCGGAATCGTGATGCGTGGCAGCGGCGCATCGCGATATCGTGCCTCGACCGGGTGCGTGTAGCTCTTCACGCCGGTCGGTTGATCCTATGACCTAAAAATAGGGCTCCTGTATTCTTGCGCGCGCAAACCCCGGAAAAGGGCCAGCACTGCTAGGATGGACAGAGAGAACCACGATGATTCCGACAGAGGGAACCAGACCGAGTTGGAGTAGGCCCCCTTCAAGGTCAGCCAGGCTTGCTCGTTCTGGTACTCGGCGGGGTAGGCACAGTGAAAGTACTCGGACCAGGGGGACTCCGCCGGGAATCTGCCGCCCAACGTAAGGCAGTAGACCTGTGTCTGCGCATGGCTCTTACCATTCAGCTCGCAGATCCACTCCGAAACGCCATCGCCATCCACATCCCCCCACCAGCCGCCGTTCTCGGCTCTTGCACCCACGCCTACGTGCTCATTCAGATAGTACGCTTCAAGCTCGCCCGTCGCCCCGTCGACAACGATCGGAAAGGGCGCAAGACAGAGCACTTCCTGCCGTCCATCTCCATCGATGTCCGCAATGACCTGATATGCCGACCAGTCCGTTGCCAAGGCGCCGGGCGGCAGCAACCCTTCCTCGCTCCATTGAGAGAAGTTGACTGCCCACTTCGTTACCGGGACCTGCCCTCCCACATCTAGGCAGTACATCTTGCCCCAGGACATCACAACCATGTCAAGTGACCCGTCACCATCGACATCCCCCAAGGCCTGACAGATCCGGATGTTCCCCTCCATCGGGAGGGCCCACCTCCAAATCTCGGTCCCGGAATGGCTTAAGCATATCACCGCGCCGCTGGGCGAATCGTTCCAGATCAGTGCCTCATACTCACCATCCCGGTTGACATCCGCGACAATGACGGGGCCGCTCTTGATGTTTCCGCGCGTGTCGTACCTCCACAGCTCGGCCCCGGAATCTGCGGATATGCAGTACACATAGTGATCATGGCTGCCCCAGAGGATCTCGTATCGGCCGTCACGGTTGATGTCGCAGATGGTGGCATGGCCGCCATTCGCGTGTCCGGCTTGACGCCAGGTCCAGACCAGCTGGCCGTTGTGGTTGACGCGGTGGACGAAGCCAGCCTCGTCGGTCATGAAGAATTCGACGAACCCATCGCCGTCCACATCATACGCCTGCGGAGCGCCGTACATGGCGGTGCCCGGAACAGGGTTGTCCCAGACCCAGACGATGTGCCCATCGCCATCCAGAACGTGAAGCCTGCCTCCTCTTCCTGCTAGGCAAAGCTCATGGACCCCGTCCCGATTCACATCGACCAAGGAAACCTTGCTCACAGGGTCCCCGGGCAGTCCATCCTGATCCAGGGGAGGATAGATCCACTCGAGACGAGCATCGGCCCCGAAGCACCACAGCCTCTTGCTATGACCCCTTCTCGTCCCGAACAGTATCTCCTTCGTTCCATCGCCATCCACATCCCAGACCGTCTGACAACCCTGATGGCCGGCTCCATACGTCATGCCCGAGAACACATCGCTGGTGTTGATGTACCACCTGCAGCTGAGCACAGGGATGTATGATGCTGCCAATCTGAACTTCACGATCTCGGCATCAACGATCACGCCGTCCGTAACGCTAACCGTAAGCTCATGATCGCCATCGGGCACCGACAGCCAGGTGAGGCTCCTATCGACCTCGATCGGGGAGAACGAATACCTGGTACCGTTTCCCTCCAGTATGGTCCGACCGTCCAATGTAACCGACCAGTTGATCGTCCTCGGGTGGTAGCTGGTGTCCACGACGTAGAACTTCACGTGCCAGAGATTCGCTACGGTGCGGCCCGCAGGGGGACCCTCGATGGTTATCATGGACGTTGGCTCAGGCCGACCTTCTGAGGAGATGTTGAGGCTGGCGACGATGCCACCGAACCCAATGCTCAGCTTGGACATGCTGTCGAAGACGTGCTTGGGCAATTCGAAGATCAACCAACCTGCCAAGCTGCTGTGCGCAGGTACCTCGACTGCTGGATGATTCCAGACGTAGTACTTGTAGGTCGCATAGTTGTGAGTGGCGTGGAGTTTTGACCAGGAACTGTAGTAGAGAGATCTGGTGTATTGGCCGTCCACCTCAACCCATGAGCCGGCAGGCAGGATCCGCTTGGTCTCATTGCCAACGTTGTGGAATCTGACCCAGACGATGATCTCTCGCCTTCCCAGAACATCCCCAACGGCAGGAATCTCAAGTCTCGCATCCTGACCAACGTGAATCGTCCCACCAAAGGTGTGGTTCATGTACTGGGGTGGCCATCCAGCAGATTCTCCTCGGCAAAGGGGGAGACTACCGAGCAGCGCGCCAATGCAAAGGCCGAGGACAACACAGCCCGCTGGCCCGAGACCCCTGGTCATAGACCCCTGTCGTGCAAGGTGCTTCCCAGATAAAACAGTTGCGATCCCGGATGCCAATCACCTGTGATCGGCCCACTTGAGCCAAGGCAAGAGTCCATATCGCTGGGTTGGCATGGTCAACGAGCCCCGCTACAACCTACACTGACCGCGGGGGCGGATCCCGCACGCCTAGGATGCCTCGGGAGTTGGCCCCCGTCCCGATTCAAATCGACCGGGGACACCTTGCTCATAGGGTCGCCGGGCAGTCCGTCCTGATCCATGGGCGGATAGATCCATTCAAAGCCTCCGTCTGCGTCGAAGCACCACAGCCTCCTGCTGGCACCCCTCCTCGTCCCGAACACTATCTCGTTCGTTCCGTCCCCATCGACGTCCCACACGGTCTGACAGCCCTGATGTCCCGCGCCAAACGTCATGCCCGAGAACACTGCACTGGTGTTGATGGCCCACTTCAGGCCGATCTCGGCCACCGGCCCTTCACACACTGCGGCCCCGAGCAGGATGCCTGCCCATACACAGAGAACTACACGGTCGCTCCTCCGTGACCTCAGTTCTGACACCCCACTCTCACTCAGTTCCGTTGGGATTCAAGTCCCACTCATCCTGCCTCCGCTTCCTGCTTCCCGCTGAACGCCGGCATCGACTTCTGGCAGATGCTCATAGGAAGAGGCCGAACGGCAACAACAGCTTCACTAATCAACCGCCGCGGGCTGGTTTCCCGACAACGCTCATGTAGAGGACGCTTTCCCGGTCTCCATCCACCCCAAGCAGCGCGTTCACCTCGTCGTCGTAGAGGGCACCGATCTGGCAGCTTCCGAGCCCCAAGCCCACTGCTGCCAGAGCCAGGTTCTGGGCGATGTGCCCGGCGTCCAGGTAGACATACCTGTAGGCCCTCTGTCCGTATTTCCACTTGCACCGCTCAAAGATCCCGGTCCAAATGAGAACCAGCGGGGCATAATATGCCATGTCCTGATCTAGGGCGGATCGGCTGGCTTCCTCTCGGAAATCCCCCTCTCTGATCAGCTCCAAGCCATGGCCCGGAACCCAGTAGTGGTAGACGCCGGAGGGAATGCCCTCCACGGCGCTTACAGCCGCATAGGTTTCCACCGGGTAGAGCGCGCCCGCCGAAGGCGTGGACCTGAACTCACGGCCCCGCCCACGATCCGTGATCCCTTGGCATGCCCAAAGAAGCTGGGAAACCTCGGCCAAAGTCAGGGCTTGATCGCTGAACTCCCGAACCGACCTGCGCCCCGCCATGGCGGTCCAGAGCGGCAAGCCTCCATCGAACCTGGGCGAGGGCAGGCTCAACCTCCGTCGGTCGGCATATTGCTTATAGGCATCGGGCCGGCTTGCCCAATCCAGGCCGCCGCATGGAAGGCGACCCCTTCGATACTTGCTCCTCCTCTGAAACTGATCGCCGAAATCATCAGTCACGATCCCACCTCATCGATGCTGATACACTCTTTAGCGCCTCAATTTATATGATGAGACCTGAGGACTCCTTGGCTGAGGGCCTTCGGGCGACCGCTTTCGAAGGGGGATCGGTATGAAGGTTGACGAGCTTGCTGGAAGAGTGGCCTACCTAGATGGGAAGCCTTTTGGAGGGGTGTGGAACCTCTACCTGCCCAAGCACGGACAGCAGATACTGGGCATAATCGTCAGCAAAGGATTCAGGTCCAAGCCCGTGAAGAGGGGGCTCTTCGTATTTGAGGGAAGACGTTACGTCCTGCGCCCGGAAGCTGCGGGGTCGTCCTGGAAGCCGCAGCGCGGCCATGCCGTGAAATCCTCCAGCGTGAGGGACAAGGAGGTCTTCGCCGGACCGGGCTGGAGGATTGGCAGGCTCAGCTCTCTGGAGATCGATACCGAGAAATGGGTCGTCACCAGCCTTGAGGTGGATGTTGAGCATCAGCTGCTCATGAGGGATGTCGGCCAGTACTCGAAGCTGGGCGAGGCGAGGTCGGTATACGGCTTCAAACACTTCTACAAGGATGCCTACTCGTTCAAGCCCGGAAAGATCGTGGCCGAGATGAAGGACTCCCAGAAGGCCCGCTTCCTGACCGACTCGGGTGACAGCACGATCCGGGGCTTGGGCGAGGCCATCTCGAGGATCGCGCTTCCAGCCCAGGGAATGGCGGTCGACGAGAGCGGGACCATCACGCTGCCCATAGATGCAAGGGAAATCGAATCCATGGCCATCGAGAAGGTCAGCGGCGGGGCACTGGAGACCGAGGAGGGCAGAAGGAACATCGTCCGGAAGATCTTCGAGGAATACTATGAGAAACGGGGTGCAAGGACCCCCCCTCATGAAGTGTGATCCCGAGGCAACTCGGCCGATCTCTACCTTGGTGATGGCCGAGGTTGCGGCAATCGAGTTATGCCTTCGACACGGTCGAAATCCGTGTCGAAGGATAAGATCTCTGTCACGCCGTCTGCCCTCATCACATCGACTGCCAAGGCATCGTTGGCTTCGAGTCTCAACTCATTGTCAAGTTCCAGCGCGGCGAAGTAAGCCTGTTGTTCACAACCACATATCATCACGTTGTCCAGCATGAAGAGGCCCATTACGGCCTGATGGAGCTGATCCAGCGGCATGCCGTGCCTCAGAATCTTCACCATTTCGGAAACGTGTACCACGGTCGTGATGACTTCCTCCTTCCCCTCCGACATCTGCGTGACTATCTGTTTGAAGAGCTGCTTCATCTCATTCTTGATCTCAATCCCAGATGACAAGTCTCCACCAAAGTACCGGTGATCATGGTAAGATAAGATATGACTCTCTCTACCATACTGGAGCATGTCCCCCACATCGTCCGCGATTCAGCCAATCCTCCTGAACCTGGCCCACCGTCCACCCGGGAAGTCGCACTAGAGCACGATTTCCATCATTACAACATCCAGCCAGCGGCCGAACTTGTAGCCTACTTCCTTCAGGTATCCGACCTGCTCAAAGCCCATTTCCCTGTGCAGCGCAATGCTTGCCTCATTTCCGGCATCCAGACGGGCAACGATGGCATGATGGCCTGCTTTCCTCGCCTCACCGATGAGCCTACGAAGAATCATCCTGCCTATGCCGCGACCCCTGAACTCCTTCCGAACATACACCGAGTCCTCGACCGCATTCTCGTAGCACTTCCGATCGCTGAATCTGGAAAGCGACCCCCAACCAACGACCTCCCCCCGGCAAACTGCAACCACTATCGGATGCTTCCCGCCGTGTTCATTCATCCATGACCTCTGCTCGTCCAAGGTCTTCGGATGTGCATCGAAAGTCGCCGTGGTGTTCCGGACCGCCTCATTGTAGATCTCGGTTATCTCCTGAAGGTGTTCATCGTGCGCGGGCACGATCCTGACGCCCATCTTGCCCGCGGAACTCCCACCCTTTGCCGGCACCATGGCGTCTCCCTCAATCCTCGTAGGCAGCCCTGGCTCCGTTGATCGCACGGATCAGGGCAGGATCAAACTTGGGTCGTCGGTCGTATGTGTACAGGCCGTTGACCTCCTGTTCTATATCGTAAAGCTGGGTGTAGCAGAACCCAACCATCCTAGGATTGCTCAGCAGTGCCTTCGTCAGGCCTTCGTATCTTCGCAGGAACTCCTCTTCCGACCGCGGCCTTTCCCCATAGCCCCAGGCCTTCTCATCCACCTGACCCGGATTCCACCAGATCCCACCATACTCGCTCACCATCACGGGCTGCCCTGAATACGGCACTTCGTGCTCTGGATGATTGCGGAAGGGCTCTCCCCCTTCGCTGATCCTTGAGTGTCTGGCTTTGAATGCCTCGACGTCCTGATCGTAGTCATGGCAGTCGTAGATGTCCGTGACGACGTGTGTGTATCCGCTGGTGTCGATCACAGGTCGGCCGGGATCTATCGACTTGGTGGTTTCGTAGACCGTCTGAATGAACCGCTTGTTCTGGTTGGTCGGGGTTTCGTTGAACGGGCACCACCCAATGATGCATGGGTGGTTGACGTCCCTCTTCACGACCTCAACCCACTCGGAGACGAAGTTCTGGCACGCCATTGCCTGGGACGTGTCGATTCCCCAACTCGGAAATTCGCCCCAGACCAGGTATCCAAGCCTATCGGCCCAGTAAAGGAACCTGGGCTCGAAGACCTTCTGGTGGAGCCTTGCGCCGTTGAAACCCATCTCCTTGGCGATCTCTATGTCGCGGCGGAGATCGGCATCGGTGGGGGCGGTGTAGATGCCCTCTCTGTAGTACCCCTGGTCGAGCACAAGCCTCTGGAAGATCCGATGCCCATCGATCAGGATGTGATCTTTCACGATCTCGACCGATCTGATTCCGAAGTAGCTGGTCACGGTGTCTATCACATCCCTTCCTTCCCGCAGCTCTAACTCAAGGTCGTACAGTTTGGGCTCGGACGGGCCCCATCTATGCAGCGCATCCTCGACCTCGATGGGCACCTTGGTGTAGACGGAGGCCGGGCTCCTCCCTTCCGCAATCAAGCTACCATCGCTCAGAACGCGGGCGTGGAGCAATCCCGCTGGCTTGCCGCTCAGGGAGCCCATGGCCCAGATCCGGCTCCCCGACTTCGGTGAACTCACCCACGCCATCTCGACATGGGTCGGCTCAACGGCCTCCAGCCATACCGTCTGCCAGATGCCGGTCGTCCTTGTGTACATGCAGCCGTAGGAACCCGCTCTTGGCGACTGCTTGCCGCTGGGCTGAAGCCCGCATCTGTTGTCGTCCCTAACCCGAAGCACCACACAGTTTCTGCCCGTCACCACACTGCTTGTGATGTCAAATGTGAAGGGCACATAGCCGCCCAGATGTTCCCCGACCGGATGTCCGTTCACCCACGCCCTGGCTTCGTAGTCAACGGCACCGAAGTGAAGCAGTATGCGTTTGTCCACCATCTCATTCGAAAGACGAAACGTCCTGGAGTACCACACGATCGGCATGAAGTCCGTCAAGCCCAGTCCGCTCAGAGTGCTTTCGGGGGGAAACGGGACCGATATCCGATAGTCCAGATCGGGTTCCTCCCACCATCGCTCCCGCTCGCCCAAATCCTTCGGATCGATCGCAAAGCCCCATCTTCCGTTGAGGTTCATCCAGGGCTCCCTGAGAAGGAGGGGGCGGGGATATTCGGGTCTTGGGGTGTCAGTCATGGAGTGCACCCGTGCGGTCTCTGAAGGAATCGGAGACGCCCCAACCACGGTCAGGCCTTGCTCCCCATCCATGCCTCGATCATGCGGAGGCCTGCAACAGCAGATGCTCCGTAGGCATCCACGCCCGCCTCCGCGGCCCTCTCCTCGTTGGCGGCATTTCCACCGAGAATAACCTTGACTTTGTCCCTCAATCCGGCCCTCTCCAGGGCGGTCACGACCTCCCTGACGCTCGGCAGGGCCTGGGTCAGGCCGACCGAAAGAGCCAATACTTGGGGCTTGACCTCTCTGACCTTCTCAACAAACTTCTCGGCGGGGACATTGGCGCCGACATCGACGACCTCGTAGCCCGCAGACGTCAGGATCGATATCAGGATGCTCTTGCCCATGCTGTGTACGCTTCCTTGAACCGTGCCGACCACTATCCGGCCCTTCGAACCGCTGACTCCCTTCTCAAGATAGGGCTTAGCCATCTCGAATATGTCCTCCGCGAGGGCGACCCCCATTATCAGATCGGACAGGAAGTACTCCTTTCGCTCGTAGAGATCCCCGATCTCCTCCATCCCGCTCCTGACCGATTCAACGACCTTCTCAAACCCCTTGGGCTCCTTCAGAGCCTCCCTTGCCAGACGCTTCGCAGTCTTGTCATCGAACTCGGCTATCGCCTTCGCCAGTCTATCCATCCTCGTGCCTCCTCTCAATCGCGGGTTCCAAAGAAGCCAACCTTTCCACCGCCATCGCCACCGGTCTGCCAAAAAAATGTTCCGGGAGCGTCCCCCGCTGGCCCCGGTGGATAAGACCACCTGAAATGCTGCGGGACCCGTCAGAGGTCCGTCTATCCAAAGATGACGTCAAGAACCATCATCAAGGCAAAGCCCATCATGAAGCCCGTGGTGGCCTCGAGTTCGTGGCCCTTTCGGTGGCTCTCTGGGATCATCTCGTGGCTCACAACGAAGGCCATGGCGCCCCCGGCAAACGCGAGCCCCACTGGCAGAAAAGGACGGGCCAGACCCACAACGGAAACGCCCACGAGTCCACCGATTGGCTCCACCATTCCGGTCAGCGTTGAGTACCAGATGGCCTTCCTGCGAGAAAACCCCTCCTTCACCAGCGGGAAAGCAACTGCGGATCCCTCCGGCATATTCTGCAGGGCTATGCCGATGGCTATCACCGTCGCCATCCCAATGTTGCCACCCCCGAAGCTGATGCCCACCGCTAGGCCCTCCGGGAAGTTGTGGATGGCTATCGCCAGCACCAAGAGGCTCGTCCCCGACAGGTCTGACGAAGGTCCCCCGTGGCCCTTGATCAGATGCTCGTGCGGCACGTACCTGTCCAGAAGGTAGACGAACATGCCGCCCGCAAGGAAGCCACCGACTGCCACGGAGGCTCCCCCCATCTCCACCGCCGGGATCAGAAGGCCGAACGCCGTCGCTGCCAGCATCACCCCCCCGGCGAAGCCCAGCATCGCGTCCAATACCCGATGCGAGACCTCTTTGAAGAAAAGCACGGGCAGGGCACCAAGGCCGGTCGCCAGACCGGCTATCAGGCTGGCTATGGCTCCCATCGCCAGGTTTCCAAGGGCCACGCCAGCTTGAGATCGGTTGCTGCAGAAATCTCTTACCGATCCAGGTGCGGTAAGAGCTTACCTGTACCTGCCGAACTTCCGCCCGACCTCGACCATTGCCAGGGCGTTCTCGACCGGAACGGCAGCATGGATCACGTTGCTGCTGGACAGTACGTAACCTCCACCCGGGGCTGCGCTGGCTATGGCCGCCCTGGTCTCCTTCACAACCTGCTCCACCGTTCCCCTGGTCAGGGTCCACGCGCAGTCGACGTTACCGAAGATGCAGATCCTGTCTCCATACTTCTCCTTGACCTGAAGGATGTCCATGTTGGAGGAGGGGTCAATCGAATGGAGGGCATCAATGCCAGATCCTACGAGCCCGTCAAGGATCGGCCGCAGGTCGCCATCGCTGTGAACGAGGAGCTTGCCTCCCATGCGGTGTATGGCCGCAGCAAGTCTGGCAAGGTTTGGGAATATCAGTTCAT
The DNA here is from genome assembly GCA_964452145.1 of Hadarchaeota archaeon (SeqCode). Taxonomy (GTDB): domain Archaea; phylum CAYQAE01; class CAYQAE01; order CAYVLA01; family CAYVLA01; genus CAYVLA01. The sequence continues at coordinate 23,616 of CAYVLA010000015.1, forward strand.
TGTAGAATCGCGGTGCAAGGTAAGGTCCCTCCTTACCAGCCATGTCATCAAGGCCACCTCGGATGATGAGCAGCCCAGCGTCGATCTCGGCCTTGGCACCTTCAATGGCCCTCTTAGTCATCTCCCTGCATTCTCTTCTGAGCTTGCCGCGGTCGTAGTAGAAGCGCCTTATGGTCTCTATGTCAGCCATGCTTCCAGGCATGGGGGAGACGTGTCCACACCCGCCCAGGTAGGCCAGATCGGGGGCGACCCTGCGTGCCAGCGCCAGAAGGTCGCGGGGAACCGCGATAAGGTCGTAGCCCAGCCTCCTCCAGAGCTTGACCTTGTACTCGAAGTTGCGTTCCCGCACCTCCTTCTCCCTGCCCTTCTCTTTGAGCCGGTTGGCCTCTTCCTGGCTTATGGGAGGTTTGCCGATGATCTTCTCAGGAATCTGAACCTCGAATTCGAACATGGGGACCCGGTCCGCCTCGCCCTTCTCAAGCGCCGTCCAGACGCGATCACGTGGAGTCAAATCGCCACCGGAACCTTTGCCGCGTAGGCCAGGTAAAATGTATTACCACGCGCCGGCACGGCCGGAAACAGTAATCAGAGTTTGTCACGGTTCTGGCCACACATTGGGGATACTCGAGACCGTAACGCCCACTTTCCTGGTAATTGGCTTGGCCTACGGGCTTCAGCGGTACAAGAAGATGGATACCAAGCCGCTCATAGAGATCGCCCTTTACCTTGCTTCTCCCTGCCTGATCTTCTCATCCCTATCCTCGAAGGTCCATTACCCCTGGGAGCTGTTGCCGGTGGCCCTATCTGCGGCCCTGATCGTAATGGGGAGCCTAGCAGTCTCCAGGGCGGTGTTTTGGGCCCTTCGTCTCAGCGACGTAGATGCAAGGACGCTCCCGGTCATCCTAATCAATGCCGGGAACCTCGGCCTTCCGATCTGCCTCTTTGCATTCGGGGAGGCCGTGCTAGGGATCGTGGTGATGTTCTTCGTGACAACTGCCATCTTCAACTACACACTGGGCATATACCTCGCTGCAAGAAACTCCGGTCCGAGCAACAGGCCATGGCTCGAGACCTTCAAGCTCCCTCTTGTTTACGCCACAGGGTTGGGGATCGCTGCCAGCATCTTGGAAGTCCGGATCCCGCTGGTTGTGTCCAGAGCGGTGGACATCCTCGGCCAGGCCGCCATTCCGCTGTTCCTGATCTCCTTGGGAATGAGCCTCGCCGAGATCAGGCCTCGGCAACACCTTCGAGCAGCGTTGCTATCCGGATCCATGCGGATCGGAATCGGGTTGGCATTCGGACTGGCCTCGGTTGTCATCTTCAACCTCGAGGGCGCAGTGAGAGGGGTCGTGATCGTGGAGTCGTCAATGCCACCGGCGGTTGCCAGTTTCATGATATCCAAGAAGTTTGGGTGCAACCCGGAGATAGTGGCCGCCACGGTTTTCACCGGCACCCTGGTGAGCATCTTCACAATACCCCTGGTGTTGCGGTTTGTTGCCTAGGAGATCCAGCCCTACGGAAGAGCCATCTCGCAGAACGGAAAGCCGATCCGGAGACCTTGCGGCGAAGGCCCTGTTTCTTCTGGGACTGCTTGTGGCCACGGAAGCGGTCGGAGCCCAGGATCCTTCGACCTTCCATGCAACCGACCGCATCGTCGGCACCTACTACTTCTACTGGTACGACTGGAACTCCACCTTGCATTTCTTCGTGCAGGGCAAGGATGCTCTGACCAATCATCCCCCGAATATCCAGACCTACAGTTACGCGAGCGTGGACTGGCACCGAAAGGAGCTTCTGGACATGATGGAGGCTGGATTGGACTTCCTGCTTCCTGTGTACTGGGGAGATACGCCCGCCAAGTCATGGTCCATCCCGGGTCTGGACAGGCTCGCTGAGGCCCAGCGGAGTCTCATCCAGGAGGGAGTATCGCCGCCCAAGATCGGAATGTTCTTTGATACCACATCCCTCATGGTTGAACACCAGCACAGAAGAAGGCCGGGTGCAAAACCGGATCTGACAGCGGAGGAGGGCAAGGAGCTGTTCTACGGCATGATCCACGATTTCTTCTCTCACGTCCCGGGGGATCTCTGGGCTCGCATGGACGGCTCGGCCATGGTGTGGCTCTACTCATCGGGTTGGGTGCTGGCCTATGATCAAAGCCTGGTGGACTATGCCCGGGCAAGGTTCAGAGAGGACTTCAACTCCACGCTGTTCATAGTCAGGGAACGCTCGTGGAACCTTGACACCGAGATGAGGTACGGATGGGGGGCGGCGCTGGGGCCGATTCTCCTCGATGTGGCAGCGGTTGGGCCTGGCTTCAGCAACGAAGGGGCCGTGAGATGCTACGGGCAGAATCCTTTGCATCGAGATCGCCTCGATGGCTATGCCTACAGGGACGACTGGGAGGCCGCTCTCAGGAGCGGATCGAACATAGTTGTCGTGGAGACCTGGAACGAACTGCACGAGGGTACCGAGATCTGCGAAACGATCGAACTGGGCCGCCTCTACATAGACATCACGGCCAACTACTCCACGATCTTCAGGCATGGTCTGTGGGATCCCGGCCTTAAGGAGATGGACTCGATCTTCTCTCTTGAGCCCGGCTCGCTCCAGGGGGGGCCTGGCGAACGAATCAGCGTGAACCTCACCATAGCCAACAAGGGCTTCAGAAGCTGGCCGGAACATCTCGACCTTGGCCTCTACTGGCTCAACTTCGAAGTTCGCAACCGCACCTACAACGAGGTGGTTGCTCTGAGCTTTCCCCGCAGGATGACGACCGGTGACAGGTACGAAGAGAGAATCCATCTCAGCCTTCCGCGACACCCTGGCAACTACAAGCTGCTGGCCTCGATCTCCTACCTCGGTAAGAAGCTCGAATTGAGCGTTGTAGTACCCGACTCGGCCCGGACGTTTGCCATTCTCCTCATAGCAGCCTGTTGGGCAATGATCCGCCGGCGCCCGAGTACCGAGCATGCTGGCTGGGGCGGTCCCTGCAGCACCACGGATGCACGATCAGCGAACATCCGCAAAAAGGGTGGACAGTTATAAGGATCGAATCCCAGGCTGCGCCTCCAACGGGAGGCATAGGATTGGACATCCAGCTCAAGGACGGCGATGCCATACTGTTCATGGGCGACAGCATAACTGACTGCGGTCGACGGGCCCAGGAGGCCCCTCTAGGAAACGGCTACGTGAAGATATTCTCCGAACTAGTCACGGCTGCCTACCCTGACAAGAATATCAAGTACATCAACAAGGGATGCGGAGGCAACAAGATCACCGATCTGAGAGACCGGTGGCAGGATGACATCATGAACCAGCAGTTCCAGTGGCTATCGATGATGATCGGCATAAACGACGCGGCAAGCCGAGTCTTTGCGAGACCCGACGCAGTCGGCCCGGAGATCTACGCCGAAATCTACGAACAACTCGTTGAGCGCACCACGGCCGAGCACCCCTGCCAGATCGTTCTGCTTGATCCATTCTTCATCAGCAAGGACTTCACAGGCAACTCGATGCGCGGTCAGTTCCTTTCACTGCTCCCCGAATACATCAAGACCGTGCATCGGATGAGCAGGAAATACCACACACGGCTGGTCAGGACCCAAGAGGTCTTCCAGAAGCACCTGAAGTATCGGGAAGCCGACTTCTTCGCCCCGGAGCCCGTGCACCCCTATCACATAGGTCATGTGATCATCGCTAACGAGCTTCTCAAGGCCCTGACCAGATGATCCTTAGGTTCCCAGCAGCTCAGAATAGAGGTCCGGCCTTCGGTCCATAAGGTGGGAGTTATCCAGTTCGCATAGATCGATTTCGTGCGTGACTAGCACGTCCTGTTCAGATCGAAAATCGATCTCGACTTCTCCCTTAGGGTTTACGACCAGCGACTCCTTGGGATGGGCAAATGCTAGATAGAACCCGTTTTCATATGCCCTGGTCCGCATCATTGCTAGGTTCAGATCCCCGTGCATGCCGTAGCTTGGGATCGCAACCATCTCTGCCCCGGCTAGCCTCTGGCACCTCACCGCCTCCGGCCATCGGCGATCGGCACAGATGAGTATGCCAAAGGACCCGAAATCTGCCTTGACGATGGTCCAGCCCATGCCGGCCTCGTACTGGAGGTCGTGATTCTGGAGATGGGTCTTACGGTATGCAGCGATGGGACGTCCGGTCCTGTCGAAGACTCGGGCCGAGTTGGCCGCTTTCGCTGGAGAGACAAGCTCAGTGAAGCCCAGGACGAGATAGGCCCCAACCCGGTCCGCTTGCGCACCTGCGTCCCGCAATATCGCATGGCTCGGGCTCAAGGCACATTCTTTGACCCATCGATCACGCTCTGCCCAGCGCTCTCTGGGATCATTCGGGGCCTGGCTGGCAACGTATCCATCGATGATGCACTCAGGGGCGATGATCAGATCCAGCGTCCCGCGCGGCACGGACGCAAGGATCGCCCTCAAGCGAGCCCAGTTTCCTTCCACATTCCATCGATCGGGTTGAAACTGAACCAGGCCTAGTCGAACCGGTCTTGGCATGTGGCCAGCTCACAGACTCTCTTAGGTTACCGACTGAACCAGCCATCTTTCAGGAACTCGGTCCAAGTGAGCTTCTGCATCTTGGAATCGCTCACAAGCTCGAAGAATTCCTGGCTGAGGCCGCGAAGCCATTTTGCCCCCGAGAATCTTCCGAAGAATCTCTCCCGGGATTCCTGATCTGGGAACTCGAACATCTCGACATACCTGATCAGGGGGCCTTCCGTTCCGGCTTCAAAGGTCCTGTAGGACAGCAGCTCGGGGATATCAGCTGAATGCTCGTGCAGGCTCTTCTGGATCTTCTTCATCAAAGCCCTGTACTTACCTCTGTTCTCCTTCTCTGATACGTATACCTCAACGAAAAAGATGCTCACGACGATCACCTGCCTCTGCTTTTGTCCGCCGCTTCTTAAGGATTGCGTGCGATGCATGTCGGGAGAGCATTGGCTATCGATGATCTCCAGCACTGGGCGGATCGCTGAAAGGCACGATGTCGGCGCAGGACATAAACCTTTTAGGCATGGCGCCACGTGTCAAGAAGCCATGGAATCGAAGATCGACGGTCCATCCAATCTGCCTGTGCTCGAATCCTCGAGCTTCAGGGCCTCGAAACTCAAGAAAGGGGGCAAAGTGCTACTGTTCCTGTACGCGAAGTGGTGTCCTTTCTGTCGCGCGGCCTGCAAGGAGACAGAGATCATCAGGGGAAACGCCCAGTACGAATCCTACGCCGTGGACCTCTCCGATGAGAGCAATCCCCTCTGGGAAGATCTTGGGGTGGAGATCGTCCCGACGCTGATAGGTTACGCGGATGGCGAGGAGATCCTGCGCAAAGAGGCCGAGAGATTCGTCGGCCTGAAGAGATCCGATTTCCAGGCCGCAGACCAGTTCATGAAAGAGATGAATTGACACCATCCGGAAATCAGATCGACATCCGAGGGATCCAGATGTATGCAGAGCGAGCCCACCCTGCCAGGGAGTCTTCCACCAAGGTACCGTCAGACAAGCTCTTGGACATCAAGGCCATTGAGGGGCGTCTCAGTCCTCACGATGCCTACCTCCGGGAGCAGATGGCACGTAGGAAGGTCTGCTTGGGCCTGGCAAAGGACCCGTCACAGATGGCATCCTACATCGGAGGAATCCTGGAAGCCCGGAGGGCGGATGAGAAGTGGTGCATTGCCAAAGAGTTCTTCCCCGGAGTGCGGGTCCACATTCTTTTCAGGGCGGATGAGGAATTCGGCACACGCGCCGAGGCATTCTTTTCAGGCGATGCGGTTCTTGGCACCCCGGGGGAGGAGCTTGCCGAGATGGCGGTGCTCGCAGTCAACCGAATGATCAGGTACATCAGGTCGAGCACCCCCGAGGAGATGCTGCCCGAGGTGTGCAAGCGCATCTAGCCCAGGATGCCTGATGGGACAACTCAGGTGCGGAGTTTGGCCATCGTCAGCGCGAAGAAGAGACCTCCGCCCATCGCCGTGTTGATGTATGGCCAGTACCAGTAGATGCTGTCGATGTCAAGACTCTCTTTCACAAGCATGACCAGAGGGATCACAGGATAGACGAACACCACCAGACTCGCCAAGTTGTATTGGCTCAGATGGATCACCAGAAGGGATAGCACCGCCCAGAAGGAGAAGCAAACAGCCAAGGACGCCCTCCTCCTGAGCAGGACGGCTGTGGTTGCAATCCCCGCCTTTCTGTCGTACTCGATGTCAGGGATTGCCGAGAAAAGGTGCATGGCGGAGGTGTGCATCACACCCGCCATGATCATGGGAAACACGGGCAGCGATCCGCTAGCCTGGTGGAAGCCCAGGATGCCGGGCATCACGTACAGGCCGTTGGACGCGAAGTCCAGAATCGGCTTGCTCTTAAGCCTCAACGGCTCCGAGCTGTAGAAGTATGAAAGCCCAAGGAACGACGCGAACAAGGCTCTTTCCAGAGCCGAATCCAAGGCAACAAGAAGGCCCAGGCTCAACAGGGCCACCAACGTCAACAGCCCCAGCAACTTCCTCCTGTCCTCGTGCTCCAGAAAGTTCTCCTTTTGAGATTTCTTGGGGTTGTCTCGGTCGGTCTTTTCATCCCAGTAGTCATTCACCCCATATAGGAAGATGTTCGCTGGCAGAAGGAAGTAGGCAAGGAATACGACGTAGGTCGGGGCCATCAAGTCTCTCCAGGTATCCATGCCCAAGGCATAGCCGACGACGTACGTGCCGGCCAGATAGATCCAGAATCGAAACCTGGATACCCTGAAAGCAAGCCTCAGAAGGCCAGTCAACCGAGATCAAGCCGCCTGTTCGGACACCGAGAACAAGGAGTCCACACCGGTGTTCGAATCCAGATTGATATCGCTTATCGTCGCTGCGTTCAGGGTCGCCCGGGATACTATGCGCAGGATGGATGGCTTCACCTTCCTAGTGTACACGATGAAGGGATTCGCTGCGATCTGGTCAGCGGTCCAACTGTACATGTCCGAGGCGGTCTTTATCGGAATCAGGTACTTCCTAGGAATGTACGCAAACCCCTCCGCGGCGATGCGGAGCCAGGAACGGTAACGGCGGATCTGATCCCGGATGAACGCCCTGAACCTATCCGGATGTTGCGACGTCAGGTCGTGCGCAAGGCTTTCCAGGCCGAACCTCTCCATCTCGTCTCCGGGGAAGTAGGACCGTCCCAGTGCCAAGTCTTCTTCGATATCTCGTATGAAGTTGATGTACTGCATCGCTTTCCCCAGGTGCCTTGCCGCAGCGTAGGACTCATTTGGCAGATCCATGATCCGCGCCATCATCAAGCCTACTACCTCGGCCGATCCGTAAAGGTACCGGTCAAGCTGCTCGAAGGTGTCGTAGCTGGACACGCTGAGGTCGCTCTCCATCGAGCCGAGAAATGCATCGACCCACTGCGACCGGAAGCCCTTTCGATGCGCCAGGTCTGCGAAAAGATCTGTGACGAGATCGTCCGTGGGACAGCCTTCCACGGCGCGGGCATATCCAGCCTTGAACTCCATAAACTCGTTGGCTCGCTGGGGAACTGAATCGACGAAATCATCGGCCTTTCTGACGAAGCCGTACAGAATCGAGACATCCTCCTTGATCTCCCGCGGGAAGAAGAGCGTGCTGTAGAAGTAGGTCTTGCTACCTTTCTTGAATATGGACTGTACTGCGGCATCTACCATCTTCGGTTCACCACAAATGGGAGATCTCAGCGGCCGGCCTTCAGATGCTCATCCGATATCTCCTTGGCAACTATCTGGGAGCTGATCAGAGTCATCGGAACCCCTATGCCGGGATGCGTGTACTGCCCTGTGTAGTAGAGGTTCCTGACCTTTTTGCTCTTATGGTGGGGCCTGAACAGGGCCGTCTGCATCAGGGTGTGAGTAAGCCCAAGCGCGGTGCCTTTGTAGGCGTTGTAGCGCTGGGCAAAGTCGTTCACGGTGAAGACCCTCTTCAGGACTATGTGGTCACGAAGGCCCTCCCCTAGCCGGGCCTCCAGGTCGTTCATTATCTGTTCGAGGAACGATTGCCGGATGGCTTCATTATCCTGCAGGCCTGGTGCTACGGGCACAAGGAGGAAGATCGTCTCGCACCCTTCTGGGGCGAATGCCGGGTCCGTCCTTGACGGACTGTTTATGTAGTAGGAGGGGCTCTTCGGCCAGGATGGCTTGACTCGGTCAAACAGCTCATCGAATCCTCGTTCCCAGTCCTTGTCAAGGAAGAGAGTGTGGTGGGCAATGCTTTCAAGCTTCTTGTTCAGGCCCAGGTAGGCGATGAAAGCAGATGGGGCAAGGATCTTCTTCTCCCAGTACTTCTGCGGATACGTCTGGTGTGTTTGGTCGAGCAGCTGGGTCTCGACGAAGGCGTAATCGGCGTTGGCCACCACCAGATCAGCCTCCAGCGTCTCCTTCTCGGTCACCACCTCTGTTGCCGTTTTGCCCTCGACCTCGATCTTCGTAACCGGCTCGTTGAGTCTGAACTCCGCTCCTTCCGAGACTGCTAGGTCGTGGATCGCCTCGGCAACCTTGCCTATCCCGCCCTTTGGGAACCACACGCCCATCTTGAAGTCGATGTATGACATGATGTGGTATAGTGCTGGTGTAACCTTGGGGGAGCCGCCGAGGAATCCTATGGAATACTCGACGATCTTCTTAGCCTTGTCGCTGTCGAAGTAGCCGTTCACGAAGCGATCCAGGTTCTCCAAGATCATCGGTAGCTGGACTCCGCCAGCCAGCATGTCGCGGTTGAAGAAGTCAAGCAGCGATCCATAGTCCTTGTACATCAAATCTCTCATTGATCTCTGGTATTTCTCCTCGGCGCTCTCCAGATAGGCTTTGAGTTTCTCCCCGCCCTTCTCTTCGAGCTTATCAAAGAGGGCGTAGTTTGCCTCCAGGTCCTTTGAGACATCGAGTCGGGTGCCGTCCCCGAAGTATATTCGATAATGGGGCTCGAGCCTGTCCAGCGGGAAGAGGTCCTCCGGCTTCTTGCCGAACTCCTGAAAGAACCTCTCGAATATGTCCGGCATCAGGTACCAGGAGGGCCCCATATCGAAGGTGAAGCCACCCTCCCTGTACACGCTGGCTCTGCCCCCGATCTGCTCGTTCTTCTCAACCACCGTGACGTCGAATCCATCCCTAGCCAGCAATGCGGCCACGGATAGACCGCCGAATCCAGCACCGATCACAACGACCTTCAAGCAAATCAACATCTACAGGTTGGCCGCGATTTTTCGGCTTCCTTAAAAATGAGTTTGCAATGCATGAAATACGCCGCTTTGAGGCATTCTGCCCCAACGGGTCCAGCGCTCCCGGATAACGTTTATCTTGGCAATTACTCCCCCCACGGCAAAGGTGCGATGCTTGATAGCAAATCCGGGCTTTGAGGAAGTGAAAGATGGGTCGCCTCTTCACTGGAGACTGGAGGGCGGAAGCCCGCGTCAGTACCTGCAGAAAGAGGAAGCCCACAGCGGCGACTACTGTCTGGCACTTAGACCCACGGGTTCCAGACTGTCATGGTCATCAGCCCCCACAGCGATAAAGCCCTCCAAGAAGTACGGACTGAGCTGGTATACGAGGATCGACGGGACGAAGCCCTGGCACTACACATACCTGACCAGGTTCACGGGCCTGGAGCTGGAGTTCGCAGCTAAGGCGGGTTCTCCGATCTCCACGGAAACAAGACGGATGAGATGTCTGAGAACGGATGGCTGGAGGAAGGCCTGGATCACATTCTCCTCGCCTCAGGGGGCAGAACGGCTCACGATCCGATTCGTGCTGGACTCGCCCACGCACATAGACATGGTGATGAACGTGGATGATGTGGGTCTTGAGGAAGTGCCCCCCGGGCTGCCGCCGGGGCTGGGCAGGATCATTGTCCAAGCCCGAGCGGACGGAGGTAGCCCAACCCCTGCCCGCTTCTTCGTCAAGGATTCATCAGGCGAGCCGAGATGGCCTAAATACTCGTATCCCTTCAAGTCGGGGCTCTTCTACCACCTAAATGACCTCTGCCTCAACTACCTTGATCTCCCGCCGGACAGGTATACCATCCGGGCCACCAAGGGGCCGGAGTTCGAGGCCGCCGAGGAGGAAGTAGCGCTGAGCGAGGGAGAGGTCCGATCGTTGGAGATGAGGCTGGAACGCCTGTACCCGCAGGGAAAGAATGATTGGCTCTCAGGAGATCATCACGTCCACCTCTTCTTCCACAAGCACTCGATCCATCCGCAGATGACGATCGACGATGTGACGAAGATCGCCAAGGGAGAGGGACTCAACTTCGTCTCCTTCTGCGGCGAGTGGAGCGAATTCACGGCCAACATGGGCAACTACGAGCTCGCCCGGGATGATGAATTCATCGGGCAGGTGGGCTTGGAATCCGTCAACGACTTCTACGGCCACCTCTGCACGATGGGCTGGACGCGAGTCCCGGACCAAGGGATCCCGATGCGATGCGTGCCGTGGCCCATGAACACAGATACCATACAGACACTGGAGGAGATGGGCGGAGCATGGATCCATGCACACCCCGTCGACCGGGTGGAACCAGGAAGGATCGTCGAAGCGATGGGAAATCCTGAAAGGCTGTCAAACGCACGCGAGCTACCCGTGATCCTGGCCCTCGGACACAGGACCAATCTTGACTTGCTCTGCCATGCGGATCCGGGCGGAGCCAAGCTGATAACGGATGAGTACTATCGTCTGCTTAACATGGGTTTCAAGATCGGCGCTACCGCATCGACGGATTTCTACGTGGACCAGGCTAGGGGTACGCCCGGCCACAACCGGACCTATGTCAGGGCTTCCTCACTGGACTTTGCCTCCATAATGGAGGGTTACAGGAATGGTAGGACCTTCGCCACGAACGGGCCCCTGGTTGACCTTCAGATCAACGGGGCCAAGGTGGGAGATGAGCTGTATCTGTCCGAAGGCGGACATGTCCTGAAAGTCAGGCTCGTGGCCTTCTCCCGTATGGGGCTGGATAGGGCCAAGGTGATCGTCAACGGCAGTGTCCACAGAACCATTCAGGCAAGAGGAAGATGGATAACGGACCAGTTCGACATGCCCGTTCAGGAGAGCTCATGGGTCGTAGCCCACGTCGAGGGGCCGGTCGATGATGATGTCGAACCTTGGGATCTGACGCCCGACCAGCGGAACCTGAAGAACCAGTTCGCACACACCTCGCCGATCTACATCAACGTAGCGGACCGGCCTATCAGGCCCAGCAAGAAGGATGTCCAGTTCCTTCTCGAATGGCTGGACGCAGCACGAAGAGCGTTCCACTCCCTTGACCGGCTCTGGCAGGGCTACCCGGATGAACCATACCTTGTCAGCGCCTACTCCATGGCTGACAGGAAGAGGATTACCAGAGCCTTTGATGAAAGGTTGAGTACTGCCAGGGAAGCTCTGATGCGACTCGCGGGTCCTCTCTGAGCATGATCTCACAGCCTCCTTGGCTGGTCTCACGACCTCTATGACACGGTCTCATCCAAGCCGCCAAGGAGATCTCCATGCTCCGTGGTTCCGGGTTTGAACAATGCTAGCTTCGCGCAAGTGCGGTAGGCGGACTGTTGCACCAACCGGGCGGATGGGCTTCGGTCATGAAAGCCGGTATCTGATGGTGACAGGGCAGTCGCGCGCAACGCGCAGAGGCTCTGCGAAGCAGAGCGTCAGATCACCCCGGCAATCAATCTCGCTGGTGTAATCCTCCACCAAGGCTCCCGCGATCTCTATCTCCTCGATCTCTCTACGTCCACCCGCTTTCAGCAGCAGCTCCCTGATATCAAAGTCCTCATCGAGCGTGATCTCTAGTTCGACCTCGAAGGCCTCGCCCCCGGCTTCCCTGTATCTGGCGCAACCCCAGAACGTCGCAGTAACGATTGGGGAGACGAAACCCGATTTCCATTGGTCGGGTATGCTGGGTCTGAAACCGAGTACCCCGCCTCGGGTATCTACGAAGAAACCCTGTAGAGCCCATAGTATATGCCAGATGGAGCCTGAGTTCATGTACCTGTCTCCCCTTGGTCTGTGCTCGGGGGACAGTCCGATGGGCTGATTCCATATCATATTGAACTTGCGATACAGTAGATCGTGGATCCCCTTCACCGAGGGCAGCCCCAGTTCGGGGTAACCGTATTGGATGGCCAGGGATCCGAAGTGTCCGACATTGTACCCCGGCCAGTTGGAGTCGACCAGCTCGCTTTGGCGGATCAGGATGCCAGTCTCCGACACCTCCCTTCTCAGGAGCTTCCCCATGCTCTCAATGGCCTTTTTCACCCTGCTCGGGTCATTGACGGGACCCTCATTCAGGAACTCCGAGTACCAGTTTCCGATCAGCTGGTCGTCTCTGCATTGATCGTTTCTGGGGTTCTCCCTCTTCTTGAGATATCGTGGATCCTCATCCTTAAGCTCTTCTTCGCTGCGTGGATCCGATCTCTCGGTACACATAATGTAATGCCCCTTCTCCTCGTTCCACAACTTGGCCTCAAAGCTGGCCTTCGCCAGAGTGAAGATCCGCTCGTACTTTTCAGCCTCCGAGTTTTCGCCGAGCAGCCTGGCAATCCGGGGGTAGACCTTGAGTGCGGCGAGCCAAAGCCCGCCATCGTAGGAGTTGGCACCGTAGAAATGTCCCTCGTATGTGTTGCAGTTGCCGTATCCCTCGGGCAAATAGTCTCCGTCCCTGTCAAGGGATAGCTCCCGTTCCATCGCTTCGCGGATCTTGTAGTAGATCTCCTTCAGGCTGTCCATGTTCCCCGTGTAGAGGTAGTTCCTCCAGCACAGTAGGACGAACTTCGGATTGAGATCGATCCAGTTGTAGCCATAGTTGTTCGGAAAGTCCATTCTGTTGTTACCGAAGTCGTGGTAGATCTGACCCTTGTACTTGCCCAGCTTCTCGAACATCCTGTCCGAAAACTCGGCATACATCAGCAGCTCCCGGTGATCCAGATCGGGGCAGAATAACATGGTCATCGGTGATCCGTAGAACCGCTGATCGAGCGTGCCTAAGCAGGGGCAATTCGGGGACTCCAGTATGGTGAACCTGCCGTCCTTGGTGTGAGTCATGTTGGTCGAAAGGAGGTAGTTCTGGTTGATCAGCATCTCCTGCAACCAGACGGGCAGCGTGCTTGCCATGATCAGTTCCTGCCAGCCCTCGACCTGCTCCAGCAGGCCATCGACGAGTTCCAGGTTGCTTCTCAGCACATCAACCGAGGAGGAGTAGAAGTTGGCATACCAATGGCCCATCTTCTTTCCGGCGAAATCGTAGGGCGTGGCAACACGGCTCGGGATGTCCCCCGCTCCGAACCCCCAGCGGTCAGGGGTGTACCAGCTGAGAGCGAAGACCATCCTAGCAGACTCTCCTGCCCACAAGGAGAACGATGACCCAACCATCGTGGCGCTCTGGCCAGGTCGATTCTCCAGCCTTGTTGGCAGGGACGCATTCCTGCAGAGTTCGTCCACCATCCGGGAAAGCTCTGGCTTGTCTGCGGGGTCATACTGGTACATGAACTTGTGGAACAAAGAATCCACAACGAGGGTGTAATCGCCGTACGCGAAGTCGGCCACCTCGGGGTGCTTGTCGCGGTGGTTGAAGGTGACGCCGACCGAAGATGGCGATATCGTTGCCTCCTCAACCCAGCCACGGTCCTTTGAGTAGTGCGGCTCCGTGGGCGGAACGAAGTCATCCCAGCTCACCTTTGATCCCCAACACCCGTTGACGTCTTCCCACGAGAAGCATACACTGCCATCGATCTTCTCCTGTGTGGGATTCTTGATGTCGAAGATGAAGAAAGCCACGGGAAGGCTGGAGGCATCCACGCACCTAGGGATCACAGGGGAGAAAGCCGTGAGGCTGACCTTGAGTGGTATATCCTCCAAGGTGTACTCCACCATGCATCTAGGGTACAGTCCCCGGTATCCTATCTGGGACGCTTTGATGAGGACCTCGGAGGGCAGAACATCCGAGCTGGTCTGAAGGACCCTCACCGCTGAGGACAAGCCCCATCTTGCCGCAACGGCGAAGAAGGTCCCCGGCATGCCGTCGATGGGAAAGACGTTGTTATTGTTTACGGTGAAGTGGTGAAGGGCGCCATCCGGGCAGAGCTCGATCTTCCCGGTCCCGATGCCTCCTAGCGGTACCCCCGAGATACTCTTCGGATTCCCAGGGTCATGGTCGGCGACCTTAACCGACCCGGCCGGGCTCTCAAGAAACTGATCATACACGGTCCTTGGCTCCATTTCAAAGCCTCCGGAGGCATTGCTGGCCATTCGGATGAAAAATGTGTGTTCGGTGCTCGGTTGGGCCGGCTTTAGAACAAACAACAAACGGAATCACAAATAAGGGGGTCGGCTATGAGGAGGCTCATGGAGAAGCGCAGACTCGGCAGGACGGACATGGAGGTATCTCGGCTGTCATTCGGGGGGCTCTTCGTCTCCAGGGTCGGGGGCGAATATGAAAGATCCCGAGATGCACTCCTGAAAGGCCTCGAGCTTGGGGTCAACTACTTCGACACAGCGCCCACCTACGCCAACAGCGAGGAGGTGATAGGGCGCGCCTTAGGCGATTCCGATGCAGATTACTACTTATCGACCAAGCTTGGCGGGCGCCCCGATCCCTTCGATCCGCGTAACAAGGACCACCTGCGAAGCAGCTTGGAGAAGAGCCTAGAGTTTCTCAAGCGGGACTACGTGGACATACTGATGATACACGAACCTGAGCGACCCGGTCAGTACGACTGGTTCGAAAGCTGGAATCCTGTCAGCGGGCCTGTGTGCGAGTTTCTTGAGGAATGCAAGGAGGAGGGACTCATACGCTACTCGGGCCTTGGCGGAACCACCGTTCACGAGATGGCTTACATCGTCAAGCATGGGGAGTTCGACGTTGTGCTTACGGCCTTCAACAGCAGCCTTCTCTGGAGGGAGGCGATGTATACAACCATCCCGGCTGCCAGGGAGAAGGGCATGGGGGTGATATCCGGATCCCCCCTGCAACAAGGGTGGCTCTCGCGTCGGTACGAAGATGCGCTGCGCAACCCGCCCCCCTGGTTGTCGCCCGCGAGGCGAAACCAGCTGCTCCGCCTCTACGATTTGCTTGACGACACCGGCATGTCAATAGCCGAGGTTGCCCTGAGGTTCGCGCTTTCCGATCCCGCGATCGACACGGTCCTGATGGGAGCCAGATCGGCTGAGGAGGTGGAGAAAAACGTGCAGGCGGCGGAGGCCGGGGCGCTGCCCAAACATATCCGGCAGGAGCTCGATGAGATATACGAGATGGTACCTCTTCGTCCGTGCGAGGAACCGATGAGTTGCGCCTTGGCAAGCTCAAAATACCGCGGTCCAGGGCGTCTTCGCTAGGCTGCACGGGGTGCTGATCAAGATGAGGGCGGCTGTCGTGACGGCGGGGCGGAAGCTGGAGGTTATGGATGTCAGCGACCCAGCGCCGGGTCCGTACGAGTGTCTCGCAAAGATAGATGCGTGTGCGATATGCACCGGCACCGACTCGAACATCATCAGCGGCAACTTCCCATGGCTGGTCGACCCTCCCTTCAACCTTGGCCACGAATCCACAGGCGTGATCGTTGAATTGGGCGATCGGGTATGCGACTTCGAGGTTGGCCAGCGGGTGACGCGCCCCGCCGGTGTCCTTTCCGGAAGAAGAAGGGATGGCGTGGGGAGCGTCTGGGGAGGCTTCGCGGAGCTCGGCCTCATCGTAGATGTGGAGACCGCGAGAAAGGCGGGGGTTGATTGCCGGGGCCTCGGCACCAGCAGCCGACGCCCTCTGCCCCAGGACGTAGACCCCATCTGGGCCGCCCTGTCGGTGAACCAGCGCGAGATACTCTCTGTCACACAGAACATTGACCTCGGACCGGGGTCCAGCGTTGTCGTCCTCGGTTCGGGGTACAACGGACTGCTGTTCTCCCTGTACTTCAAGCACGCCGGGGCTGAGAGGGTGCTGGTGATCGGCAGTCTGGCCCGCAGGGCCCTGGCTTGCGAGACCTTCCTAGCAGACGAATACCTGGACTACAAGAACGATCACACAACCAGGAATGTGCGCCAGATCCTCGGAGGACACCCTGACGTTGTGATTGATGCGGTGGGAACCTTAAGATCAATGGAGTTCGCCCGTGACATGCTCGGCCCCCGGACCGCCTTCGGCCGGTACGGAATGCACGAGTTCGACCGGATCGACAGGATCTCCAAGGAGATCGCGAGCCGTCACTCCGTCCTCAACCTTGCAGCTGATGAGGTCTCGGCCACTGACAGATGGTACCAGCTGTGGAGGCAGGGCTTCTTCGACAGAAAGGGGATCTACGACGGGACGGTTCCGCTGGAACAGATCGGAAATGCCTTTGAGAGGCTCGCTCGGCGCGAAGCCGTCAAATTGGTCGTGACGATATAGATCGACGATGCGTCAAACACTCGGGGTCGGCTCCTATCCTTAACAAGCCTTTCGACCAGAAACCGGCATACGGGTCGCGATGGCATGACTGAGATGGGATGGCAACGCCTGTCCTGGTACATCTGCGGTGAGGCCGGCATGGACCATCGTCGCAAATGAATGGTTGCCTAGCTCGGGGAAGGGCGGATCACCCTATCTATGGCACTGACCGACAGGCACACCGCCGATCAGGGGGGTCTGTTGGGCGTGGAACTATTCGTTCCACCGTGTTCCTGCGAACACAAATCTAGCGTTCCATCCAAGCGGGCTGCGGAGGTGAGACATCTGAGGTTCTCAAGAAAGGTAGGGATCGCCGCTCTCTTGGTTCTCGCAAGCCTCGTACCGCTATCCGTGCTTGCCAACGGCAACGGCAACGACGCGACGACCGATGAACAGACAAGCGGGAAGTGCCGGATGTGGCGAGGCTGGCGGTGGGGATGGTTTGGCCTTGGTCCCGGCAACGACAAGACCGTCGACGAAGTCGTCGACCTAATGACCGAGAAACTAGGCCTAACCGAGGAAGAGGCCGATGCGGTAACGCCGATAGTGCAGGAGATCAGGGATCTGAGGGAACAACTGAAGACCAAGATGCAGGAACTCAACGATGTGATTGGACCCAAAGTTGACGCCTACAGAGAGTCTGTAATGGCCAACGGATTCGGCAGATGCAGGCGAATGGGATGGAGATTCAGGCAGTGTTGCCCGCCCCCGTTGCCATGCCAAGACACATCGGAAGACGCTTCCGGGGAGACATCTCCGGCTGAGTGACCGAGAGACTAGAGGCACTAACGCATAGAAAACGGCCGCTCCCATGGGTTCCACCCGAGATCGACTCGTGTCCGACGGCTCCAGGACCAACCCACGAATACCCTTTGCTGGAGACCGGAACGAACCGCATGTGCCATGAGGACTCGGGCGGAACCCGCTTTTTTCAACCCCCTCGCCGAGCGTGAAGCTGAGTCGGTTTTAGGAGGCAAACCTCCTGTCTGTCTGGCTTCAGTCAAGCCTCGGAGTTGGGACATCAAGCACACCGGAACCTGGATTTTGGCTAAAGACGTTTGGCGATCGCCTGTGCGCCCGGCCCCCCTTCACGGAGCAAGCAGGTAAGCCGACTCACAGCGGAACGAGATCGAGTCTCGATGAATCAGTACGGGTCTCATTTGGCGCAGTCCTAGGGAGCCGTCATCGAAAGCGCGGGTGGTGTACGCCATGCAGACAGAAGGCATTCTCACCGGGTAGGGAAGCGGTCGAGGCCATCTCAATATCGTCCGTATGCCCGGCCCGCCGAAACGAAGGCCTTCTGGTTCTCAAGCAGTCGATCGCTTATCTCGGCGATGGGCTCGGCCGTCGGGAAGAGCACGTAGCCACCTCCAGCAGCGCCCTGATCGATTGCGGAGCGGACCTTCTGACGGATCACGACCGGCCTATCGAATTCAAGGTCGTTGTACTGGATGTAACCCATTAGGCAGGTCTTGTCCCCTAACCGCTCCTTGATAGCAGACAGCGGGACATCTCCCTTGGGCGGTGGTTCGATGGGCTCCAAGACGTGGGGGTTGATCCTCCGCATCCCGTCCAGCACCGCCCCGATCCGGCCATGACAGTGGATGCAGGCAATGTTGCCGCTTTTCTTCACTATGTCGACGATCCGCCTGTCGTAGGGCACGACGTAGTCCCAGAACAGGCTCGGCGGGAGTATCGGGGGCGTGACGTACTCCGGGCCGACGATTCGGTAGAGCACGTCCTCTGACTGCTCGGTCTTCTGTCTCACGTAGTCCTCCAACCTCTCAGCGAAGAAATCCAGCAACCTTCTCATCACCGGCTTCCGGCGGCTTGCCATGAGGGCAAAGTCCCTCAGTGTGAGCAGGTCCGCCACATTGCAGATGGGATCCGCAACGCCCGTTGAAACTATCCCCCTTTCCCCGAGCTGTTTCTGGGCATCAGAGACGGGGGACATGTCTACCTCGAGGGGTTCGAACGGGATCGACAGGATTTTCTCCACATCATCCTCCGACTTGATGTATCCCTCGAAGGTCCAGGTGGTGTTGATGTCCTCCTCGGACTTCCTTCTTGCGAACAGTTTGCCGCCCGGGGTCGAGAGGCAATCCCGCCTGTAGGTGTATCTTCCTTCGACTCGTGACTCCGACTCGATCCTCACTTCGTCGGTGGAGGAGTAATAGATGCCTTTTGCTCTGGGAGCCCTCGGAACTACGACGTCGGTGCTGCCCCTGACCAGATCGTGAAACCGATCGTACCCCAGCCGCTTACGCCTATCGTCAAGCTCGACATAGGGATCGACGTACGAAAAGGTCACAGGCACCATATCGGGCTCGTCGAGATAGAAAGCCCTCAGGAACCGTTCTCGCGGGGTCATCGTGGAGGCCATGGGCGCAGGGGTGCGGGACTTCCTTGATATCTCTTCCTCGCCTTGGGCCTCCTCAGCCCGCCAGAAGGTTCTGTTGTTCCGTTCCGCAACCGGATTCATATTTCAGCCTATCCGTGAGCCATGCCAGACATGCCGAAGGGAAGATCGTACGGCAGTGAACGGGAACTGTTCGATGACGGTGAGACGGGGGTCAGCCTCATTAGACTGAGCGGCTTCCCGACTGTGAATAGCCACGTCTATATCCATGCAAGGTGTTTCACCTGCGATTCGCGGGACGCGGTCTTCTACTCCAACAGACAGCTTTCCCGGGATTCACCCCGAGATATCTTCGCGGTGGGAACCGACGGCATGAACCTTCGCCAGCTCACCGATAGGGACGGAGCTGGATGGATGACGTGCAGCCCGGTTGAGCGCTCGGTCTTCTACGTAGCCGGCGAATGGATCTTCAAAGTCAACGTGGATAGCTTCGAGGAGAAACCGGTGGCGAACTCTCCGCTCGGTGCCCTCGGGATAACCTCCGTCAGCTTCGACGGCAAGCGCCTGATCTCCTTCACAAACCATGGAAACAAGGGCTCCATCATCGCGAGTGACCTGGTGCGGGAATCCTCCGAGGTCATATACCAGCACCCCACCCCCATCGGCCACGTACAGCTCGAGCCCAGGCACTCACGATACATCCTGTTCAACGATGGCAGTCCTACCGCTGGCAAGCCTCGGCTCTGGTGCCTGAAGTCCGATGGATCTGGTCCCAGACCATTCTATGACGGCTCACACGGGTCGCCGTCCCACTTCGCATGGCTTCCCGGGCGGGACACCGTGGCGAGCACCCTTCAGCATCCGGATAAGGGCATCATCCGGATCGAGATGGACGGCAGCGTGAGCATCGTTTCCAGCGCTGAGCATTTCTGGCATGCAGGGGCAAGCCTGGATGGGGAGATGCTGTGCTCCGATACGTTCCATCCCGACACGGGCATCTACCTTGTCAACGCGGAGACCGGCGCTCACAGGAAACTCTGCAACTCGGACAGCACCAACTCCCATCCCCAGTGGCCCCCCCCCCATCCGACCTGGCGCCCCGCCGGCACCAGGGTGCTCTTCAACTC
>CAYVLA010000016.1:0-41600 GCA_964452145.1 Hadarchaeota archaeon (SeqCode)
CCCACTCGGAGAGCCCGACCCCGATGAGCGCCCTCCTATCAGGCATAGTCGTCAAGGCCGGGTTGTACGGCATCATCAGGTTCTTCTTCCTCACATACGGGTTCCCCCCAGGCTGGCCGGATATCGTGGTCCCGCTCGGCCTGGTAACTGCCTTCGTCGGAGGTTTCCTTGCAGTCTTCCAGATGGATGGCAAGCGTCTCATCGCCTTCTCCACCGTTTCGCAGATAGGATTGATCACTATGGGCCTGGGATCCGGGGGGGCAATGGGCACGGCGGGAGCCCTGCTGCACATACTCGGCCACAGCCTCTATAAGTCCCTGCTATTCATTTCGGCGGGCTGGGTGATGGCATCCGCTGAGACGAGGGATCTGGGGAAGGTTTCCATCGAATCGAAGGGCCTGTGGCCTTTCTTTGTGGTCGGTCTACTGTCGATCTCCGGGATTCCATTCTTCAGCGGCTTCTATGGCAAGTCCCTCATTGCTAAGTCCATCGCTCCCGGCTTTCCGATCCTGTCCGCTCTCTCATCTCTTGTGGGTATGTTCACACTTCTTGCATACATGAAGCTGGGCTGGTTTCTCTTCGTCCACAGGAGGGGAACCAAATGCAGCATTGACACTCCTCGGAGCATCATGATGATCACCGGCGTTCTGGCATCCGTTTGTCTCCTCCTTGGTTTGCTCCCTCCGCTGGTCATCCCGATGGTCGATGCAGGACTCGGGTTAGGCGGCCTCCGAACCCCTGTGCCTTCGCCCCTCGAACCGATCCCTTCCAACCTCCTCGGCTACGGCAGCTTGGCGGCCGCGCTGTTGATCTGGTCGAGGAAGGAGATGGTCCACCGCTGCTTGACGACAGGTCCGCTGAGACTCGTGGGGGGACTCGCCAAGCGGGAACTTCACTTCGGTGAGGCTTACTCCGTAGGATCAAAGGGGCTGTTGAGGGTTTCCCGTCTGTCGACCCGGGTCGCCACCGGGAACGCCGGACACTACGTTGCGTATGCTGTAGTGATCTGGTTGTGCGGCTCGATTCTTATGGCTGGAGGCCTGCTCTGAGTGTACGAACACACCATACACATCTTCGGGCTGCTGGCAGCGATCGCGTGCGCCCTTCTAGTCATGCACTTCAGGGACCTGCTCTCCTGTGCCTTAGCTTTGGGCGGATGCGGCTTCTTCGTTGCCTGGGTCTATTTTGCCGTGAAGGCCCCCGACCTGGGAGTCGTCCAGCTGGTGATCGAGGTGATCAAGATGTGCGTCCTGATCATCGTGGTTGCCAAAACGAACAGGATAGGGTTCTCGGCGGAGCCGCGACGCACCCGCCTCCTGGTGGCGGCCGCACTGACGCTTCTGCTATTCTCATTCGTGTTCGTCGCCCTGCCCCCGATCTCCCCCTACGGCGGCAGCCCTTCGGAGCTGGCCCAACGTTACGTCGAGTCCGGCGAAAGTGAGACCGGCAGCGCCAACATCGTCACATCCATCCTCCTCGGCTTCAGGGCCTACGACACGCTGGGGGAGGTGTGCGTGCTCTTCGTCTCCATAGTCGGCATCTCGCATATCATGAAACGTGGAAGAAAGAGGAGGGAGACATGAGATGTCCCTCCCGGTGAGAACGGTCTCGAGCCTGCTCACGCCCCTGATCTTTGCCTACGCCGTCTACCTCGTGGTGATGGGAATCTACTCCCCGGGAGGGGCCTTCGCAGGGGGGGTTGTCGTTGGTGTGGTGGCCTGCCTCGGGGTTGTCGCCCGGGAAGGGGAAGGGGGCGTCACCTTCGACGGGAGGTGGGCATACAGGGGTCGCAGTCTGGGTTTCGGCCTGATCCTCTTGTTCGGATTCCTGACGCTGCTGCTTTGGGGCAGTTTTCTACAGACGGGCATCCTGCTTGGGACCGGGGTGATCGGCCGATCACCGTTGGTGGTGGCTCTGGCCTTCGCGACCGGAATGGTCGTTGGCGGTGAGATGGTCGTCGCGGTTGCGGCAATGCTCGAAGAGGAGGTCGTCCCTTGACCGGGGTGATGGCGAACCTGCCCTATCTGCTCTCATTCCTACTCGTCCTCCTTGGGATCTACTGCGTCCTCTCATACCGAGATCTCGTCAAGATCATCTGTGGCTTCTCCATCTCCGGATACGGAGTCAATCTGTTCTTCGTTCAGATCGGTTACGTGCACGGCGGGGGACCCCCGGTTCCGCCGTTGCAGGATGTCGTGGTCGACCCGCTTCTCCAGGCCTTCGTCCTGACCGCGATAGTGATCGAGTTCGGGTTGATGATGCTCATGCTTTCGTTGGCTATGAGGATATACGAGAAGACGGGTGATATGGACATCGGCCTTCTGGGGAGGTTGAAAGGATGAGTCAGGGACTCCCGATGCTCATCATCCTGCCGCTTGCGGGAGGTCTGACGAGTCTCGCCCTCCCATGCGGCCGACGGCTTAGAGCGGCGCTTGTTGTGGCCATCCTTGGCACGATGTCCGCCTTCCTGATCCCGATTCTGGGCAATGCGCTTAAGGGCGAGATACAGGTTCATTCAGCTGGCAACTGGCCTCTGGGTCTGGGGCTGGGACTGGCTGCTGATCTCATGGGCAGCCTCATGCTTGCCATCACACTCGGTCTATCCTGGATCTGCATGGCCTTCTCCTTTGGGGAGCTGGGTGAGGATGAGGGCATCGGCCGTTTCCACTGCGCCTTCCTGTTCCTCCTCTCGGGTCTGAACGGCATGGTCCTTGCCACCGATCTTTTCAACATGTTCGTCTTTGTGGAGGTCGTCTCGGTTGCGGCGTACGTGCTCGTTGCCCATTTCGGCGGAGAGGAAGAGCTTGAGGGTTCCCTGAAGTACATGATCATTGGGACCCTATCCAGCTTGGTCTTCCTGATCGGGATCGCGATGCTGTACGACCAAGTCGGTAGCCTGAATCTCGGTTCAATTGGTGAATACCTCTCCTCAAGAGGCTCCAGCGGTGCCGTGGATTTCTCGGTGCTGATGGTACTGATCGGGATGGGAGTGCCTGCCGCGATCTTCCCTCTGCATGTGTGGATGGCGGACGCCTATTCGGGGGCGCCGTCCACATACAACGCGATATCATCGGGAGCATCGGTCCAGGTGGCGACATTCGCCATGGTGAGGATCTTCCATCAGTCCATGGGTCGAGGGTCGGTGGGCATCTTGGATGTTCTGCCCTGGGCGGGGCTCGCCACCGCCCTCCTTGGGGCGCTGATGGCCCTGAGCCAGACTGACCTAAGGAGGTTGTTGGCCTACACGACGGTGTCGAGTGGAGGTTTCTCCGTTCTGCTCCTGAGTCTGGGCAGCACCGTGGGTTTCAAATCGCTCTCCCTTCACCTATTGAACCACGCTGCTGCCAAAGCCCTGCTCTTCCTCTCCGCTGGATGCCTCATAAGAGCCCTTTCCGTCAGGGACCTCGAGGGAATGAGGGGTGCTTGGTCTGTGTTGCCAGCAACCTGCATCGCCGTCATCATCGGGGCCGTTGCCGACTTTGGAGGACCCTCCCTGGGGTTCCTGAGCAAGTGCTTCATGTTTCTCGCCCTGCTGGAGTCCGGTCCCATCTTCGTAGGGGTGTCGGCCGTATCGGTCATCCTGGTTGCGGTTACCTATCTGAAGGTGTTTCAGGTCCTCCTGGACACGGGACCTGGTTCATCGGAGGCCGCTCGGCCGGTTCGCGTGCCTAGATCGATGTCGGTCCCAGTGGCTGTGTTGGCCCTGGCCTGCGTTGTACTCGGTCTGGCCTCCTGGATGATTCTTGGTCTGGCGGAGAAGGCAGCCTCTCAGATAATGGATGCAGCTGCCATGATATCCGTATTTCTGGGGATCTGAATGAAGGGAAGGCATCTTATTGTCTCGGCGATGGCCCTTACGGTCTGGCTGATGCTTGCGCCGTTCATGTCGATGGAGTACCTCGTCGCGGGCATTCTGGTTTGTGCTGGCGTTGGCATCGCCTTCGGGAGGTCGGCCTTTGCAGAAGCGGGATGGAGCTTCCTCTCCCCCAAGCGTTGGTTCTACTTCATGGTCTATCTTCTTGTTCTGGTGCGAGGCATAACCCTGGCGGGACTGCTCTTGGCAAGGATGATTCTGAAGAGGAATATCCTGATCTCACCCGGAGTGGTTGCCATACCAACACATCTCAAGAAGCGCTGGGAGATCACGCTCCTCGCCAACTCGATCACCCTTACTCCCGGGACTTTCTTCCTAGACATGAACGAAAAGGAGAACGTCCTCTATGTCCACTGGATCTCCATGCAATCCGAGAAGGTGGCCGATACTAGGAGGATGATCACGGAAAGCTACGAGAAGATACTCTCCAAGGTGTTTGAATGATCGCCTTCTTCGTCTGGCCAGCCATCGCCGTGCTGTTGGTCTCCATTGTCCTTTGTCTCGTGAGGCTTGCCAGGGGCCCATTTGCGGCCGACCAGTTACTCGCGTACGGGACATTGACGTCCACCTCGATCGGTTTGTTCATGATAATCGGCGTGATTCATGAACCGATGTTCCTCGAGGCTCTCGTTCCGCTCGCTCTGGTCTCGTTCGTTGCCCTCCTCTTCATCGCAAGATTCATGGAGGCTGAGGTTGAATGAGCGCCTGTCTCGCGTTGCAGATCGTCGGCGGAGTCCTGATGCTGGTGGGGGCCTTCTTCGCCCTTATCGGGAGCCTTGGACTGGTCAGATTCCCGGATCTGTACACCCGCCTCCACGCGGGCTCAAAGGCGGTTACCCTGGGGGTCGGCGGCATGGCGCTGGGCTCCCTGGTCCTGGCCCCGAATGCCGCCTCTGGGGCAAAGATATTACTAGCGATGGCGTTTCTGTTCTTCACCTCGCCCGTCACCTCTCACGCGATAGGGAGGGCGGGTTACTACGCCGGTGAAAGGATGAGCCCGGAGACCGCAAAGGACGACTACGAGACCTATGCGATTCTCGACCGAAGGGAGAAGCTTCTGAAGGCCCGGGTCAGGGGACGGGCCTGGCTGGGTGAGAAGAGGCAGCGAGAGGTCTTCGAGCTTGCGAGCCAGCATATGCAGAGAACCTTGGAGGCCGTGAGGCTGATGCACAGGGCCGTTCAGGACTTCCTGCAGGGCAATCTGGAGACCATGGAACGGGAAGCCTCCCGATCGATCTCGCTGGTCAACGAGTCGGACAAGCTGTCGGTCCACGCACTCGAGGTCATTTCCAAGTCCAAGCTCTCACCCGAGGACAGGGGAGACCTGCTCAACCTGGTCTACAAGGTGAGAAATGTCGCGACAGCTGCGAAAGCCCTCGCCTACAGGTTGGAGCTCGCCGAGGAGTACCACTTCCCCGCCAAGATCGTGCCCGGCCTTGCGCAGCTCGCCGACACGGTCATGAAGACTGTTGAGACCCTGGTCTCCGCCGCCGATGAGCTCAACGCGGATCTCATCGCCGCTGAGGAGCTTTCGGATCTGGTCTCGGAACTCGAGGACATGGTGGACAGGATCCGTCGGGATCTCATCAAGCTTCTGCTTAAGGAGTCAAAGCTGCTGGATGCTCCCTCATTTTTCGTCGTGAACGAGGTCATCATGCGATTGGAGGACCTAGCGGACTCGTGCGAGGAGACAGCGGACCATATCAGGATAATCGCGGTCAAGTACGTCCGCTTGGTTTGAATCCGCGCCTCAACCGATCGGTTTGGGGCTTCGCCTAGGCGCCGTTCGCTTTCCTATCTGTCGCCGGGCATCTGGCTTTGGGCAGGAACCTGTGCGCTCTCGCATGCGTTGTGCTTCTCGGCCGAACTGGCCCACCTCCCCGTCCTGTTCATAGGGCTTGGAAGACTCCTCTCACAGTCCGGGGCACCTCATCTGTACCGGTGTCAGCAGAGAGTCGGGCGGTAGCGTTCGCAGGAGGAGGATCCCTGTATTTCTATGCCGAGACTTTGTGAACGACTTCTCAACACTTTCCGCTCCGGTTCGGCCATGCTTATCTCTTGTTGCGCGGTAAGCGTTTCGTGCTGTTCTTTCTCAACGTCGTCTTCTTCGCCCTGTGCGGGGCATGCCTGGGGGTCATGACCGGATGTACCCCGGGCGTGCACGTAAACATGGTTTCCCTCATGGTGATCAGCATCTGTGCAAACTCTCCCCTCGAGCCCCTTTTCTTCGCGGTTGTGGTGCTATCGATGGCCGTTGTGCAGACCTTCCTCGACATCCTGCCAGCCATCTTCCTTGGGGCACCGGACCCGGATACGGCCCTCTCGGTTCTCCCAGGACATCGGATGCTGTTGGAGGGCAAGGCGTTCGAGGCAGTGAGCCTCTCGGCCTTCGGAAGCCTTGGGGCGGTAATCCTTGCCGGGGCGATGGCATTGCCGATGTTGGTTCTGATCCCTCTGATCTATCCACTGCTCTCAGCTTTCCTGTTTCCGGTCCTGTTGCTCGTTGAGGCGAGCATCATAACCACCGAGAAGACGCCTGTCAAGATGCTCTCAGCCATTTCGATCATCCTGCTCAGCGGGGCTCTAGGACTGCTCATCACAAGCTCGGGCTTCATGCCGACCGACAAAGCCTTGTTTCCCGCCCTGTCGGGACTCTTCGGGATATCGACCCTGCTGCTGAGCTCTGAGAGCGGCGTCAGGATTCCGCCCCAGATTCCTTGCCATGGGACCAGCCTGCCGAAGGCATCGATGATCAAGTCCGTCCTAGCCGGATTCTTCGCAGGCATGACCACGGGCATACTTCCCGCCGTGGGCAGCGCCCAGGCGACCATAATCGCCCAGAGGGTGACCGGTGAGAACGATCACCGATCCTTCATAGTGGCAGTCAGCGGCGTGAATACGGGTAACATGATATTCGGCCTGATAGCCCTTTACACCATCAGCAAGGCGCGAAACGGAGCTGTGAAGGCCGTTGAGAAGATACTCGGTGGCAACCTGGACTTCAGCACATTGATGCTGCTCATCGGGGTCGTCCTGCTGTGTGGAGGCATAGGGGCTCTGCTGACAAGATTGGTGGGCGGGGTGTTTGCCAGAAACATCACTCGCCTACCATACGTGCCTCTGGCCCGGGGCATAGTGCTCATGATAACCGTTCTGGTGGCGCTGGTGAGCGGGCCAAAAGGTCTCCTGGTGCTTCTTGTTTCAACTTTCCTAGGCTTTCTGCCCCCTACGATAGGGGTGAAGCGGGTGCACAACATGGGCCTTCTCATGGTCCCAACGCTGGTCTACTTCTCGGGATACCAGTCGATGATCCTGGGGCTGTTCTGAGCTTCCGGGTGTGTCATCCAATGAATGGACGCCGACGACTGGCCACGCCCGAGAACCTCATCGGAAGATATAAGAGGTATTCCGCCTCCACGCCTTCGCCTTGCCGAGCATTGACCCCAAGCTGTCGGCGATGCTCACTATCTGCGTCATCCTCTCGACTCTCGCTGTAATCACCGTCTTCAAGGCCCAGCAACCGGAAGAGCTTGCGTGTCTGAGGAACAGGTTTCCGGAGGTTTTCGTGCGTGACTCGGCCCAGAAGGGAATCGAGACGTCCTTCTCCTTCGGTGTCATGTCCGGTCGGGATCTGAGGCGGATGGAGCTCAAGTTCTTCATGTTCTACGAGGAGCCCCCCACCTACAATGAGAAGGGGTGGACTCCGGGGAATGAGACCACGTTGGAGGAAGTGGTTTCCCGCATCCCGGCCATAGCCGATCTGTGCTCGGCCGTCTCCTCCCTAGGGGGTGAATACGAAGTGTTAGAACGCCAGGTTGAGCTGGACGGAGTATCGTATGAGGCGATGCAGTACGATTTCTCCAGCTTCCTCGGCACCTTCAACGACGACCGAACCCTCTCTTGTCACGTCTCCATCTACATGGTCCTCAAGAAGGGGACGAGCATACGATGTTTCCAAGGCCGGAACGGGTTCTTCCTCGATCAGGAAGGAACCATCCAGTATCTTTCCATCTCGGTCGATGAGAACCGGACGGAGTACTATCCGTCCAAGATGGGCGCGGCTCCACCCGGCATCCTCAGGTATGATGATTTCCACAGAAACCAGAAGGTCGCGGTGATCTACGAGGTTCTGGCGGACGACTCGGTACTCCCGGAGGCCCCTCCGATTGCGGGTCGATCACTGCTTCAGGTGGTCAAGGGGTATGCGGACGGCAGCTTGGCCCTCTTCCTTGTCAATCCGATACCAATGGGCTAGAGATGGTGAGATGAAATCAGCAGCCTTGGTTGTCGCGCTTTGCCTGATGGGATCGATGAGCATCTGTCAGGCCGCCGGGTGGACGCCCAAGGTGCTGATATACTCCTCAGGCATGCCGGGTCTTGCCCAGGGGCTAAGGGATCTGTTGGAGAGCCGGACTGAGGCAGCCGAGTTCATGGTGTTGGAGCGCCCTTCACAGCTTTCATCGCTGCTTGCGATGCCTGATGTGAGCTGCGTCGTGCTGGCGGTCATGGCCGGCAGCGAGATCAAGACCCTGGTCGACCCCCTCTATCAGTACTTCCAAAACGGCGGTGCCCTCATCGGCTTTCAGGGTTGCGGCGACACCAAGCAGGTAGGAATACTAGCCACCCAGGTGTTCCCTGTCTTCGGGAACTCCACGGGCTCTCCGGTCATGAAGGAGGGCAGACCGGTTAACGAATACGTCCGGGACCAATCAATCGAGGGCTACTTCGACGTCCCCCGGAGCTTCGATCTGGTCGGCCAGTTCTTCTCCTACTCCACAAATGCCACCCGGCACCAGATCGATCCTTCCCCAGCCCTCGGCCTGAAGACCGTCCTGTTCCGCGAGAGCAAGACCAATGCCCCCTTGGTTGTGGCATACGAGAACCCGAATGGTTCAAGATCCGTTTGCTTCGCCGGATGCTTCGTAAGATCTCAGGAAACTGAGAAGAACTACTTCGGTCGTCTCTTGGAGGACCCGAACTTCATCCAGTTGATCACCGATGCTCTCAACTGGACCACCCAGGGGGCCACTAGATCATCCAGGTACCAATCCATCTACCAGGATCTGATCCGGAGCGAAAGCGACAGGGTGGAGGATCTGCTCGCCACCGCTGAGAAGTCAGAGAGGGACCGAAGAAACCAGCGGGTTCTGCTTCTCTCCCTGGCATGGGCCGCGGGAATCATCGCGATCTCGGTGCTTGCATACTTCGGGTTCGTCAAGGGCGGGAGGGCACCTGCCGAGGACGGTGTGCCCTAGGATCCCTCTCTCGAAAGCCTGGTTGCAGCTACGTCCCTGTAGAGTTTTCTCCTCACCATCAGCAGCCACAGTAGGGAACCCGCCAGGAGGGAGGTGCCGGTGACAACACACCATTCGGTGAAAAATATCCAAAAGGCCGCGGCATCCCTGGCCTTGAGGGCGGAATCCATTGCGCCGTCGCACATCGTCAACGCCTTGGCCAGGCTCTCAAGGGCATCGTCAAGCCTGGCCTCGACGTAGAGGCCCATCCCCCGGGCCCTCTCATGCTGGATGTCGATGATGAGTCTGTTCACGTTATCGGTGCTCCCACCAAATTTCTCGATGAGATCGACCATGTTGTACAACATAGTGAGGGCATCGTTCGCCTCCCTCATCCTGCGTCTGACCATGTAGACCATCTCCAGGTCCTCTGGCATCTTTTGACCGGCTAGGAAAAGCATCATGTTTATGGCATAGTCCCCGTAGTATCTCCAGTTCATGAATATCGAGCCCCCTGCAGGCGTCCAGTCGGCTCCCTGGGCCATGGTCCTGCCCTCCCCGATGTCCCACCACATCAGGAAAGGATATGTGCCCACCATGCCCTGGACGAGGTCTGCGACGTGGTGGGAGTTGGGCCTGGGCAGGATGTTGTTGCTGGAGGAGAAGTACCCAAATCTCCCCAGCTCGCCGAAGGGAAGGCTCTTGATGAACTCGTCGTTCCAATCCAGTATCCGAACCCTCCCGCCCGACATGCTGAGGGACGCGGTTATCATTTCGCACGGGAGGACCTCGGCCACCTCCGTGGGCTGCCAGGAAGGGAAACCGCCCTCCTGGGCGAAGCTCTCGGCACCCCCTATCATTACCAAGCCGAGCCCCTCAAGGATGACCCCGTCCTTCATCCAGCGGAAGTGCTCGTTGCGAAAGGCGTTGCGGTTCGCATCGCTCAGGATCACGACATCGTTGAGCAGAAACCGGGAGTAGGTCCGTGGCATATACACCCTGACGCTCTTCTTGATCTGATCCTCCGACTGATGAATGGTGCAGGCGTAGACCGCCGTGCAGGATAGGAGAGGCTCCTTGCTCAGTATCGGAAAAGGGTTTGGCACGCCCATGGCGTCCCCCATATAGATGACTCGAATCCTTCCCGTCGCGGGATCCGCCCTTAGCTCTCGACCTTGAGCTACCGATACTGCCAACGAGACGGCCAGCATAGCGATGACAAGTTCTCTCGACTCCCTCATGTCAGCAATGAATCACGGATCATCAGGTGATAACCGTTTCGGTGAACATGGAGAGCAGAGACCCCAGGCTTGGCCAGAGACGACCTCATGAAGCCCGAAAAGAGATTTCTTCCTTGCCAGAGGTCTAGATGGGATCCGCTTGACTTTGGAACCGGATTTTTCCAGACTCGAGACCGTCCTGAGGATGGAGGGAGAACCCGACAGAGTCCCCTTCTACGAACATCTGGTGGACCTAGAGATCATGGCAACAGTCGTCGGCATGCCCGTGCCCTACGACTCCTTTGAAGGCATGCTGGACCTGCGATCCATTTTCTACAAGTCCCTCGGATACGATTACTTCCCCATAGAGATAGCGTGGCCCCTGACCAGGAGGAACTTCCTCTGCGGCTGCGATACGGCATGGATTCCCAGATCCAGTAGAAGATGGGTCGACCAGCAGCACGGAACCATCGAGACGACGGAGGACTTCCAAGCCTATGCCTGGCCGGAGAAGGGATTCGACTACTCAGGGCCGGTCGAGAGAGCCTCCTCGATGGTTACCCAAGGAGCAAAACTGATCGTACATGCCCACGGAGGGGTGTTGGAGAATACCATGTGGCTTATGGGAGCAAGACCCTTTGCCAAGGCGCTTCATACGGATCGAAGGTTGGTCGGGGCCATATTCAGACAAGTCGGCAGGGCGCTGGCCGAGGCCTTCGGCCAGGCTTCCGACGTTGGTGGGGTTGGAGCCATCTGTCTGGGAGATGATATGGGTCTTAGGACGGGGACGATGATCTCGCCGACCGAACTCAGGAGGTCCGTCTTCCCGTGGCACAGACGGCTGTGCAGGATCGCTCACTCCAAAGACCTGCCTTTCATCCTGCACGCATGCGGCAATCTGACCGCCGTCATGGAGGATCTGATTGGCTACGTTGGCATAGACGCCAAACACTCCTTCGAGGATGCGATCATGCCGGTAGCGCAGGTGAGGGAGAGATGGGGTTCCCGGGTAGCGCTCCTCGGAGGGGTCGATGTGGACGTCCTGGCCAGGAGGGACGTGCCAACCACCGTTTCCTACGTCAGGGAGGTGATGAACGGTTGCCTCACCGGTGGTTGTTGGGCGCTTGGCTCGGGCAACAGCATTCCGAACTATGTCAAGGTCGAGAACTACCTGGCGATGCTTGGGGAGGGGCGGAGGACCGGTCGGTATCCCCGCTAGCCCCGGAGGGACGGGAACTTCCATGAATCCTTGTGGGGCAGGTACGTCGAGTCCATGTAGTTCTTGGTGAAGTTCGTCGCACAGGTCAGCTCAACGTACCGTATCTTCTCGGCGATGTGATTGCTGACTTCTCTTAGGGAACGTGACAGAAGGGCAAGCTTGGCTCCCGCAGCAGCGCCGTTGCCAATGAACCTGAGTCGATCGAGGGGGATGTCCGGTATCAAACCGATGATCTTCGCGCTCGTGAAGTCTATGAAGTTCCCAAAGGCCCCGGCAACATAGAGAGCGCTGATCTCCTCGGGATCCTTGTCCAGGTACTCCATAAGGGTGCTCGCCCCGCTGTGAATCGCGGCCTTGGCGAGCTGAACCTCCCGGATGTCCCTCTGAGTCATGACGATATCCATCCCTATCCCGGTCTGGTCTGCCCGGGCGAGAACGAATTCCTTCATCCCGTCTCCCTGTCTGACTCTGGGATGGTCTCTGAAACGTCCGTCCTCGCCAAGAGCGCCATCCCGCCTCATGGCCGCCACAGCATCGATGATCCCGGCGCCAGCGAGTCCGGATGGTGGCGTGTTCCCTATCGTCTTGAGGCTGACATGGTCTCCTTCGATCTTCACCCTCTGTATGGCTCCTTGGGCCGCCCTCATGCCGAATCTGATATGGGCCCCCTCCAGCGCCGGTCCGGCGGCGCAAGAGCAGACGGTCAGCCCAGAGGAATCCCCCAGGACGATCTCGCCATTTGTTCCTATGTCGATGGCCATGGAGGTCTCGGTTGCCTCATAGATCCTGGATGCCAGGATGACTGCGCAGGTATCCGCCCCCACGTAGCCCGCCAAAGTGGGCAGTGCATGGACGGGCGTGTCCGGGTTGAGCTTCAGCCCAACGACCTGTGCAGTGAGATCCAGACTCCTCCGAACAACAGGTGAGAATGGCGAGACGCCCAGATACGCTGTCGGCAGGCCGAGTGCGATGTGGTGCATCACGGTATTGCCGACGATGCAGACATCGAAAACATCGCTCGTTCGGACCCCTTGCTGACGACAGCAACTGGAGA
The DNA here is from genome assembly GCA_964452145.1 of Hadarchaeota archaeon (SeqCode). Classification (GTDB taxonomy): domain Archaea; phylum CAYQAE01; class CAYQAE01; order CAYVLA01; family CAYVLA01; genus CAYVLA01. The sequence goes on from CAYVLA010000016.1 coordinate 12,602, forward strand.
TCAGGCGGGAGACCGATGAAGCCACGAGGTTGTGCAGCCTCGAGGCGTTCTCTCTCCCCGTTCTGGCATGGGCCAGCCTCGTCACCACATCTTCGCCGTAGGGGATTTGGGGATTCAGAACCGAGTCGGTGGAGACCGTTCTGCCCGACAGCAGATCAACCAGGTAACAGACTATGGTCGTCGTCCCCACATCGACCGCAGCCCCTAGGGCTCTTCTGGTGACGTCGCCTGGCTCCACTCTGATCAGACGTCGGGAGTTCCACACGGCGGCAGTGACCCTCCATTCAGCAGCTCTCATCAGGTCGGGCCCGCGAACAAGCGACGAGATGCTCTCTTCCTCCACATCCAGACCGATTTTCGCAAGGGCGCGCCTAAGCCGCTCAAAGTCAGCTAGAGGGTCGTCCAGGGTGGGGGGTTCCAGCACCACGTAGTGCTTCGTCACCGTCGGGTCAATCGTGATCTGATACTCCAGCCCCTCCACCAAGATGTCCGGGGCGGCCTGCCTGCTCTCCTCCGGTATCTCAACCGTCAGGTTCCTTCTCGGCAGAGCCATGCAGGCAAGCCTGATGCCCCTTGTCAAGTCCTGCTTACCAAGCAGATCGGTCTCGGCTTGGGAGGGAGGCTCCAAAGCGGAGGGATCCCGCACCCTGACCTTGCATTTGCCGCATTTCCCCCTCCCACCGCAGATCGAGGGAACGAATACGCCGCAAAGGCGTGCCCCGTCCAGAAGGCTCATGCCCGGCCCAAGCGTACTCCTCTTGCCCAACGGCTGGAAGACAACCGTGATTCCCCGTTCCTGCATACTGAAGCACATGCCGGATTGGGCGGGTTGTCCGTCCGTGTTCTTAACTGTTGATCATCACCCATGCCCCCCGGCATATACACGGCCTTGCCCGTGACACAAGATGATCGACGATCTGCGTTGGAGCAACATTTATGGCGCAAAAGGAGTTAACGGACAGGGATCATGGCACTATTCGGCGAGGCATCCAGGGCCGAGCAGGTAAGCTACTATCAGTCGGAGTGGTCGGCCCGGAGCCTGCCGGACTTCGTGACAAAGGGCATGGAGTCGCGCGAGTTTGCCTTTGATCACGACGGGAACGGACCCAGCGACAGGTACAACGTCTTCCAGAGCCCGGGGGAGTTGGGCAGTTACATCCAGAGCAGGGCGCCCTACGCAGCCTACTGCAGCGTGGCCTTCTACAGAGAGCCGAGAAGGAGGGAGGGGATCATGAGAACCGAGCTGGCCTTCGACGTGGATGCCAAGGATCTGGCCGTGCGATCGTGCAGCTGCCCCCCCGGACAGGTCTGTCAGGTGTGTCTGGCAGATGCCAAGGAACTGGTCCTTGACTATGTTCACTGCCTTCGGACGGATCTTGCACTGCGAGAGATCTACCTGGTGTATTCGGGCAGGGGCTTCCACATCAGGGTCTACGACCCCCGGATAAGCATGGTCACCTCTTCCGGTCGGCGCAAGATCCTCGACTACGTTTCAGGAGGCGTCCTGCCCGCAAACCTGTTCATCGAGCATGGCTACAGTGCGGTGTTCCGTAGCAGGGCGTCCTGGATACTGCGCCGGATCGAAGGGGAGGACTTGGCTGGCCTCCGGGGAACCATTCCGCGCAGTACCATCAAGAAGCGCGAAGACATCCTCAAAGCCTTGGAGGACCAGGATAGACTCGCGCTCCACCGGCTCATGGGTGAGAAGACGCTCAGCGCCCTGTTCGGCTATCTCGCCACGCTGGCCAGTGGGCTGACAGATGCGAAGGTAACCATGGACGAGAAGAGGATCATCAGGTTGCCGACTACTCTGCATTCAAAGGTCAGCATGAAGTGCATGGTAGTCGAGGATCCTGCCAAGTTCGATCCCATGAGGGACGCTGTCCCGGAGTTCGTGCGCCGCCGCGGGGGCAACTGAATGGCAGACATCGAGCAGCTCGCCGCTGCGGATGATCCGACGGGTCAGCAAGGGGACCGGGACGTGTTCTCCTCGTTCCAATCCAAGATACGGGAAGCCCTCCGTCGCAAAGGCTTCACCAAGCCCACCCTGATCCAGGAGAAGGCAATACCGATCGTCGCCAGGGGCGACAACGTGTTGATCATAGGGCCAACCGGCGAGGGGAAGACGGAGGCTGCGATCCTTCCGATCCTGGACAGGATGTTATCCCAGGGCAAGCCCAAGGCCATCAGCATCCTCTACATCGCGCCGCTGCGCGCCCTGAATAGGGATCTTCTGGACCGCATCGAGTGGTGGGGGCAGGATCTCGGCTTCAGAGTCCAAGTCCGGCATGGTGACACGCCTGCCAGACAGCGCAGGAGGCAGGCCATCCGCCCGCCGGATGTGCTCATAACCACTCCGGAGACCCTTCAGGCCATCCTTCCCGGAACCACGATGAGAAGACATCTGGAGGGAGTCAGGTTTGTCGTGGTTGATGAGGTTCATGAGTTGGCACAGGACAAGAGGGGAGTACAGCTCGCCTTTGCACTGGAAAGGCTGGTCGAGATCTCGGGCGAGTTCCAGCGAATCGGTCTGTCAGCGACTGTGGGCTCGCCTGATCTCGTGGCCAGCTTCCTCGGCGGGAACAGGCAGGTGACGATCTGCAAGACAGCCTTCCTGCGAGATGTCAAGCTTAGGGTTGAATTCCCCAGACCAGTGGATCAGGATGACCCGATCGCCAAAAAACTGATGATCTCCAAGAAGAGCGCGGCAAGGCTCAGGCGAGTGAGGGAACTCGTGGATGCCCATAGATCGACGCTGGTCTTCGTCAACACCCGGGATATGGCCGAGATTCTATCCTCAAGATTCAACCTGTGGGACCGCGCATCATCCGTCGATGTCCACCATAGCTCCCTTTCCTCGACGGTAAGGATAGAGGCGGAACGCAGGCTGAAGTCGGAAGAGATCAAGGGGATAATATGCACCTCGTCCATGGAGCTGGGCATAGATGTCGGCAGCGTCGATCTTGTGATCCAGTACATGTCCCCCAGGCAGGTCTACCGCCTGATCCAGAGGGTGGGCAGATCGGGTCACAGAACTGGCCAGACCTCCGAGGGCGTGGTTGTTACAGTTGACGCTGACGATCTGCTGGAATCCATGGCTATCGCAAGCGGTACGGTCTCTGAACAGATAGAGGAGACCTTGGTTCCGACGCTTTCGCTGGATGTCCTCGCACATCAGATCGTTGGGCTTTGCCTGGAGGAGAGGGTCGTACCGGCCTCTAGGATCTTGTCCATCGCTCGGAGATCCCATCCGTACCGGAACCTCTCCTCGGAGGATCTCATGCGGGTGATCAGGCAGCTGGAGACCCAGGACATGATCTGGGTGGATGGGGCCAACCTTCGCCGGAAACGAGCGGCCTGGCAGTACTACTTCGAGAACCTCAGCACCATACCTGACGTCAAGAAGTATAGGATCATCAACATCGTCTCCAACCAGCAGATCGGGACTCTGGACGAGGAGTTCGTTGCAACAAGGGCCGAGAGGGGAACGGTGTTCATTACCAAGGGGGAGGCGTGGACCATACTTGACGTTGAGGAGAACAAGGTGATGGTCTCACCCGTGGTGGATCCCATAGGTGCCATACCGGGCTGGATCGGTGAGATGATACCGGTGCCCTACGAGATATCCCAAGAGGTCGGGAGGCTGCGACGAGTCCTGTCGGGGGATTTCGACCAAGCACGGATCCTTGAGGCCTACCGGATAGGCAAGGACGAGCTTAGGCTCGTGAAGGCGTACGTGAGGTCCCAGCTAAGGAAGAGCGTGGTCCCCACGGACACTAGGCTTGTGCTGGAATCCTACCAAGACAAGGTTGTCTTCCACGGCTGCTACGGTACCCGGGCAAACGAGACAATCGCAAGGATCGTTGCCGCGCTCCTGACAGCCCGCTTCGGGGCAGCGGTCGCCGTCAAAGTCGACCCCTACAGGGTAGTCTTCACGTTCCCGGACGGGGTCGGCAAGCCAGAGCTGGTTCTCCGGACGATAATGGATATCGACACCCAACACGTGCTTCCGATACTCGAGATCGTGATCAAGCGCACGGCTCTCTTCAGGTGGCGCCTCGTCCACGTTGCCAAGCGATTCGGGGCCATGCGCAGAGATGTGGACTACCAGGCGATCAGCCTTGAGAGGTTGGCGATGACCTTTGAGGACACCCCTATCTACAAGGAAACCCTGAATGAGATCATGCTCGAGAAGCTTGACGCTGAGAGGGTGTCTGCGATCTTCGACAAGATCAAGTCCGGTGCGATAGAGACGGAGATACTCCGAAGCAATGAGGTCTCGCCCTTCGCCGCCCCCGTCCTGCTGCGCGAGGGATTCTCGGACATCATCTCACCTGAATCCCCATTGATGGAGATCATGTCGATCCTGAAGAGAAGGCTCATGGCCAAGCGACTGAAGCTCCTGTGCATGAACTGCTTGGCCTCCACCAAGCTCAAAGTAGAGGAGGTGGATGAGACACCCAGATGTTGGAAGTGCGGATCCAAGGTCCTAGCAGCCCTCAGACCCGCAGACGGCCAGACGGAGGAGGCCCTCGGCAGAAAGGACAGGGGTAGGCTGACGCCCACCCAGAAGGATCTGGTTGAGAAAGCAAGGCTCAGCGCGGACCTTGTGTCCGAGTACGGCAGGAGGGCTGTCATGACCATGGCCGCAAGGGGCATCGGACCCCAGACAGCGGCCAGGATACTCTCCAGACTCCATCGGAGCGAGGACGATCTGCTTCGAGACATCTTCTCCCAGGAGAAGCTCTACGTTCAGACCCGGAGATTCTGGGACTGAGCTACATCATATTGAACTCTTTGAGCAGCATGAGCTCGTCAAGTTCCACCTTCTGACCGGTCTTAAACTTCTCAAGGGCCTCCTCCGCCCTCTTCTTGAGTTTCTGCTCGTTGGCAGCGGATCGCCTTTCAGTCCTCTTCAGGTCTACGGCTTTCTCCCTCTCCATGAGCTTGCCGATCCTCTGCCTGAGAGCCATGAGCTCCGCGTGTTTGGCATCGGCCTGGGCCAAGGACTCGATCATCTCACGATGCTTGGCATCAGCCTCCTTCCTCTGGGGCTTGGCCTGCGCCAAGAGATCGATCATCTTCTGGTGGAGGGCCTGGGATTCCTTTGACAGGGCGATGATCTTCGAATGAAGCCTGCTGGAGGATATGCGGAGGGCGTCCACTTCGATCCTCTTGTCGCCTGCCTCCCTCAACTTCTCACGGAGGGCCCGGGCCTGTTCGGCCTCCTTTCTCAGCTTCTCGACCCTGTCAACGAGTTTCCTCTCCCTATCCATGCTTAGGACTCGCGTCTGGATCTCCCAGTCCAGCCGCTGGATCTCCTCGTTTATCTCCTCCTCAGGCCGGATCCGCGGCATGCTTTTCAGATCCATTCCCATCTCTTGCATCTTCTCGCGGGAAACCCTAGCGGCGACGGTCGCCTCATCCCTTCTTTGCTTATGGGCCTTTATCTGGGCGTTCAGCTTGTCCCTCTGGGCCCGGTACTCGTTCGCCCTTTGCAGGAGGTCGCGAACCTCGCTGTTGAGCTGGTCACGCCTGATCCTCAGCTTTCGGGCTTTCTCGTTGAGGTCATCCCTCTCCACTTGGATCGTCTTGGCTGCCTCATACAGTGCGTCGATCTTGGCCTCAAGATCCTTGGAGGATTCAGGCATCTAGCCCGCACGTTGGGCCTAGGGTATTTATTGCTTTTCCGGTAAAGGGATGGAGAAAGCCACAGGAAAAACATATTATACGGTGTTCGGGCCTCCAACCACGGCTTTCGGGGAAGTCCCATGTACATGATCTTGGGCCATAATGACGTCACGGACAGGATAGCGTCCTACATCAAGAAGACCCTAAAGGAGGACGTGACGATAGTCCAGGAAGACGAGGAGAAGGCCCGCCAGCTTCGGGAAGCCGGCTACAGCGTTATCGCAGGGAAGCCCCGGAACATGACGACCCTGACGCGAGCACGGTTGAAAGATGAAGCGGATGTCGTCGTGGTCATGGGAGAATCATCCCGGGACACCCGGGATATCTGCGAGACCCTGAAGCGGGAGTATCCCGACAAGTTCCTGATCGCCATCGCCGAGATGGGCCCTGATGTGCCCCTCCTGAAGCGGTTGATGGTCGACAGGATCTACGTGGAGACCGAAGCAGCAGCGGACTTCATCTCCGAAGAGCTTGCCAAGATGCGTCCCCTGAACAAGCTGACCAAACTGAGGTCCATCCTAAGGTCGGGTGACGGCCGCCTGGCCGTGCTGATCCACGACAACCCCGACCCGGATGCGGTGTCAAGCGCGGCCGCTCTGGCCGAGCTCGCCAGGAAGGAGGGGATCGAGACCGAGATCATGTATGCCGGGGAGATAGGCAGGGACGAGAACCGAGCCCTGGTGAATCTCCTCGGGATCAAGCTGACCCGGGTGGATGTCATAACGAAGCACATCTTGAGGACCTTCAAGACCATCGCCTTGGTGGATGTCTCCAATCTGAGCTACGTAAGCGCCCTGACCGCGGACAGAACCCCCCAGATCATCATTGATCACCACCTACACGATAGAACACTGAATGCGGATTTCCTGGACCTGCGGACCTCGGCCGGATCAACGGCCGCGATCATGGCCCAGTACCTCCAGCTTGCCGGGATCACGCCGGACAAGAAGCTCGCGTCGGCGCTCCTGTACGGAATAATGACCGACACGGCCGAGTTCACCCGCGGAATGAGCCCGGACGACATCATGGCCGTCAACCATCTCGTCCCGCTTTCCGATCAGGATCTCTTGGGAAAGGTCAAGTCGCCGAGCGTGTCCATGGAGACGGCCGATGCTCTGGCCGTGGCGATCCAGAACAGGGACTTCGTGCGGGATGTCCTGATCTCCACGGCTGGCGTGATCGGCAACCGAGACGCAATTCCGCAGGCCTGCGAGTACCTGCTGAAGCTTGAGGGAGTGTCCACAGCGTTCGTCTTCGCAATCGTGAACGAGAACATCATCATCAACGCAAGGACGAAGGATGTTCGGATGAACGTGGCAGATGTGATGAAGAGGGCCTTCGGCGACCTTGGCTCAACCGGCGGTCATCCGACCTCAGCGGGCGCGACGGTGCCCCTGGGGGTGTTCAGCGGCACCCAAGATGACCAGCTGCTGATATCTATGGTGAAGGAAAGCGTAATGAGGAGACTTCTGCAGGCAATGCGGGTCGAGAAGTAGCAGCACTAGACCTTGGCAGCGGCAACGATCACGACATCCCCCACGGCCATGACCTTCTCGTAGGCAATACCGGACTTGCCCTTCAGGAGGATGGCTGAGACACGTCCCTCTCGAGCCTCGATCATAACGTTCTCTATCCGCCCTACATGATTGCCAGTGCTGCTGAAGACCTCCTTGTCGTACAGACTGGAGACGCGTATTGTCAAAACCCTCACCTCTTGCAACGGTCGGCTTCAAATGCCTCTAGCGGCACCCGCGGGGTACGAATCTCGCTAGGACGCTTTCTTTCCCACTTTTGGCGGGACTCGCGCCCTCTTTGGGTTCCTCGGAAGCATTTTTAGCCTTTTTGGATTTAAGTCTTTCCGATTCGGCGACGCCAACAGATCCGACGGGGCTATTGAATGAGACCTCTGGGCAGCAGGCCATTGCTCGGGAGCTTGGAGATGGGCCAGATCCTGCTATCGGCCCTGGTCCTAGGCCTGGCCTTCATGGTCCTCAACCGCCGCCTTGACGCCATCCTCTTCGGCTCGGCCTTCGCCACAATAGGCATAGGCTTCATTGGGCATGAGTTGGCCCACAAGTTCATGGCTGTAAGATTCGGCTACTACGCGAGTTACCAGATATGGCCGATGGGGCTGGTGCTGGCTCTGGCATCGGCCTTTCTGGGCTTGCTCTTCGCGGCCCTTGGTGTAGTGAGGATCTACGGAATCGGAATGACGAGAAGCGAGGAGGGCGTCATATCGCTATCGGGACCCACCTTCAACATCGGTCTTGCGGTCGCATTCATGATGCTCGCGAAAGCCATCCCCGGCTACTCGGGTCTTCTGGGAATAGGGGCCTACGTCAACTCGTTCATCGCGCTCTTCAACTGTCTGCCGCTGGGCATTCTCGATGGGCAGAAGATCTTCAACTGGGACAAGGGGATTTGGCTGCTGGCCTTCGTGACCTCGGCAGCTCTCCTCGCGATGAACTTCTGACTCCGCTTGCCGGGTAGTGCGGGACATGGAGGGGGTGGGACTTGAACCCACGAAGGCTTGTGCCGTCCTTGGACGCCGACGTCTGCACCACGAGATCTTGAGTCTCGCCCGTTTGACCAGTCTCCGGAACCCCTCCGAGCATGTTTGCCTTCAAGGACGGGCAGATATATGCTTTGCCCTGTGGCATGTGGCCTTGCGGTGGAGTAGGAATGCATGAGCGGACGAGAATCCAGCCTTCATCCGTGCGTCCGCTCCAGGCCACCGTTAAAGCAAATCAGACAGGCGCTAGCCTGGTTGGGGTCGCTTGATGTACACCGTTATGTTGCTCGGCGGATACGGCAGAACCGAGATAAGGCGCAGCTCAACCTGCTCGTAGAAACCCACGCGGACTCTCTCCTCGAGCTTCTTCACCATATCCTGTGATGTCATCTCCGCGACCACCGTCACGTACCCAGGGGCATCGTAGTTGATGACGGTGACGTGGACCGCAGCTTCCAGTTGGGTCTGATTTTCGTCCAGCCAGGTGAGAGAGTCGTAGTAAACGTTGCAGACTTCTACATCCATTTCCTCGGTTCTGGGAGTAACCACGGCCTCCGAGAGCGCTCTCTTGGTGTACCAGCTAATGTTCACCGGCCTAACAGCTAACTTTCCGTGAAACTCCAGAGGAAGCTGGACATTCCCGTCTATGGTGACGAGCTTCTCCACGGTTACGGAGATGTTCTCCGATTCGGAGGCATCGCCCGCAGATGCGGTTATGACTACGGTTATGCGTCCGGCGCCGCCGTAGTTTATCGCATCGCACCTGACGGTCAGATCCGGATCCGTGAGCGAATCGCCGGGGGGTCCGCTCCAGGTCCATTCTATGTTTGTCACCTCGACATCCAGGGCCTTGTAGACTTTGCCCTCGTCACCCCCAGCATCTTGCGGGTTCTGGTCACCGTCGGGGTTCCCGTCCGCTTCCTCAGCCCCTTCTTCCATGCAGCCCATTATTGAAGCTGCCATTATGAGGGCAAGGAGCACCGCGGTCATGCGATGCGAATAACGCAAAACATATCACTTCTTTGGACTTTTGTTCAATCAGATATTCCCTGTCTTGTGATGTCTTAATATATTTCGGGGATAGATGGGGCATATCGTGCGATTCTCCGCAACCATGATTCCAGCTCTAGTCATTGGCCCAGAGAAACGGGCGTTGATAACACCGATCGCCTTCTGGCTCCTTCGCGCATCCGGACCGACAGACTATCTGACGAAGGAAAAACAAAGATAAACCCACCTTCGCCCACGTTGCGAGATCGGATGAGGAGATTTGGCATAGAGTGGCTAGCGCTCAAGAAGCACCGCAAGATCTACGAGGATCTTTCCGAGCACGTGAGCAAGACCTTGGAGGCCGTCGACCAGCTTCGCACAGGCGTCCGCTGCTTGCGTGACAAGAGCTACGGTCCCATGGAGGAGATCGTTTCCAAGGTCTTGAGGCTGGAGCGGGAGACCGACGTCATCGCCAGGCGCGCCATGGAGGACCTGGCCGTGTCCGTTCTGAACCCCGTGGACAGGGGGGATCTCATGAATCTGGTCTTCCAAGCTGAGAAGGTTGCCGCAAGTGCAGAAGGCTTTGCATATCGGTTGGAGAGGGCCAGAACGTTGGAGATCGAGGTCCCAGCCCAGGTCGGCGAGAGGCTCGAGGAGATCACCGACACGGTTGCCCTGACCGTCAGCACTTTGAGAGACAGCGTCAAGGAGCTAGTCTCAACTCTTGAGGGATCCGCCTGCATGGGCAACAGGGTCTCGGAACTTGAGGAGGAGGTGGATGTGCAGCAGAGGAGGCTGTTGGAGATACTGGGACTCGCATTCAGGGGGACGGGGGACTTCATCTCCTACGGGGTCCTATCTGAGATCGTCGGCTCCCTGGAGGCCATGGCGGACGACTGTGAGGACACGGCCGACCTCATCAGGATCCTCTGCATCAAGCACAGCGCTGGCTAGGGCGGACGTCGCAACGGTTCAAAGCGATCAGGGGGGAACTTTATAAAAACGTGGGGCAAACAGGCATGGCGGGCCTCCCGGGCCCGGAAATAGGGTGGTTCATTGGGTTTCCTTTCCCGTTCAAGAACGGAGAGCATAGGCCCGGCCATGGTCTCGATTCACGAGCGTGCCGATAACATCTCCCAGAGGGTCGACGCACTGGAGGAACGGTTGAAAGGACTGTCCTCCCGGCTGGATGCCCTGGACAATGGCCTCAAGCAGATGCCCAACGGCAGCGACTACCGCCTTTTGGCCTCCGAGATAGCCCGACTTGAGGCCGAGCTTGAGAGGATGGATGCCAAGTACAGGGAGGGAATGCTGGCCCTTTACACCCAGATTCACAAGGAGGTCAAATCGATCAAGGGCGACCATATCATCGAACTACTCGATATGGAACCTGTCACAAAGGAGAAGCTCGAGAAGGCCTCTGATACTCTGAGCGAACTTGCGAAGACCTGGCGGAAGAGGAGGGCTCAGCCGGCCCCCGAGCAGAAGTAGGCTCCGGTGTCTCGCGGTTCAGCGACGGAATGGGCCATTTGCGCGTCGTTCTCGGGAACATCTCGGGCCGGGAAGCGGTGACGATCTATCCCTCCATAGTGACAGATGAGACTAGGATAGTCGCGTACCACACCGGGGCAGGTGAAACGGCTCGAGTCCTGTCAGATGTCAAGAACGAGAAGGCCGAGATCTTCGCCGTCCTCTCGGGAGCGGGTCACCTTGTGACATCGATCACATCGACCCGCGACCACTGGGGATCCTCCGTTGCCCTACAAGCGCACGATGCGCTGTTTGAATGGATCTGCTCCCAGTTCTCCCCCAGGAGGATCGGGGTGCTCTGCCAGAGCATGGGGGGCCTGTCAGCGTACAACTGGTGCTGCAGGCACGTCAGTGACGTGGTCGGGGTCTATGGCATCTACCCGGTTACGAATCTGGCATCCATGCTGAGGGGATCGCTCTTGCCGGTAATCTCGGCGGTATACAGCAGGCAAGGGATAGACCTGAGTCAGGATCTGGCTCTCTATGACCCGATACGCCAGGTAGGTCGCCTAGCACATAAACGGATCCCCGCAATGCACCGGCACGGAGACGCGGACCAGCTTGTACAGTACGGGCCAAATGCGCTTGAATTCGCGGAGGTATACAGGAAGCATGGAGGCAGATTCGAACTTGTCACGGTTCCCGGCCTCGGTCATCAGGTGGATCCCGCATTCTTTAACGCCGTTGAGGTCCTGAGATTCATGAATTCCCTGAGTTGGGGCAGGTAGGCCGCGCCCGCTACAGTCGGAGCCGCGTCTTGAGGAATCTTTCCTCGGTGCGGACGGATGCGAGGAGTTCGACGTATTTCCCATGGAGCCGAAGGGCGATGTCATTGTCATTCTCGATCAGATTCCGGTTCTGGCCAGGGTCGGCTAAGAGGTCGTAGAGTTCGGGCTCCTTTCCCGGCATGAATGCCTCCTCGCTCCGGTGCACGCTGTCCACCAGCGACGTTCCCTGTGTGACCTGGCCGGTAGCCACGCCTCCGTAGATCAGGGCCCACCTGCCGTCCGTTATGGTGCTCCTCCGGCCCGAGGATGCGTCCTGGGTTATCGCCCACGATGATACCGCCACATCTCTGACTGCGCCGACCTCGCCCTTGATCAAGGGGAGAAGGGATCTCCCGTGCATCGTGCCCGGGTCGCTTGACCCGGAGAGGTCGACGATGGTAGGCATGATATCCGTGGGTTGGACCAGGCCTTCGATCCTACCCGGCTCCCGACCCGGTATGCGCACGATGAGAGGTATCCTCGCTAGTTCCGAGTATAGTGGCGTTGCCTCCAATACTCCTCCCTTGATGATGCACTTGCCAATGAGGGCGTGCTCTCCCAGATAGAAGCCGTGGTCGGTCGTGAAGATAACGGTGGTATCCTCCGCCAAGCCAAGATCCTCCAGCCTCATCACAAGCTTCCCGATCCATCTGTCCACCATGGTGGCCTCGGCGGCATACAGGGCCCGCATGTGTCTGAGCTCGTCCCTCGTCATGTAGTCGTCACGACCATAGGCCGGGTAGATGACCTCCTCTCCGTCGTAGCCCGGGTCGTAGAGGTCCACGTACCAGCGAGGCGGGTCCCAGGGTTCGTGTGGGTCAAAGGTATCCACATAGAGCAGGAAAGGCTTGTTCCCGCGATTCCGCTCGAGCCACCGGCAAGCCCTAGCCATGGTCTGCGGGGCGAAGTAGTCGGCCTCGCTGGATCTGTGCGAGACATTGCGGAGATACTGCACGACGGTGTCATATGGGCTCCTGAGCTTTTCCGGCGAACAAGGAAGCCTGACCTCGGCGGGGTCGGTTGCGAAGCGGTCGTTTTCCTGTCCCCTGATCCAGTCCCAGCCCGAGAAACCTCTCTGGAAGTTGTAGCCATCTCTTAGTATGTGGGGAGTATCGGCGATCAACATGGTGGTGTACCCCGCCGTCCCGAGAACCTCTGAAAGGACGACCTCATTTCTGGGCAACGGCGACCAGTCGTAGTATGTGAATACGTACCTGCCCGTGAAGAGTTCGGCCCTGTTGGGAACCGTGGGGAAGGATCCGCAATAGGCGTTATCGAACACCAACGACTGGCGCGCGAGGGCATCGATGTTGGGTGTCTTGATCCAGTCGTTTCCATAGCAGCCGAGATGGTCCCGCCGATAGGTGTCCGATACGATGATCAGGAAGTTCATGCTCTGACCTGCCCGAACGGGACGGAAGGCGCTCATATCTGTTCCGGTCATGGCCGGTTGGTTCCTTTCTAGGACTCGAACCTTGTCGTACGGACCTCTCTGTAGAGCCTCCGGCGGATCATGAGGGACCACAACACAACGCCCACGATGGTTGAGGTGCCCGCCACCGTAAGCCACTCGACAACGTGGACCCAGAGCAAAGCCCTATCCTTGGCCCTGATCGCATCCCCCATCACTCCCGCAAGGGATGATAGGGCTTCCTGCATGGCTGGCAAGCATTCATCGAATTCCTCGCCGATCCACAGCTCGTCGACTCTCCGCCTCAGATCCTCCGTTTTCACCAGCTCCTGGTTCAACACATGGGTGTTGGCGCCGAAGGTGTCGGCGAAATCGATCAAGGAAAGCAGCATGCCTTTCTCCAAGGCATACTGGCTTATCTGGAGCCTTAGTGTGTGCGTGATCGACACATCGGGAGGTATGGCAGCCCTAGCGACGAAGTACGCCAGTCTGGAGATGAAGTCCTTCCAGTATTCCCAATGGTAGAACCCGACAACTCCGTTTCCACCCCAGTCCCAGATGAATGCCAGCGTTCTCCCCTGGCCTATATTCCAGCAAACGAGGACGGGGTCGTTCTTGGGATCGGACGCCACGGTCTCATCCGTAGTCACCGCGAGCACGGCGGCACCGTCCTTAGGCTGGGGTCTGTTGTGAGACCAGATCAGCGGCATCTTCCTGAAATCTATGCCGTCCGTGATGGGATTCATCACGTAAGGGAGGATCCTGAAGTTGTGGTCCCGCCATTCATCATGGCCTATCTGATAGACGGGCAGGACCGAACCCACAGGGGTATCGTCCCAAGGAGGCCCCGTAGTCCATACGGTGACGGCCCCCCCGAACGATGTCGGATCATCTGACATCAGGAGGCCGAATCCGTGTTCCTCGACCGCCTTCTTCGCCCACGCCTGGAACTCGTGTTTGAGGTCATCCGAACGTATTGCGGTTATGATGAGCACATCGTAGTTGTCAAGCAGGCTGGACTCAGATCTGGGCAGGTAGAGACGAAGCCATCTCTGCATCTCCGCACGCCCCCATGCGGGGTTCTGGTACCCTATCTCCGCCTCGATTCTAGTCAGGTGGATCTTCGGGTCTTCAATGAACGCCATCGTGGGATAGCCCGGCTTCAGGTAAGGGTCACCTATGAACAGCGTCCTTATCCTGCCCGTCTGCGGATCTACCTTCGGCGGGGAAGCTGCGAGACAGAGTTGGGTAAGCAGGCAGAGGACAACAGCGCAAGCCAGCATCCTGAGCAAGGGACGGACCCGGTTTCGCTGAACGTGACGCGATAATAAGCTTTCGTGAAGGACCGGGAAGGCTGATGGCCTCGCCGAAGACGGGAGCGTGGCTCGATCAGAAATGGTCCAGCGAAGGCTGGAAGGGTCCCCTGTAGGGGAAGAGCTTATCTGCGAGCTTGAGGGCGCTCCGGGACGAGCATCCCACGCGGCCCTGGGAAGCCAGTTCCGCCACAGGAAGGCTGCCAGGTACCATCTGGGATAGCTCCCGTATATCCAGATCCAACGATTCGCATCCCGGAACCGGCTTCCCCCGGGTCACGGTCGCCTCTTCTCCGTCTCCTTCGATGATGAACGTGTCTGAGTTAGCCTCGACAACGTCATCCCTGATCCTCAGCGCGAGCTTTGCCCGCACTCGGGAAAAATAGCCCTTCAGGGAATCCAGAGTTGCCAAGACATCGTTCACCCTGAACATCCCGCTCCATCCCACGGATAGTGATGCACCCGGGACAGCGAGGGCAGATAGGACGCGATCCCCTCGGTGCCCCACATAGGCCACCATCTCGCACTGCTGTGAGTTCGCCAGATCACCAACGAGCCCAACCAGGGCGCTGAAGCTGCGGAAGCCCGCCTCCTCCACTACAAGGACCCTCCTAGCACCTTCCTCGACCTTCTCCTCGCGGATGTTCGAGCAGAGATAGCCCTTCACACCTCCACTATCGTACACCCGGACCGTGGATCGGCCCAGGATTCTCACCCTCCAGTGGATCGGGTCCCTGAGCATGGCGCATGAACGTCCTCGGTAGGTCCGATCATAGCAGGCCATGACCTCCTCCAGATCATCTTCCGAGTAATCCCTCACCTTGCACGATCCGCGGGACCTTGGAAGGCAGCCCGGAGGCACCCTGAGCCAGCTGACGATTGAGCACCTCTCGTATCCGACCCTCCTATAGAAGGTATCACGTCCGTAGAGCATGGATACAGGATAGCCCTTGCGTACTAGTAGTCGGATCATATCCTTGAGCAGTTGGGTCGCAATCCCCATCCCCCGGTACTCCTGAAGCGTGCAGACCTCGGCTATGCCGCCCATCCTGAGAGTGCTCGGGCCCATCCATATGGTCCGAGGCGCTGCCCTGAGGTAGCTGATGAGACGGCCATCCTTTTCGGCGACGCGGGTCAGGGAGAAGTCATAGAAAGGATCGTTCTGGTAGATCCTCCTGAAGACCTCGACAGGGGCGTTGTAGGCCCTGGATGTCAGGGTGAGCATGCCCTCCAGCTCATCCTTCCGCAGAGAACGTACCTTGTAGGCGGTCATCCTGCCACTTCTCGTGAGAGGCGATACGACCTGAAATGTTGCCAGCTACCCACAGCCTTAGATATAGTATTAAACTTGTGCGACCAAGAATTGCCGCAGCACGGGATGAAGAGGAAGCGATATATCGATCTCAAATGAGAGCGTACCAACCGCCCGACCGTGCTGCACTTTCATCAGGACCTGGCCTTCTCGGGTATCCAGAAGACCTCGAATCTGTAGATGCTTCTGCCGTTCTGGGGATCATGGACCAGGATCCTGGCCTTCCAATCATTCCCTATCGTCGGTTGCTCGATGATGTATGCCCATCCCCGGACCTCCAGGGGCTTGATTGCCAGGCGTCCTCCTGGAGGCGGCGTTTGGTAGAATTCGTAGCGAACGTCCCTTGATTGCTCGTCGGAGATGTGCTGAATGGCCAGGGTCCCATCCCCGACGGTTAGCACTTCCATTCCGTCGATGTCGGCCTCGAAGTAGAGGAACTTCCGGGCATCGGGAGCATTTGCCAAGGCCTCGTCCCGGGCCCGGGCCTCCCGCAGTATCTTCTCGACGTCCGAGGCATCCGGGGCATCCTTCAAAGCCCGTCTGTAGGTGCCCAGATCAGCCAGCCCCCTCTCGGCCAAGTCGACGAAGGTTTCCACCCCTATGGTGCTAAACCAGCCCACCCTCCTGCCGTATCTGTCGAGGGCCTTCTTCAACCGGGCAATCGCTCTCTGGGTCTGCCTCTTCGACCTCTCCGTGCCCTCCTCTTCGTACCTGAAGAAGTGCATGAACGCAGATACGTAGGCGACGTTAAGGGTGAGGAAATCCCTGCCTTCCAGAAGGCCTTTTCTTGCCTGTCGCGACCTGTCCCTATCGCGGATGTGGCGGCTGGCCTGGGAGAAGAGGCCGAGCATCTGACCGTAGATCCGCAGGCCCTCCTCCATCTCCTCGAGGGCTTCGTCAAAGTGTGGTTTGGATAAAAGGTAGAAGTCCCTGAGGAACGCCGCATGGCCCCTTCCTCGGTCCAGGAATGGATTCCCCTCCGCTGGGAAGAGACCCGTGAACAGATGCGGTATGGGGTTCCATGCATGGGTGGATGCATACGGCCCTATGTAGAGGGATTTCTCCATGGCGTCGTTCGACATCAGGAGCATCTTCGCAATGGGGCGTGCCGCCCTTCTCCCGAATGTCTGGGATGCCCAGTCCTCCGCAAGCACCTTTGGCGGCAGATGTGGCTCCCAGAACAGCCTCCTGGCAGCGTAGTGGTGGGCATCCATCCAGAGCGTGGACGGGAATCCAGTCATGACGGCCTTTGCTCTCCGGTTCAAGGCATAGTTGAGTCCAGCCTGAAACCATTCCCCCATGTAGTCGGGGTAGATCTGGCAACCGTGGGGGCCGTGGACCATTTCCAGCTCGACGGCTGTCGCGTGCCGCGTCTGCCCCAGAGTCGGGTTGAAGGCCTGGTACCACCACTGGTCGCATTTGGTGAGCTTTATGGACACGATCAGGTTCCTGGTAGGGATCTCCTGGAAGATCGACTTGTAGATCGAAGGCACGCTGTGCTGCTCCCAGTCGTTGACGACCCACGTTCTATGGTAGTAGATCTTGTCAAACTCGTCTACCACGACCTGATACATTGCCTTGACGAATCTACGGTACTTCTCCTCGATCGACAACTTGCTGTCGTTGTGGATTACGTCAAACGATCTTATGTTGCCGATCGGAAGCATCTCGCCTATCCTGACCGCGATACCATCCATCTCGGGAAGGGCTCCCAGGATCTCCCTGTATCGGTTCTGCAGCAGGTTCCACATCCCTGAGTCCTCGGGCGAGAGCCTAGCGCGCTCCTTGACGAGCATGGAATCCTGGTAGAGGAGTTCGTCTCCCATGAGCAGGGATTTCATGCCGTATCTGTGGGACTCCTGCACGATGTCCGAATACAACTGGCGGTAGGTCTGGGTTCTATCGCTGTGCGGCGGCTCGGGCCAGCTTGCCACCCTGTAGGTTGAATGCAGGACGATGTGGTTCGCACCCAGTCTGAAGGAGCGCGCGATATCCTTCTTGGCCTGATCAAGGACCGCATCATATCGTGGCTTGTTGACGTAGGGAGCTGTCGGCAGATCCAGGGATCCAACTCCTATGTGCATGAACCTCATCGGGAAGGCCGGATTCATGGCCACGTCCAGTTTGGGAACCCGTCCGAGGGTTCTGATCCTGTCTGCAAGGTATGCCAGACCCCTCGCAGCGCCCTGGGCAGATGCTCCGACTATCTGCCATCCCCTGTCTCCTTTCGTGCGGATTCGGAACCCCTCAGGGTCTCCGAGCTCTGAGGGGCTCACCGTGATAGCTAGGCTGGGACTTCCCCTGCTTGTTGGACCTCGGCCCAGCTTCATTCCCATCGACGCACATGCATCATCAAGTTCCCTTAGTGCCTCCGCGATTGCCGGGCATTCCTCTAGGCCTTCCGCCAGCCGCATCATCACCGCGACCATTTCATCGATCTCCGGGCGATCGCAGGAACAGCGTCGTCTTAAAGGTAACTGATACCAAGAAGGAGGAGGGATGGCTGGTTTCGCATGCAATACATAAAAGCCGGGGGCCAAACCCTCTTCTCATGCAGCAGGAAAAGGAGGATCATTCCGAGAAGGAGGAAACCGATCCCGTATCCAAGTATCGGGCGTCCGGCAAGGTGGCGGGAGAGGTTTTGAATTATGCGGTGTCTCTGGTCCGTGAAGGAGCTAAACTGATCGACATCTGCACGCAAGTCGAGAACCGGATAAGGGATCTGGGATGCGAGCCCGCTTTTCCTACCAACATCTCGATCGACCATGTCGCCGCTCACTATACGAGCCCCCCAAACGATGCCACCGCGTTCAAAGCCGGGCAGTTGGTCAAGATTGACGTCGGTGCCCATCTCGACGGGTTCATAGGTGATGCAGCCCAGTCGCTCATCGTCGGAGAAGGAGAGACGGACCTGATCCGATGTACCGAGGAGGCGCTGAAGGAAGCGTTAGCGATGGCCGGCCCCAAGGTGATGACCAACGACATAGGCAAGAGGATCGAGGAGGTCATCAGGAGCTATGGCTTCGTCCCCATCAGGCAGCTATCCGGCCACACCCTCGAGCAGTACATTCAGCACGGAGGCAAGACGATTCCAAACTTCTCCATGCCCCACGGGGAGCCCCTGGAGGTCGGCGAGGCCTATGGAATGGATATCTTTGCCAGCAACGGAACAGGGAACGTGACGGAGTCGGCGCTCTGCCACATCTACGCAGTCAATGTGGACAACCCCTTTCCAAGGCTCAGAGCATCCAAGCGGCTCTATGGCTACATCCTGGAGAACTACAGAACCCTGCCCTTCGCCGAGAGATGGTACAAGCCCAAGTTCCCGGCTTCGAGGATCGCCCTTCTTGAGATGCTTCAGAACAAGGCGCTGAGGAGATACGGCGTCCTCTCGGAGAACAGGGGAGTTCTGGTGGGGCAAAGCGAGGATTCGTTCGTCGTCACCGAGAACGGCGTAGACGTTACTACCAGGCCGTAGTCCTGTTCCTGACGGTCCTCCAGCTGCCCGCCATGGCAATCAACGCGATGACGGCGAATGCGATGGTGAACCCACCCTCGGGAATCGGTGCAACGGCCAGACCTATTGCAAGTAGCCCTGATTTGCCATCATAGTCCCTCGTCTCCCATGCGGGGTAGCCGAAGACGGTCGTCGACCTCGCGTATCCTTCGGTTGTCTCCCAGGAGAAGCCCCATCCCTGCCAAATGCCAAACCACGGTCCGGCTTGTTGGCTCATGGTGTCGTAGATGATGACCGAAACGCTGTCCTCCGCTTCTGACTTCGTGTAGTCGCGCTGAGCGAAGCTGTAGGAAACCCCCATCATATCGATCTTGGCGCCACTCGGATCATCCCCGGTCCAGCCCGCCAAGGGATCGGGAAGCTTGGCAATTAAAAGCGTGAACGCCACCGCCTCGCCTGGGTGCGCTTTGTCGAGAGCTTCGATCGCCGCCAAGTTCATGGCTGCCGCATAGTCGAACAGGATCTGGTTCGAGTCTATGTCGTCCCCATTGATGAACACAGCCATCCTTGCGCCAACCGCTTCCTGAGCGCTGACCAGCGCCCCAGTACCCACAGCCACCGACAGCAAGAGACCCACGACAATAGCATTGAGCTTCATTGTTTGCCTCCGGATTGCTCCGAGGTGGTTCGGAGGGCAACCCGCTTAAAAATCTCCCCAGTAGTCTCCGGCGCGGACAGTCCGTGGCGTAGATGCTCATAGAGAACCGCATTCACCATGAGCTCGGCCTATGTCCTGGGAATAGGATACGATCCTGTGCAGGCTTTCTGCCATCAGCATGGGGATGGCGGGCGGCTCCGGTCCCAGGCTTTTTTCACGTCCGCGAATGTCCAGATGGCATACTTTCCTTTGTGTTCATATGCTTGGCTGAGAAGTGCTTGGGCGTCCTTGATCTCCCTCCTCACGAAAGACCTAGCGGATCTGGAGAGGATCTCCGAGAAGGAGCGAGCCAGAGTGTAGTCGAAGGGAGGGATGTCGAATCCGAGGTCGAGATGGGCGAGTTCAAGGTCTTCCCGAATAGCAAGGAGTAGGTCTATTCCTGATTGGGCCGATCAGAACAGAAGGCCCCCGACACCCAGTCTCCTATCTCATCCCTCAGCTGCCTCAGTGCGGTTAGCTTCTCATCATCGGTTCCGACAAGCGTCTCCGGGTCTTTGAACCCCTTGTGGATGTAGGTGCCTCCTGGCTGAACGATAGGGCAGATCCCCCTTGTGTCATCGCAGACCGTGACGACGAAATCGAATTCCTTGTCAAGGAATGCACCCAAACCCTTAGCACTCTGTCCGGAGATGTCGATCCCGATCTCCCTCATCGCCTCGACGACCGCTGGGTTGATTTCCGTGGGCTCGGTCCCAGCGCTGTAGGCCTCGTATCGGTCGCCGCAGGTATGTCTCAGAAAGGCCTCCGCCATCTGGGATCGGGCCGAGTTGTGCCTGCAGATGAAGAGGACCCTTGTCTTGCCGGGCTGCATCGATTCACCGCCCGAGGCCGGGCCCTCGCTTCGACATATCTCGGACATGCTCGATGGCAGACAGCCCGGCAACGCACCCCTCACCTATCGCCTTGCAGACCTGGAACGGAGGTCCCGTTATGTCGCCGCACGCAAAGACACCTTCCACCTCGGTCCTCTGAGACCGATCCACATCTATGAAGCCCTTCTCATTGGGGATGATCCCGATCGGAAGCGCCAGCTCCATGATGCCCCTCGAGCCCATCTCGATGAAGATCCCGTCGAGCTCTAGGAAGGTTCCGTCGCCGAAGGTGAGACGCTGAACTGTAGACTTCCCCTCCACCCCGGTTGGGACCTTGTCCTGGAGTTTCACACCCTTGGCTGACAACGTGCCTCTTCTCTCCGTGCTCATCGCACCTTCGGGATCGACGAGGAATACGTCGGATGCATATTCCATGAGGCTCTCGGCAGCAACGTAAGCAGCGCTCTCGCCCCCGATGACGGCCACCCTCTTTCCCTTGAAGAGAGGACCATCGCAGTCGGCACAATAGCTTACGCCCTTTCCTATGAACTCTTCCTCCCCTCGGATGGGTGACTTGTTTCTGGCTATTCCGGTCGAGAGAATGAGGGCCTTTGACTTCACGGTCTGCCCCCCTTCGAGTTCGCATAGGAAATCCCCGTCCACCTTGCCAAGCCTCACCGCATCCGCCTCAACGAAAGTCGCGCCGAACTTCCGTGCCTGTTCTTTCCCTTTGCGTAGGAGTTCCTTCCCGCTCACCTCGCCCAGGACGCAGAACAGGTTCTCCACCCAAGCCCACCCGAGACTGCTCTTGGCCGTCTTGCCAAGAACGACCACCTTGGCCTTCCTCCTTGCGGCGTGTATCGCTGCCTGGATGCCTGCCGGCCCGGCACCAATGATCAGGATCTCCGTGTCCCACAATTGTGATCGACCAGATCCAAGCCTTGTGAGCTAATAATCCTTCATTGGCCGAGACCGGGGTCACGGCTCGGGTTCGCTGGAGCTTCATGCTTGGGAAACCATTTTAGGTCCGATCCAATTAGGCCTCGGAGCTACCCGTTCGGAGAAGATCGTATGGGAGTTGTAGGCAAGAGGATCAGGCTTGGACGGATATTCGGAGAAGACGGCAAAACCTTCGTTGTCCCGATGGATCATGGCGTCGACTTGGGTCCCTTGGGTGGGATCGAGGATATCAGATCCGCAGTCAGGCGGGTCGTTGAGAGCGATCCCCGTCCGGATGCCACGCTGCTCAACCCGTCCATGATCAAGCTCTGCCACGAAGACCTCGCCGGCAAGTTGGGGCTCATCGCCCGCCTTGACGGAACGGCCTCCAACATCGGACCGGACATCACCGACTATAGGCTTTTCAGCTCGGTCACGGAGGCAGTGAACATAGGGGCAGATGCCGTGGCCACCATGGCCTTCATCGGCGTTCCGAGGGAGTCTGAAAACTCTGAGAAGATAGGGCGGGTGTCCCAGGAATGCGAAAGACTCGGGATGCCACACATCGTCGAGGCCCTGCCGCCCGAGATACTGGACTACCACTTCAAGCCGAAAGCCAAACGGGAGTGGCCTTCGGTCGAGCATGTGAAGTTCGTTGACAGGGTGGCCGCGGAACTGGGGGCGGACGTTGTGAAGTCATACTACACGGGCGATCCCGACTCTTTCAGAGAGGTCGTCAGATGCTGTCCGGTCCCGGTCATAGTCCTGAGCGGGCCCGGGGCGGGGGACTCCGAGGGGTTGCTCCGCATGGTGGAGGACGTCATGGACGCGGGCGCCAAGGGGGTGATCATGGGGCGCAATGTCTGGGGAGACAGCAAACCCGCATCGGTCATAAGAGCGATCCACGGGATAGTCCATGAGGAGAAGACAGCCGAGAAAGTCCTGAAGGCGAAGTAGGGGAGCCATCAGCTGGGGTCCGGGGAGCTGGGAATCGGCATGATCGGCGTTCACTCGATGAACCAAGAAGATTGCGAGACCCTGCGCGAGGCCCCCGACGGGAGGATGTGGATCCGATGGCGACCCTCCCGCCCGATCACCTCCATGGCGAACACACCGTCCGGGCTCTCGTTGAGGGGTTCAGGACCATCGGCACATGCCCGGACGCGGGGGAATCCATACGGACTGGCCAAGCGTGCAAGGTGGCTAGGATCGAGACCGGCTGAGCGGCCGATCACAAGATTGGGAGATGAAGAAACGTGGAGGAGCTGAGAAGGGGGCAAGTCGGAGTAGATCCTTACTACTTCAAGGTCGACATGCCTTTCTACCGAAGACGGATCGAGTCCTTCCTGCCTAGGCGCATCGTGGATGTGCACGCCCACGCCACCGGAGCTGGAGAGGTTCGAAAAGGAGCGCCCTTGCCCGTCTTCTGGGCGGAGCGGATCTGCCCCAAGGGGATGGACCTGCCATCCCTGATGAAGAGCTACGTCCTCATGCTGCCGGGCAAGGAGGTTCGACCGGTTGTGTTCCCGATGCCCTCCAAACGCCTCGACCCCGATCGCGGAAACCGATACGTTGCACGGGAGGCGGCCCGGTTTGGCCTCAAGGCCTTGATCCTGACCAATCCAGAGTGGTGCAAGGAGGAGCTGATCGACAGAGTTGAGCAGTACGGGTTCGTGGGGTTGAAGCCCTATCCCTCAACAGTTCACGGAATGGGACCGGATGATGCCCGGATATATGACTACCTGCCCAAGGCCCACCTGAGGGCCGCCGATGAGGAAGGCTGGCTCGTCATACTCCACATATCAAGGCCGGGCAGGCTGAATGATCGGCTCAACCTCGAGCAGCTCATGGAGATCGACTCGGCCTACCCCGGTGCAAGAATCGTCGTTGCCCATGTGGGTCGTGCCTACTGCGGCAGCTATGGAGAAGCCTTCGAAGTGCTCAGCCAGTCCAAGAATCTTCTTTTCGACATATCGGCTAACTCAAACCCGGTGGTCTTTGAGAATCTGATCGATTCGGTGGGGCCCGAAAGGATTCTCTTTGGCAGCGACATGCCGATCGCCGCGATGCACGCACGCAGGATCTGCGAGGGGAACAACTACGTCAACGTCACGCTCGGGGCTGACTGGGAAGACGAGCACACTAGGATGGGGAGACCCGAGGACGGGATCACGTTCTTCCTCTACGAGGAGATCGCCGCCTTCAAACAGGCGGCTGAAACCCGTGGGCTGGGAGGGCGCGAGATCAGGGATATCTTCTTCAGGAACGCGGCCAGAATCTTGGGTTAGGAGAGGAGGACTGAGTCAGACATGGAGCGAACGGAACCAGCGATCGGGCTCCTCACCCTGATGTTCAAGCTGTATGATGCATTGCCCACTCTGGAGCCCGAGATGGCCGAGTTCGCGGAGAGACTCTCCGCGCAGATCGGCGAATGGGCGCGCGTGGAATGGCCTGGAGTGATGAAGACCCGGGACGATGTGACCAGGACCGTTGGCATCTTCGAGCAACGGGACGTGGATCTGATCGTGGTCGTGTTTCTGACCTATGCCCCGAGTCACGTAGCCCTCCGGGCCCTCACAAGAGCCGGGCTGCCGGTGCTTGTGTTCAACACCCAGAGGCTTCATGGGGTTTCCCCGGATATGGATCCCGAGGACCTGATCCGTAACCACGGCATGCACGGAGTCCAAGATCTCTGCAACGTGCTGCGGAGGGCCGGGAAGAAGTTCGTCCTCGTCACGGGTCACTACGAGGATGAGAATGCCCTTGCAGAGATCAAGGAATGGACCCGGGCAGCCCATGTTCTGAGGTTCCTGAGGCGGTGCCGGATTGGGGCGATCGGCCACCCCCTCGAGCAGATGGGCGATGTTGCCCTTGACGAAACCCTGCTCATGGCCCAGCTCGGCGCCGAGATCAAGCATCTCTCCCAGAGAGAGCTAGCCCGGTTGGCCCGTGAGGCGCCCAGAGTGGAGATAGAGTCCCAGATGTCGAAGGACCGCACAAGATTCTCGTTGGCCCAGGATGTCACGGAGGAAGAGCACGAAGCCAGCTCCAGAATTGAGTGGGCCGTGAGGGAGATGGTTCGCAGGGAGAAGTTGGACGGGTTCACAGCCAACTTCATGGCTGTCTCGGAGGAGGCCTTGATGCAGACGCTTCCCTTCCTTGCCTCCTCCAAGATGCTCGAGGAGGGATATGGCTACGCAGGGGAAGGGGATGTCCTCACGTCGGTTGCAGTTGCCGTGATGCAGAGGCTTGCGGGCCGGGCGGATTTTACGGAGATGTTCACCATGGACTTCGCAGGAAATGCAGTGCTGATGAGCCACATGGGGGAGGGCAATCCCTCCATGGCAAGGGACGACCAGCCCGTCGACATGGTCGGCAGCAAGCTTGGCCTAGTCGACCTTTCACTCAGGCCCTTGCTCCTCCGTTTCGCCCTCAGGCCCGGGCCGGTGACACTTGTCAACATCACCACCGCGCCCAGCTCCAAGATGAAGCTCATCTGCGCCGAGGGAGAGGTGGAGGACTTCCCAACTATAGCGGGCGTGATGACTCCACACTTCAAGTTCAAGCCAGGAAGGTATCTGCCGGATTTCCTGACCGATCTGAGCAAGGAGGGTTGTTCCCATCACTTCGCGCTTGCTTACGGTTGGCACTCATCGGTGCTCGCAAAGATCGCCGAACTGGCCGGGATGGAGTTCTCCCGAGTCTAGCACAGGGTCTCGAACCCGCCTGAGACCTTCCAGAAGAGGTCCTTGTAGGAGGGAAGGATTTCGCGGTACCGCTCGGATCTCTCTTCGTCCGGATACACCGCGAGGCTGTCCGGCGCAATCGCATCTACGGCTTCACGGTAATTAGGAGAGGACCCCGAGCCCACCGCCGCTATCGCGGCAGCCCCAATGCAGGCCGCCTCCTGTATTCGCGGAATCCTGATGGGCATGCCGAGGATGTCCGATATGATCTGAGGCCATAATGCGCTTCTCGATGCGCCGCCTGTCATGCAGACGGATCTCGGCTCTATCCCGAGATCCCTGAAGGTCTCAACGTTCCAGGCCACTTCGTATCCAATGCCCTCCAGAAGGGCCCTGAACAGGTGGGCCGGTTGGTGGTGAAGGCTAAGTCCCAGTATGGCCGCTTTCGAGGATGATTGCCAGGTCGGCGCCGTGGAACCCAGGAAGTGCGGGACGAAGAAGAGCCCCTCCGAGCCCGGAGATATGCTGCCTGCCTCCCTCTCTATGGATTCATAGAATGATCCCTCGTCGAAGCCCCTGTACACATGCTTGCCGAAGGCCTCTCCGAGCCATCTCACCCCTGCCCCTGCGGCGGGCAGAGAACTCATCAGACCCCATTTGCCCGGGATGACGTGCCTTCCCGGCGCAAGGTAGCTGCGGACGTCGAACACCGGCTTATCAGAATTCAGGAGGAGAACCCATGCCGTACCTCCCGACAGCGTGAGGTCCCCCTCCAGCAGGGAACCCGAGCCAAGCGATGCACAGTACTGGTCGTGAGCCCCGTTAACCACCACGGTTCCACCGGGAAGTCCCAGTTCCTCTCTCAGTTGGCTCGACACCTCGCCTAGAAGGCAGCCAGAATCCCGGACGGGTGGAAGCTGGGATTCGGACACACCGGCGAGTTCAAGGAGTTCCTCGTCCCATTCACCCTTCTGGAGATTGTAGAGCTGAGTGATGCTGGCACTTGACGGGTCGGTTGCCCATTCGCCGCAGAGCTTGTACGTCACGTAGTCGCCCACGAACGCGAATTTTTCGATCTGCTGGAAGTATCTGGGCGATTCGTCCCGGAGCCAGCATATCTGGAGGAAGGGGAGGCAGTTGCTCAGCTGCCATCCCGTCTTGAGGTAGAAGAAATCCCTACCGAACCTCTCAACAAGCCGTCTGGCCTGTGCCTTGGCTCGGTGGTCCATCCAGACGATGGCCTTGCCAAGCGGGCTCCATTTGCCGTCGAGGGGTATCAGGGTGGCTCCCTGGCTCGAGATGCTCGTCGCCAGTGAGCCGGCTTTGAGCCCCGCCGTCTTCACGATCTCCCGTACGGCTCCCTTTGTCTCAGCCCAGACCTGCTCGGGGTCCTGTTCCACTTGATCAGGACCTGGGAGATCCAGAGGATAACCTCTCCGGGCCATCAGCGTGCCGCCCGAAGAATCGGAGAGCAAGACCTTCACGGCGGTTGTTCCGACATCGATTCCAAGGAGGCTCATTTGCCACCCAGCCTCACGTTTCAAGACCAGGCCTGCCGCTCGGCTTCGGGTCCGAATTCCGAACTAACCATATAAGAGCTTTGGTCAAGGTCGCTTCATATCTGGCATGAACCCAGGAGAGGCAAACCCCCAGCCGGCAAATCCTTCGGATAGGACCCATCTACTGATGCGACTACTCGGCCACACCGGGTCCCAGGGATCGCTTAGGGAGGTCGGGCGAGACAAACTCGCCCAGGTCGTAGCTTTTCTCCCTCTCCTAAAGGACGTGCTGGCAAGGACTGGGAGAAGGACGAGGCTGAACGTTCTCGAATGCGCCTGTGGCAAAGGGCATCTCAGCCTCTTGCTGAACCAGATGCTCTCGGAGGCCGTCGGGCGCGACGTCCACTGGATTGGGATCGATTCGTCATCGGTGCTGATAGGCAAGTGCAGGGCCATTGCCGAGAGCATGGGCTTCACCAATGTCGAGTACCATCGATCGAGCATCCTCGACTACGAGGATGACCGACCGATCCCGGTCCTCATCGCCCTCCACGCCTGCGACACGGCCACCGACGAGGCGATCGTAAAGGCCCTGCAACTGGGCTGCAGGTTCGTCTTCTTGGTGCCCTGCTGTCAGAGGGAGGTATCCAACCAGTTGCGGGCCATCCGGGATCCGAGGTATCTGCCAATGATCGGGAACTACACCCACAGGAAGATCCTCGGTACCTTACTTACGGACTCGCTCAGAAGACTCGCTCTGGAGAGCTTCGGGTATGAAACGGATGTCTTCGAGTACGTGTCGGTGAGGAGGACCGAGAAGAACATCATGATGAGGGCCGTCAGGGGGACAAGGATCCGACGGGAATCCTGGGAGCTCTTCAGGACCACGCTGGATGACCTGCATCTAGACCTGACGCTTGACAGACTGCTGAGGGAAAGGGGAATCCGCCCTTCGTTCGCCGGTTAGGCTCTAAGATCACTGCACGGGCATGATGACCCTAGGACAGGAGCCGTTTCTCACCCTCAAGTTTCCGGATCTGGGTCACGTCCTGGCTGACCTCGATGCAGCCCAGATAGGCGCCCGCTTGGTTGCGAACCGGGAAATACCGGATATGCACAAGACGACCCTTCAGATCTATCCAGAACTCGGCAACCTCCCTCCTGCCGTTCCTGAAGTCGTCAAGGATCTGATTCACAACGTGAAGGCTCTTCTGAGGATGACACTGTTGAACCTTTCGTCCGATGACCGCCGCCGTTCTGACGAATATGCGGTCCTTGCCCTGAGTGAAGTAGCGGACCGTGTCATCCTTGTCTACGAAGGTAACGTCGACGGGCAAGGTGTTGAGGATCGCCTCCAGTTCCTCCCTCAAAAGTACTCCAGGGCCCAGGGAAATGCCCTGCGCGGGGGGTGCGTGCGCCTCGGCTGCCTCCGCGGGAGGCTTTGGCTGCTCCGGAGTGAAACAGCAGTAACCGATCTCGTCGAACTGAGCTCTGACATCGCGCCACTCTGCGTCACCGATCACCTTCATCGCCGTCGGGAAAAGGATGTTGTTCTCCTTGTAGAAGTGGCTTGAGAGCATTTCCCCCAGACTTGTACTTGATGAACGAAGGTCTGCAGCTGATCGCTTGGAGGGCTCCGATTTCCAGGCATCGACCAAGGCATAGAGGCTCTTCTTCATCTCCCTGATCTTGTCATGTTCGGTCCACATCACGGCCGGTGGCTGAGTGATGCCGTGCTTCTCCAGGTAGGGGAACAGCACGTTCTCCTCTCTAACATAGTGGCTCTCGGATTCCTTGAGATGATGCAGCACATCATCCAGGTCGTCCAGATCGGTCTCGTTCGGGGGGGCCCCGGAGACAAATCGTTTCGCAAGTTCCCTCAGCATGTCAGCGAAACCCAGTACCATGGAATGCTCTTCCATGAGGATTCGGATGGGATGTCCTGGTGGCGCCTCAACTCTTTGCTTGTCGAGCGACTCTTTGAACACTGCCAGATGGATGTCGCAAAGACTCTGGATCTGCTCCCTGGGAAGCCCCTCTCGTATCAGTTCTTCCTCAAGTTGGGCTATCTCCGTTGGGGAGGCCGAACTCAGTATCTCCTTGAACCTGGATCTCACGCTCTCCGGGCTCGCGCCTCGGTGCAGATCTCGAATGATCTCCTTAAGCACCCGCTTCCTCTCATCATTGGTCAAACGCCTGCCTCCTTCCCGTTCCCTTCATTCCGTCTGTCGTGTGGACGGCGGCCGGCCACGGGTCTCCTTCCTGTAGCAGTTCCACCCCCCGCTGAAAAAGATGAGCCGACTCGGCGAGGGCGGTGCAGATTGGGTGGGTGTTCTTGAAGGGTGGTGACCGAAAGATATTT
>CAYVLA010000017.1:0-41353 GCA_964452145.1 Hadarchaeota archaeon (SeqCode)
TGGGGCTGTCACTCTGGGCTTCTTCTGCGGAGTGTGATGGTTTCCCTATGCGCTGGATGGGCGGCTTTGTGGTGTGTCATCTATGTGCTCTGTGTGACGCTGTTATCCTTGGTCCACTGGCAGCATCTGGATCGGATCTTCATGGTCTTGGCCGGCCTACGGCGGCAGGTCTCTGGAGTGGTAGGTCTTTCGGGTCGGAGACCTCTGCCTCTCCCCACGATGAGGACGATGACGATTCCCTACCTTAGGCTCGCTATGAAGATGTGTGCGAAATTTGTGGTGTGTTGATCAAAGCGGTTGACATGTTTGAGATTCAAAACGCTCTTTGAGCTCGGTGGGCAATGAGGCCTTCCACATCCCTCTTCATGGTGCTTCTTCTTCTCGTGCCGCAACCCATCCACTCAGCCGAGGATAGCACACCCGCCGTCCCGTCATGATGTGCGGTAACTACCTGGGAGGCAGTGAGACCTTGGGAACTGGGATATGGCCTACGACACCGCCGTGGACTCCAAGGGAAATGCATGCGTCGTCTGCAGCACAAGCTCGGAGAGCTTCCCGGCAGAAGGGGGTGCTTGCAGTGCCTACCAAGGGGGCGGGACGGATGCCTTCGTGGCCAAGCTCAACAGCTCCGGACGCGGCCTAGAGTGGGCAGAGGATCAGATAGGTGGGTTGGCATCGGGGGAGCCCGGGATGCTCCCTGTGTTCTTTGCGCCTGATTGTCTGCCCCATGCGGTGAATGGAAGAGAGGGACTTCTCTACCCTTCTCCCGCAGACTTGCTCTCTTCTTCATCCGCCTTCTTCTCTTCCTTGCTCGGATATGGCCGGGTCGATTTGACCATCGAGCGCACTTCGGCAAGTGCTTCCTTGTGGGCGAGGACAAGCATGGTGTCACCTGCTCCGACAAGCGTTCCACCACTCGGAACAATGAATTCCTGGTTTCTGCGGATAAGAAGGATCAGAGCCCCTTTGGGAATGCCGATCTCCACGATCTGCTTGCCGACTATGGCCGAATCCTTCGGGACCTCCAGCTCAACCATTTCGCTCTGGATCCCGCCCGTGGGCTCAAACTCCAATGGGTATCTGGGCTCGACAGGAATGGGTGCATCCACCCCAAGCCGTCTAGCAACCAGCGGAATCGAGGCCCCTTGCAGCAGGGCAGAGCTCAGCACGATGAAGAACACCATGTTGAAGATCGTCTCGGCCCCGCGGATGCCGGCGAGAAGCGGAAACGTTGCCAGAACGATTGGGACTGCCCCACGCAGTCCAACCCACGAAACCATGGCCTTCTCCCTGATGCTCATCTTGGCCAGGGCTAGGGTGACGAATACGCTGATGGGACGGACGACAACCATCAAGAACACGGAAGCGAGCAGGCCCATCCATGCTATGGGAACGAGGCGCGACGGGAAGACCAACAGCCCCAGTGCGAGGAACATCGTAACCTGCATGAGCCAAGCCAAACCGTCATGAAAACGTGCCAGACTTCTTCTGTGGATGAAGCTGGCGTTGCCCATGACCAAGCCGACGACGTACACGGCCAGGAACCCGTTCCCACCGAGTGATGCGGTTGCCCCGTAGGCCAGAAGAACAAGCGAAATGGTCAACACGGGGTAGAGGCCCTCGTACTCAAGTTTCACGTGGTTGATGAGATGAACCATCCCCTTCGCCATTCCATAGCCCAGTACAACACCAAGAACCATCTGCCAGACGAACATCGGAATCAGGCTGACCACAGAAACCGCCGGATCGGCGTAGAGACGGATGAGCCCCGCGGTGAGAAAGATGGCCATGGGATCATTGCTGCCGGATTCCAACTCCAGCAGCGGCTTCAACTCTCCTTTCAGCCTCACCTTCCTGGATCTCAACAAGGAGAAGACGGCCACGGCATCGGTTGACGACACAACCGCGCCCAGCAGCAAACCCTCAAGCAAAGGAAAGCCGAGAACAGCCGTTGCAAATAACCCGACCAGCAATGCGGCAATCAACACTCCCAGAGTTGAGAGCGCAAGTCCTCTCCAAAGAACTGAGCGAACATCCGCCCAATGGGTGTCGAGGCCACCGGAGAAGAGAATGAACGTCAGGGCCACTACGCCAAGAGACTGAGCCAGCCATGGATCGTCAAAGTCGATGCCGCCTAGACCTTCCGATCCCGCGAGCATCCCAACGAGAAGGAATACGAGGAGGGCTGGAACGCTCAGGCTGCCGAAAGCCTTGCTGGCCATGACGCTCAGGAGCAAGAGAATGGAGGCAACCAAGAGCAATGACTCTATCCCGATCACGACAAGTCCTGCCTATCTCAAGACCTCAACCTTCGACCGTTCCTATGGTCCCTGGCCCTGCTGCGGAAAAGCAGTCCATTGCCACCGTCCGACGGGGCACGGGGAGGGAACGCACAAGTCGGGGCCCTTCCCGAGACATCGGTTTACCAACCAAGCGAAGGCCCCAGGGCCTACTTCGTGGATCGCGGCTGGATATACTCGCCCTTCTTCCTCTTCTCCCCCTTCTCCTTCTGGTACATGCCCGGGAGCTTCTTGGCCTCCTCGGGGCTTGCGAACTTGAATCGAACTGCAGACCCGCACTTCGGGCATCGCGCATCGCCCGGATCCATTCTGAGATTGCATTTGAAGCAGTAGGGTATCGCGATCACGGTGGCAACCTCCATTGATATGTCAGCGGCCGAAGAAGATAATGGTTTCGCAACAGGCAACCGGCAACAGCTGACCGGCAGATCATGGCCGTGGCGCCTCTCAGATCTCTAAGAAGGAACGTACGGCGGATGCGTCGTCACTCCTTGGGCCTCGTCATCAAGACGGCGTCCTCTCCATCGCTGTAGTAGCCGTGGAGTATGCCACCTTCGCTGAAACCGGCACCGCGGTACATCTCGATGGCGAGCCGGTTGCTGACCCGCACCTCTAAGCGCAATTCGCTGGCGCCATTCTCCCAAAGAACCTCCATCGTTCGTGCCAGCAGCTGCTTTCCTATCCCCCTTCTGCGGAATTCAGGCTCCACAGCGACAGACATTATATGGCCGATCTTCTTCACCGCAAAGCCGCGGAGGTCAAGCTTCCTGAGAATCCTGGACATGGCATACCCCACAACGCGGCCCCCGTGATCGGCGACGAGGAAGGCATAACGGTGTTCGTTGTAGAACTCCCTGAACACCGAGACCGTGTAAGGAAGCACGAAGGACCTCCGATTGATGCCGACGACTTCTTGAAGGTCCCCCGATTCGACCTTCCTAACACGGATTCTCAGGGCACCTGAAAGGGATGACACGGACAGTCCCGGTATCCCCTCAGTGAAGCTCCCTGTCGCCGGCTTTGCCAACGACTTCCTCAGCGCTGATCCTCTCCTCGGTAACCTTGCCATCAGTTAGGTAGAGGACCCTGTCGGCCCACTCGGCAATCTTGATGTCGTGGGTGGTGATAAGGAACGTGACCCTCTTCTCCTCATTCAGCCTCTTCATCAGCTGGACGATCATCCTGCCCGTTCCTGAATCCAGGTTCCCCGTGGGCTCATCAGCGAGTACTATGGAGGGATCGTTGGCTAGAGCCCTTGCGATCGCCACCCGCTGCCGCTGTCCGCCACTGAGCTGGGAGGGCTTGTGGTGAAGCCTATCCGCAAGGCCCACCGTTTCAAGAAGCCTCATAGCCCTCGCCCGCCTCTCATCCTCACCAAGCTTCTCGACGGTTTCGAACATCATGGGAAGCTCGACGTTCTCCAGAGCCGACAGGACGGGGACGAGGTTGAAGAACTGGAAGACGAACCCGATCTTCTTTCGTCTGACGGTGGGGAGGATTGAGAACTCGCTCCCGAGAAAGCCTCTGGTTATGTCTATCCCGTCGATGAAGACCCGGCCACGGGTGGGCCTTGACAGCCCGCCCAACAGGCTCAAGAGCGTCGATTTCCCCGAACCCGATGGTCCCAGTATCGCCATGAACTCCCCGCGTCGGACCTGGATGCTTATGCCATCCACGGCCCGAACAGTGCTGGCCCCGATCTGATAGACCTTCTCCAGATCATAGCCTTCGATGACCCACCTGAACCTCCGCTCCCTTCCGGCCTCGATTCTTGCACGTCTCTCGGCGGCCACCTCCGGCTTGGACCGTTCCTCGGCGCCCGTCGTGGTCGTGGCTACCCTGTGCCTTCGGACTACCTCACCACTCATAGTACAGCGCCTCCTCTGGGTCCATCCCGGCCGCCCGCCTGGACGGCACGAAACCAGCTAGCCCCGCCAGTAGGACGGCGAGGACTATCCCCAAAGGTATGAGAGGCCACGCAAAGGAGGCGACGATGGACGACGTTGCAGCGCGCAGGTTCTCGGGCAGAAGGAAGACGTTCCTGAACCATATCAGCAGAAGGCCCACGAAGGAGCCCACAATGCCTCCCAGGGTCCCTAACAGAAGCGACTCCGTCAAGAAGATCTTCATGACCGACGATCCCGAGAAACCCAGAGCCTTCATGATGCCTATCTCCCTGGTTCTCTGCGTAACCGACATGAACATCGTGCTTGTGACGCCAACGGTTGCCACGCTTAGGATGACCACCATCTGGACTATGTGATACGGTTCCAGCCCCGCCTCCTCCGCCAAGTCGGTCAAGTTAGCCGTTGCATTGCCGCTATATGTGCCCCCGAACCCCATTATTATGTACATAACGTAGAGGAAGAAGGCTACCCCGACCATTATCCCAATGATCGTGAGGCTGGCCGAGAAGGCCCTCCGCTTGATATTCCTATATGCGATCTTGAAATCTCCCATGCTAGGACCTCTCCTGCAGAAGCCGGCAGAGCCTTATATCCGCGTTAAAGTGTCGCGGCTTACTTGGCATATAAAAATGAATGCCTTTTCCTTTTCACTTTCGTTCCTGTCAGGCCGGGATAGGTTCCCTTCCCAACGAGCTTCCTTGGTCCTCTTTGTCAAAGGCTGTTCGACTTCGTCGCAGCCTCCATGATCGCACGATGGACCTTCGGGAACTCCAGGCCGGTCCTTCTGCAGATCTCAACAACCGATGAGTACTCCGGCTTGAGTGAGAGCACCCGGCCATCCCGGCCCATTCCCACCTTGAGCTTCGCTTCGAACGACGCTCCCTCCAGATCGACCGTGACCGACCTGACCGCGCGCCGAAGCTTCCTCCGCTCGACGTCCCTGTTGATCCGGGCGCCCAAAGACCCGGTCTGGGCCAACAGCATGTCGCACAGGCCGTCGCTCTCATTCCGAGTCGCAATGACCCGGATGAGATGGCCGGGACGACCCTTCTTCATCACACAGGGGAGAATCCCAACGTCAAGTGCACCCGCTTTGAGCAATCGCTCCGTGACGAAGCCGAGGGCCTCGGGCGTGACATCGTCAACGCTGGTCTCTAAGACGTCCACCAGATCTCCAACCGGTGCTGGTGTCAGGCCTCGGACAACCCTCGTGGCATTCAGGAAGCCGCCCTGATCCGAGCCGGCGCCCCAGCCGACATCGATCGGCACAAGGTCCATGCGATCCAGGAAGTGTTCGACCAGATTAACAAGCAGGGCCGCCCCCGTCGGGGTCGTCAGCTCCCGATCGCCGCCCAGCACGACCGGGACGTCCTTCAGGATCTCCAGGGTCGCCGGAGCCGGGACCGGGTAGGTGCCATGCGAGAAAACGACGTGCCCTCCCCCCAGTGCAACCCGCGTGGAATACGACTCGGCCTTATCCAGCCCCAAGGCCCTCCAAGCAGCCAGGCAACCAACTATATCGGCCACCGCATCCACCCGCCCGACCTCATGAAGGTGGGGATGGTCCATCCCTCTCCTACCGTGGACTTTGGACTCGGCCGAGACCAGCGTTTCCAGCACCTTGGCGGATGTTCTCCTTATCCATGGATCGGAGGATCGACCGAAGCAATCGGCCATATCGATCTCCGTCGAGGGGTCGGTTATCCTGAAGTCCACCTTGGTGCACACTATTGACGCGCGCTTGACCTTGGCAAGCTCCATGCTCACATCGGCCGCTGCCTGGGTGCAACGCTTTATCTCCGTCCGTACCTTTCCCTGGTCGGCTCCCAGGTCGATGAGTGCTGCGAGCAACATATCCCCCGAAACGCCCGCATGATGACAGTCGATGAGGACGGCGTCCGCGTTGCGGCGACCCCGGTACGGCATGCTCGGAATATCAGGAATACCGATAAATAGCTTTTCCGGCATATCGAGAGTGAATGGTCACGGAGGACCAGCCTTGCTGAATGCCACCGAGGTGAGCCTCAGAGTAGCGGAGGTCAAGACAGGAGATGCCGGAAAGGGCATCGTCTGGCTGGACCCGGAGGCAACGAAGCGCCTGTCGCTCTCCACAGGGGACGTCGTCCAGATATCGGGGAAGAAATCCACCGTCGCCATCGTGGGAGAGCCTCTGCCATCGGATCGAAAGCTCCGAACCATAAGGATGGATGGCCTGACGCGGGTCAATGCCGGCGTCGGCCTGGGTGAGAGCGTCAAGGTCGAGAAGGTCATCCCAAAGGAGGCAAGGAAGATCATCCTTGCTCCCGTCGATCGAACCATCAAGCCCGGCTCAGCGCAGAGCCTGAGGAATTCGCTGCTTGGCCGAGCCCTTGTTCAAGGCGACGTGCTGACTCCGATCAGCCTGAGGAGGAAGCAAGAAACCGTACGGGAGATGCCGAACCTTTTCGACTGGTTCTTCGGGGACCTGCAGACGGGGGGTCCGGCCCAGTATGGTTTGGCCGAGCTGCAGTTCAGGGTCATAAGCACCCTTCCCAGAGGCTCCGTCAGGGTCACGAACAGCACCCTCGTGGATATCAGGGCTGAGCCCACGGAAACCGGCGAAGGGACCATGCTGGTGGTCACCTACGACGACATCGGCGGACTCAAAGAGGAAATCAACCGGGTCAGGGAGATGATAGAGCTTCCGCTGAGACACCCGGAGGTCTTCGACAGGCTTGGGATCGAGCCGCCCAAGGGAGTCCTGCTCTTCGGCCCGCCCGGAACCGGGAAGACCCTGATCGCTAGAGCGGTCGCGAGCGAAGCGGATGCGTACTTCATCTCCATCACCGGTCCCGAGATAATGAGCAAGTTTTACGGGGAGTCGGAGAAGAGGATAAGGGATCTCTTCAAGGAAGCCGAACAGAATGCCCCCAGCATAGTATTCATCGATGAGTTGGACGCAATCGCACCCAAACGGGAGGAGGTCACCGGCGAGGTCGAGAGAAGGGTCGTGGCCCAGATACTCTCCCTGATGGACGGGCTGAAGAGCCGAGGGAAGATCGTCGTGATAGGTGCCACCAATCGCGAGAATGCTCTCGACCCGGCCATAAGGCGTCCGGGCAGGTTCGACAGGGAGATTGAGATCGGCGTGCCCGATAGGCAGGGACGAAAGGAGATCCTCCAAATACATACACGCGGCATGCCCCTAACCGAGGACGTGAACCTGGACGATCTGGCTGATAGGACGCATGGATTCGTCGGGGCCGATCTGGAGGCGGTGTGCAAGGAGGCGGCCATGTGCGCTCTGCGACGCGTACTCCCGCAGATAAACCTGGAGGAGCAGATCATACCTCCGCACGTCCTGGAGAAACTCATAGTCATCAGGGAGGATTTCGAATCGTCTTTGAAGTCCGTTGAGCCCTCGGCGTTGAGAGAGGTTCTGATCGAGATTCCGCGGGTGACCTGGGACGACATAGGGGGCATGAAGGAGATCAAGCAGGAGTTGAAGGAAGCAATAGAGTGGCCTCTGAAGTACCCTGAGACGTTCAAGAGGATGGGCATAACCCCGCCCAAAGGCATCATGCTGTTTGGCCCGCCCGGAACCGGGAAGACGCTCGTGGCAAAGGCCGTGGCTAGCGAGAGCAATGCGAACTTCATCTGCATCAAGGGGCCCTCCGTTCTGTCTAAGTGGGTTGGTGAGTCTGAGAAGGCAATAAGGGAGACCTTCAGGAAGGCCAGACAGGCGGCTCCATCGATAGTGTTCCTGGACGAGCTTGACGCCATATGTCCCCGAAGGGGCATCTCGGCCGACTCCCATGTTAGCGAGAGGATGGTCACCCAGCTTCTCAGCGAACTGGATGGCCTAGAGGAGCTGAAGGACGTCGTAGTCATAGTTGCGACAAACAGGCCCGACATAATCGACACCGCCCTCTTGCGGCCAGGCAGGATCGATAGACAGCTGTTGATAGGGGTGCCAACCAAGGAGGAGAGGGAGGAGATCCTGAGGATTCACACCAGGGGCATGCCTTTGGATCACGATGTCGGCATCGAGGAGTTGAGCAGGAGGACCGAGGGATACGTGGGCTCGGATCTGGAAAGCGTCTGCAGGGAATCGGCGATGCTGGCCTTACGGGAGGATCGGGGTGCCCAGAAGGTCAGGGCCAGGCATTTCGAGGCTGCCCTGGCAAAGGTGGGCCCCAGCGTGACCCCGGAGATCATGAACATGTACCGAAGGATTGGCGGCAACTTCGCGAGGCAGTACTCCAGGGAGATTCTGGAGTACACAAGATAGCTCGCATGACCGCCTCTCTGCGGTTACTCAAGCCAATGCAGCGTCAGAGCCACAGACGCATTGACACAGAGCCGCCAAGCAGCGAACAGCGAACCGCCGCGGCGCGAACCACGAAATAGATATAAGGAGAGAGGGAGCTTCTCTGAAAAGAGGCCGAGCCCGGGGGAATCCCACGATGGCTAACATAATGGCAAGCAAGCTCCGTGACAAGGAAGTCGTGACCGACAGCGG
Source organism: Hadarchaeota archaeon (SeqCode) (assembly GCA_964452145.1). Classification (GTDB taxonomy): domain Archaea; phylum CAYQAE01; class CAYQAE01; order CAYVLA01; family CAYVLA01; genus CAYVLA01. The sequence continues at coordinate 8,709 of CAYVLA010000017.1, forward strand.
GGTCAGGGTGGGCGAGCTCTACGATATCTCCATGAGCGAGAAGACGGGGGAGCTCATAGCCCTGATAGTGCGCCCCTTCAAAGAAGAGAAGATGGCGAACATGCTCCATGACTCGGACGGAAACGTTGTCATTCCGTACAACGCCGTCCAGGTCGTCAAGGAGTTCATAATCGTCGACGAGCGCAAGATTCCCCAGAAGCGGAAGTAGTCCTCAGTTCTCGTGGACTGCGCTGGTCCCGATGACCCGGATCACCACATCCCTGTTCCTGGGTCTGACATCTAGCTCAACCAAGAACACCGATTGCCAGGTTCCCATCTCAAGCGTGCCGTTCCTGACGGGGATGGTCTCGCTGGGGCCCAGCGCCATGGCCCGCACATGGCTTCTTGCATTGTCCCCGTGCCTGTAGGGCCCCGAATCCGGCGCCATGCGGGCGATGGCATCCCGGAAGTCCTGTATGATGTTTCTCTCGTTCTCGTTGACGACTATGGCCGCCGTCGCACCAGGAACAAAAACGGTCACGATCCCGTTCTTGACCTTGGAGTCTTTCACGATCCTGCGGATTTCCTTGGTGATGTCGATGAAATCCAGCTCACCCGAGCTTCTGGCCGTCAGCCTTTCACAGAATACGACCATGGGGGTCAGCTCCTCAGCCAGCTCAAGAGCTGGTTGAAGGACTCGATCCTGCTTGGGTATATCTTCGGAGGGCTCTTGAAGTAGAAGGCGTTGGGCTCGACGGGTACGTAGTCCTTCTTCTCTTTGGCAATGGGCACGAGCCGTATCAGATCCGCTGCAAGCACGGACGCGCTTGGGCTGTCACTGATCTCGGCCGTGACCGTCAGACTGTTGATCGTGCCCGCGAAGGTCCTGTAGATGATGTTGAGGTAGAGGTGCTTGGTGTCGGGATCTAGGATGGGCGTCCCCCTGGTCGCCGGGTCCCTGCCCATGGTGGGGGGGATGTATTGGATCCCTATGTAGCTGGGCACGTCCATGCCGGGGAAGGCGACGTCTATGATCCTGGATTTGGATTCCTTCTTCGCGATTCCTCTGGACTGCGACTCGGAGAGCGACTTGAAGTCGCTGTTGCTTGCATACTGCCATTGAGCGATGTTGAGGGGGACTCTGGCATGCTGGGACAGATGGGCGAGAAGATCGTGGGTAAGGGGGGTGGCCCCACTGGCGAAGTCGTTTCCGAATAGGACAGCCTTCTTCTCCTTGGCCAGGTAGTCGTATTCCTCGTCCCCGGCGATCTTGGTGGGGATGCCGTTGATGACGCTGACGCCCTCTTGCAGGGCATAGAGGGCGTAGACCTTGCTGCTGGTCAAGGCAGCCTGGGGCTCGGTCGTCGAAGAGATCAGCAACACATCGATGTCCTTCATCCTGCTACGCAGGTACTCCTCCGTCTCGCCCTTCTCCATATCGTCCCAGATGGAGGATATGTTTCTGACGACGTGGTCGGGCTCGAGACAGACGCCGCGCTGTATGACGACATCGGTGTAGTCCTCCTCGGGTATGCCGGGGTAGTAGGAGCGTGCTACCTCGGAGACGGTCCTGCCGATCTTCGCGCTATCTATCTCGAACGCGAGCCTGAGCTCGATGTCCGACAGGGGGATGGGGATTTCATCCCTCATGGGACTGGTCAGGCAGGTCCAGACCTCTTTTCCTCTTCTGCTGAGCGACAATCCGTGAAGGAGACACGAAGCCAGATACCCTACTCCAACGACTCCAAGTCTGATCGTCATCGGGCGTACCTTCCAAGCCCACGTAGGGCGAGCCGATATTAAAGGGTATTTGATTCCGCATTCATCCCAGTAGATGGCCAATCGACGGAGCGACCACATCTGGTCTGATCCCTCTTGGGATCACCTTCTCCTCCGCGGTGACGCCCGAGAGCACAAGCACGGTTACCATGCCCACCTTCCTGCCCCCGATGATGTCAGTCTCAACGCGGTCCCCTATCACAGCCGTCCTGTGGGCGGGAATGCCCAGGATCTCGGAGCACATGCTGAAGATCCGCCTGCTCGGCTTACCCATGTTGATAGGGGCCCTGCCGGATGCCGTGCGGACGGCGGCCACGATGCTGCCTGCGCCCGGTAGCAGCCCTTCCTCGGTCGGGTAGGTTGCATCCTGGTTCGTGGATATGAATCGGGCCCCCGAACGGATGGCCTGGCTCGCCAGGCTGAGCTTGGCGTAGGTGAAATGCCGGTCCATGCCGACGACCACGAAGTCGGCTGGAGGCTCCTTGACCAGGCAGAAAACCCCCTCGCTCAACTCGCTTCTAAGCCCGTCCTCTCCGACCACCAGGAGATCCGCCCCGCTGGCTTTCGCCATTAGATGACGGCATGTGGCATACGCAGAGGTTACGATCTGGTCCCGAGTGACTGGAATGCCGAGACCCTGCAGGGTCTCGGCGTACTGATCCCTGGATCTGCTGGAGTTGTTTGTCAGGAAGAGGTAGCTCCTTCCGAGCGAGCGCAGATGGTCTATGAACTCCAGAGCCCCCGGGATCAGGGTGCTCCTGAGGTAGATCACCCCGTCAAGATCCATTATGAATCCCTCGCATCGCTTCAGTGGCTGAATGAGTTCCATCCGACCATCTACTCACTTACGGGTTGATGTCTGTTTGCGTCCCGCCGATCTATCGGAGAAGATATTTTTATTTACTCTTTTCCGGGATGAACCGATGTTGGCAGCTGCACTAAGTGAACTGGCTGCCGGACGCCCGATCCTCTTATATGATTTGGACGGGCGGGAGAATGAAACCGACATGATCGTGGCGGGCCAGTTCATCACTCCTGCGCACATCGCCCGCCTCCGGACCGAGGCCGGCGGGCTTGTCTGCGCAGCCATTCCTCGAAGGATTGCCGAGAGACTCGGCCTGCCCTACCTTCGAGATGTATACAGATCGTCCGGCTTCGGAACGCTCAGACAGCTGTCCTTCCAGGAGATGCCCTACGGGGGCCTGCCTGCCTTCTCGATCACGATCAATCATCTGGATAGCTACACCGGAATCACCGATTACGAGAGATCACAGACGATACGGCAACTTGCCGATCTTGTGGAGAAGGTGGAGCGGGAACCGTCCCGTGATTGGTCGGACGCGGTGGCAGCGAACTTCCGATCGCCGGGTCACGTACACATACTCATAGGCGCGGATCTCAACGGGAGAAAGGGCCATACCGAACTGTCCCTGAAGCTCGCCGAGCTGGCCGGCCTGACGCCCGTGATGGTTGTGTGCGAGATGCTCGACGCCACGACACACAGAGCCCTGTCAAAGACCCAAGCCGCCCGCTATGCGGAGTCTCACGGGCTGGCCATGGTGGAAGCCAGGGACCTGCTCGACCCGGAGGTCGTGCGATGACCGATGTGGGCCTGGTCGACACGACGTTTGCCAGGATCGACATGGCGAGGTTTGTGCTGGAGGAGTTGCGAGGCTCCGATCGTTCCGTGAAGGTGTCGCGGTACACCGTGCCGGGAATAAAGGACATACCGGTCGCGGCGAAGAGGCTACTTGACCGGGGGTGCGAACTGGTCATCGCGCTGGGCATGCCGGGCGCAGCCGACATCGACAAGGACTGTGCCAACCAGGCATCGCTTGGGATCATCATGGTTCAGATCATGACCGGCAAGCACATCGTGGAGGTGTTCGTCCATGAGGATGAGGCGGATGACGAAAAACGGCTCCACGAGATAGCCGAAGACAGGGCACGCAAACATGCAAGAAACGCCCTTAAGCTTCTATCTGACCCGGAGTCCCTGACCAGGATGGCTGGGACAGGTCAACGTCAGGGCGGTCCCAGCCCGGGTCCCATAAAGCCCTAGGAGGTGAGAATCTTGGAGAACATCAATCTCGGCATAGTTGTGTCGGAGTTCAACTACGATTTGACGGCCTTGATGCTCCAGAGGGCCTTGGAGCATGCCAGATTCCTGGGAGCGAAGATCAGCTGCGTCTTCAAGGTCCCGGGGGCGTTCGATATGCCCTTGGCGATCAGATCCCTGCTTGAGCGAAAGGACGTGGACGCTGTGGCCACCCTGGGGATGGTGATCGAGGGCGAAACCGAACATGACAAGGTCGTCGCATCCCAGGTCAGCCGAAAGATCGCCGACCTCTCGCTGGAGTTCGGCAAGCCGGTTTCCCTGGGCGTTGCCGGTCCTCGAATGACCCGCTCGCAGGCGACAGCAAGGATCGACGAATACGCCAAGAGATCGGTGGAATCGGCCGTCAAACTGGTTAGGAGAATGAGGCAGGCCGCGCAACCGGCCTCCGGGGTGGAACCCCAGATCATCGAGTAGGCGGGATGGGTCATTCCTTGATGCTGGAGGGCACCATCCTAGCCGGGCCGGACCTAGAACCGTTTCCGGGATACGTCGCTGTGGAGTCCGGCTTAATAGAGGAAGTGGCCGAGACCCGAAGGTCGGGGCAGCCCCACAACATCATATTGCCAGGTCTGATCAACTGCCACACGCACATAGCCGACTGGATCTTCAAGGACCAGGGCATCGGGCTCAGCTTGGGCGACCTCGTGAGGAGCCCCGACGGGCTCAAACACATCCTGCTCGGCCGGGCCAACAGGGCCGAGCTGGTCAAGGGCATGGCCATGGCCGAGAAGGAGATGATGAGATGCGGAATCACCTCCTTCCTCGACTTCAGGGAGCAAGGGGTGGACGGGATCAAGGCCTTTAGGCAGGCGGTGACGACGATCGGAGGGCTGGCCTACGGCAGACCCGTCGGGCCGCGGGATCTGCTGGTGGAGGAAACCTCCGAGATAGCCAAGAGGGCAGACGGCATCGGCCTGGACACGGTGGGGACCTATTCCGACCTGGAGCTCGAGGCGATCAAGAAGGGCGCAGGCGGGAAGCCCGTGGCAGTCCATGCGCTTGAGGCGTCCTGGAAGCCTGGCGAGATCGACAGGGCGCTTGACATTCTCTCAGCGAACATGCTTGTTCACATCACCCATGCAAGGAGGGACGAGATAGTGAGAATCGGCGACGAGTGCAGGGCAGCGGTGATCTGCCCTCGGTCGAACGCATTCATGGGTATCGGAACCCCGCCCACCGACATGTTGTTGGAGGAGGGAGTCGTGGTGGGCCTTGGCACCGACAACTGCATGATATGCTCTCCGAACCTGTTCAGGGAAATGGAGTTCGCACTATCCGCGATGAGGAGAAAGAGGCCTCTCAGCGTTCTGCGCATGGCCACGATCGGTGGAGCCGAGGCATGTGGGATCTCTCAGGCCACGGGATCGCTGGAGAAAGGCAAGGCTGCGGATATCCTGGTGATCGAAGAGGGGGAGAACCTCAGCAACGCTGCAGACATTCACGCGGCAATCGTCAAGAGGGCGGGGCCCGAGAACATCCTCCTCGTGCTGAGGAAGGGAAGACCCATCATGGACCGGAGGCGAGCGGACGACCGCCACTAGGCCGTATGTGATCCTCAACGCCGCTATGAGCCTGGATGGCAAGATCGCCACCCGTACCGGCAGGGCGAGGATATCCTGTCCAGAGGACCTTGAGAGGATGCAGGCCCTGAGGGCCTCCGTTGATGGCATAATGATAGGGGTGAACACGGTGATCGTGGACGACCCATCCCTGCGCTTGAAGATCCCTGCCGATACGCCACCGACACGAATCATCGTGGACAGCCGTCTCAGAACCCCCGCCTCTGCCCGGATATTCTCCTTTCCCGGGCCGATAATAATCGCGACGACGGAGAGGGCCGATCCGAGAAGGGCAGCCGAAATCAAGTGCAGAGCGGAGTTGATCACAGCCGGAAAGGAGAGGGTCGATCTGAACACCCTCCTTCAAGAGTTGGCGAAACGGGGCTTCAGGCGGGTGTTGCTGGAGGGCGGAGGCACCCTGAACTGGAGCATGCTGCGGGCCGGGCTCGTGGATGAGCTGAGGATCGCCATCGCGCCCTTCATCATAGGCGGCGGGGATACCATAACGCTGGTCGAGGGCGAAGGAGCATCGTCAATGGAAGAGGCAATTCAGCTGGAACTCATCGATGCATCCCGGCATGGAAGGGACATCGTTGTGAGTTACAGGACGAGGAAGCGATCGCCATGAGGATTCGCCTCGATGAGATGACCTACGATCGGGCCCGCTCCTTTAGGGAGATCATCCTCCCCGTTGGGAGCACTGAACAGCATGGACGCCATCTCCCCCTGGGGACCGACTCCATCATAGCCGACCGTGTCTGCCGGGAACTGGCCCGGAGGAAGGGTACCGCCCTCTGCCCCGTCCTCCCCTTCGGCTTCTCAAAGGAACACGCAGGATTCCCCGGAACCATCGATCTCGGAGCTGAGGCCTTCATGGCGGTGGTTCGCGGGATCGTGACATCCCTTGAAAGGACGTATGAACGCGTCTATGTCGTGAACTTCCACGGGGGGAACTCATCTGCCTTGGAGACCGTGACAAAGGACATGTCCAGTCCCAAGGTTCGCCTGATTCATTTCTGGAGGGTGGCCAAGGACCAGATGCTACGCATGACCGATCAAAAGGATCTGGGTATGGAGCACGCAGGAGAGTTCGAGACATCGATCATGCTCGCGGCCTTCCCCGAACTAGTCGACCATGAGGCGGACAGAGGCCCGCCGGAAAGCATCTCCATCGAGGGAGACAAGACCTGTCAGAGGGCTTGGCGCGCCGAGGAGATCACCGGAGACGGATCATTCGGGGGCGGACGATGGGCTTCTGCCGAGAAGGGAAACGCCTTCCTTGAGTCAGTCATCTCCAAGCTTGCGGAGATAGTCGATGGGATCCGGGATGAGCCAGCCAGAGACAGCCGCTGACCGGAAAGCCCTCGAGAAGAGAGGCCTTTCGGAGACGGAGGCCGAGACGCTTCTCGACGCGAGGGGAGCCGACGCCGCAAGACTCAGGTCAATGGCCCGCTTCATGACGAGGAAGACCGTCACGATGTCGCTGAACGTCTCCGTGCCTGTAACCAGATTGTGCAGAAACATGTGCGCTTACTGCGGGTTCAGAAAATCCAGGGGCGGATACCTCAGATGGTCGGAGATTCTGCCCGTGCTTCTGAAGGCTCAGGAGCTGGGTTGCTGTGAAGCGCTCTACATGGCCGGCGAAAAGCCCGAGCTGGTACACCGGAAGGCGCGGGACTTCCTTAGAAGGGAGGGCTTCTCCTCCACGCCCGAGTACGTCTGGTGGCTTTGCGCAAACACCTTGGACAAGACCGATCTGCTGCCTCACACCAACATAGGTGTGCTGGAGCCCGAGGAGCTCCGGCTGCTCAAGGACGTCAATGCCAGCATGGGGCTCATGCTGGAGGATGCCAGCTCCAGGCTCTGTGCACAAGGCATGCCCCACGAACGCTCGCCGGGAAAGGACCCCGAAGCCCGACTGCGGATGATCGAGGATGCAGGAAGGCTCAGGATACCGTTCACAAGCGGACTTCTCATCGGGATAGGCCAATCAAGAGGCGAGATCGCACATTCGCTAGAAAGACTAAAGGGGGCCCAGACAAGGTACGGACACCTTCAGGAACTGATAATCCAGAGGTTCGTACCCGGGGAGGGGACCGGGATGGCAGGTTTTCTCCCGCCCCCCGACGACCTGATGCTGAACACATTCGCCGTAGCGAGGCTCGTCATGGGGCGAACGATAAGTCTCCAAGTCCCCCCCAACATCGAGCCAAACTTCGAGGCCTTCCTGCTAGCCGGAGCGGATGACCTCGGCGCCGTCTCACCCCTCACCCCGGACTACATCAACCCTCGGCTAGGCTTCAGCAGCAGGAAGGAAATCTTTAAGAGGATTTCGTCGATCGGCCTGCGAGCACGCCTTAGGCCGCCGGTTTACCCCAGGTATGCCACCTCCAGGTATCTCTCCCCCCGCCTCCTTTCCAGAACGAAGCTTTGGATTGATAGGATGAGAAACATGCCGTGGGAGGACTCGCCATGCTGACGAGGGAGCTCCCCGAGCTTGATCCCCTGTTCCGTGAAGCGGTGGACAAGGCGCTGGCGGGGGAGCGCCTGCCCCCTGGACTCATCGAAGCCCTTCTAGGCGCAAAGGGCAGGGAGTTCTCCGTTCTCATTCTGGCGGCCGATGCACTGCGGAAGCGCATCGTGGGAGACAGCGTCACCTACGTGATCAACAGGAACATGAACTTCACAAACGTCTGCTCCAGCAGATGCGCGTTCTGCGGCTTCGCCCGAGATGCCTCCGATCCCGATGCCTACCTGCTGACGATGGACCAGGTAAGGACCAAAGCACGTGAGGCCGGGGCCTATGGGGCCACGGAGATATGCGTGCAGGGCGGCATCAGCCCGGGGGGCGACCTTGGCTACATGGTCGATCTGCTGAAGACGATAAAGACCGAGCTACCGGAGGTCCACATCCACGCCTTCTCTCCGATGGAGATAGACCACGCCTCGAGAACCTCGGGTCTGTCGGTAGAGGCGACCCTCAGGGAGCTGGTGGAGTCCGGTCTCGACAGCATGCCGGGGACGGCTGCCGAGATCCTGGTCGATAGGGTACGGAAGCTGATCTGTCCCAACAAGCTTACCTCGCAGCGATGGGAGGAGATAATCCTGGCAGCCCACGGCCTAGGCATCCGGACAACGTCCACCATGATGTACGGGACCGTCGAAACTCTGGCCGAACGGGCAATGCATCTGGACAAGATACGATCGATTCAGGAGAGAACCGGCGGGTTCACGGAGTTCGTCCCGCTGCCCTTCGTGCACGGTCTTTCCCCTCTATCGCGCATCCTGCCAGGGGGTCCGACGGGAGCGGAGGATCTGCGGGTGATCGCGGCCGCGAGACTTGCCTTCGGTTGGAGCATTCCTAACGTTCAGGCATCCTGGGTCAAGATGGGCAGAAAACTTGCCCAGATAGGTCTGATCTGTGGGGCCAATGACCTCGGAGGGACCCTGATGGAGGAGAACATCTCCAGAAGCGCGGGATCCACGTCGGGATCCCTGATGACCCCTGTGGAGATGAGGCGCCTCATAGAGGACCTGGGGCGAAAGCCGGCCCAGAGGGACACGCTGTATCGCCTGGTCGATCGACCCTGGAAGCCCCGGCTCTGGCCAACCATGTGACGAGGTGACGAAGATAAGTCTTATATGGCCACGGGGGGAAGGAAATCCGAGTCCATGAAGGTCTATGACTCCTTGATGCGCGAGCTTCAATCCGGCAAGGTCCATCTTACTCTCATAGACCCAGACCGCCAGGAGCCGGCAGCGGCGGGACGGATGGCCGCCCAAGCCGAGAACGCGGGGACGGACGGCATAATGATAGGGGGATCGACCGCCGAAGACAACTCGATCCTGCAGACAACGATCTGCGCGATCAAGGAGAGCTGCAGCCTGCCTACGATCCTTTTCCCTAGCGGCCCCAGTGGCGTATCAGCCAACGCAGACGCCCTCTTCTTCATAAGCCTTCTCAACTCGTCCGACCCGTATTTCATCACGGGGGCCCATGCCGAGAGCTCCCTTATGCTTAAGAGGCTAGGGGTGGAGATCATACCCGTTGGCTACATAATCGTGGAGCCGGGCCAGGAGGCTGGGAGGAGGGGCAAGGCCAACCTGATCCCTCGATCCAGACCCGACCTGGCGGCTTCGTATGCGCTCGTCGCAGACATGTTCGGAATGAAGCTGGTGTACCTGGAGGCTGGGTCGGGGGCCGACAGGCATGTGCCACCCGAAATGGTTGGGGCCGTGAAGCAGGCGGTGCAGATCCCTCTCATCGTGGGCGGGGGCATCAGGACGGTCCGAGATGCAGGAGCGGTCGCCCAGGCGGGGGCGGATATCATAGTTCAGGGCACCGCCATGGAGGAGGACAACGGTGCCAGGAGAAGGGTTGCGCAGGTCATAACACATCTGAAATCCCTGCCCGCTCGGTAGGTTCGGGGGCCCGAGATGACCAAGGCCGTCAGGGCGTTCCTGGATCTGACACGGATCATCCCGAATCAGATAATGCTTGGCCTCGGGGTCCTGGTCGGGGAGGTTGTGGCCTCCTCCGGGCTGCCTCCGCTTCTCCCAGGCCTCTTGGGCTTTCTGGGACCGCTGCTGCTCGGCACCTCAACTTTCGCCATGAACGACTACTACGATCTGGAGGCCGACCGAAAAGGCGGCAGGATGGACAGGCCACTGGTGAGGGGCGACATCTCTCTCTCAGCCGCGCGGGCCACCTTCCTCATCGGATTCCCGGTGGGGTTGATCCTGTCATCTGCGATCAACCTGGCCTGCCTCGCCATCGCAGTGGCGTTCTCGGCTTTGGCGCTGGGATACAACCTCAGGCTCAAGGAGACCGGCCTGCCCGGCAACCTGTTCATAGCAGGGACCATGGGGATACCCTTCATCTACGGGTCCCTCGCCGTTGGCGGGGGGTTCCCGGTTTCCATAGTCGTCTTGTCGCTGATAGCCTTCCTAGCCGGAGCCGGGAGGGAGATCCTCAAGGACATAATGGACGCGGAGGGCGACGAAGCCAGGGGATCACGGAGCGTTCCCAGGGTCAGGGGATTGCACTTTGCATCCCGTCTGTCCGCCTTCTTCTTCTTGTCTGCCATGGCCCTCAGCCCCATACCGTTCCTGTTCCCGTCTGCCGGATCCTACTACCTCAACTACGCCTACCTGGTGCCCGTGCTCGTAACCGATATCATCCTCGCCCGCGTGGTGATCGGCTCTCTGGGGATCTCCGAGCCCGTGGGCGCGGTTCCCTTCAGAAGGCAAAGCCTTCTTGCCCTCTGTGTGGGACTGATCGGATTCCTGATCGGATCCGTCTAGCGACCTTTGCTGGGACTTTGTGTGAGAGAGGGTGTTGTTGGCAGATACCCACCCCGGACATCTCGGGAATGGTGTTCGGTTCCTGCATCATGGGCGGCATCTGAGCCTCCACGGCAACTGGATCGAGTGCATGTCTTCCTACTTCTGCGAGCCCCGGCCAAAGATGGCTCTCAGGGGGTCATGTGCGGCTCGGGGACGAATACCCATTGCGCGGGCGTTGTACGACACGGCCGCTTCGATGACTCCGCAGGCCGGAAAGATCTCGCCGGCGCGCGAGATGGATCCGTATATGATGAAATCCGACCCTAGGGCCCGACAGAGTGCAACGACCGATGACCGAGAGCTCCTGCGCCCCGCGGAGCCAAATCGGCCAAGCTGCGTGGATCGGCCTACGACCCCGACGGGGGCAGTGCCGGAGGGAAGGCCCAGCTGGCACTTGAACAGGTAGACTCCTCTAGCTGCCAATCCGATGCTGGGCAGGTCCAGAACCGGCGCAAACAGCAGGGGCTTAGTTATCCCGGCTCGCCGCGACTTCTCAAGCAAACCCGGGTTCCCCCCGAAGCCTCTTAGCACCTCGACCATGCCCTCGGGAAAGGGATTTCGGGGATTGAAGGCCTGAACCAAGGCGGCCTCGACGCCCGCGCAGCGTATGGACTCCAACTCATGTTCGTCCGCATGGAAGTTGATCGAATCGTAGACCACCCGGTCCAGAATCCCCGCCTCCTTCGCGCGGTAGACCCCGAAGACCCTGACCTCCGGATCCTGCGAGTTCACCAAGATTGGGGACGGAGTGTTGTCAGCGACGAATTCGAGGCATTTCGCCATGGCTTCCTTGGTTTCGGCAACGAGGTCAACCATACACGGGATGCCCGTTCTGTTTGACATCCTGTCCTGCTTCGCCAGCAGCGCCCTCGCCTTCCGGACATCGAAGCTGCCCGAGCGTCTATCCGTGACTATGCCGTGACCTTGATGGAAGAGGCTGCCTATCAGAACCGGAGGCAACTCGCCCGGCTGGCCTCCTATCTCGACGTCGCCGACCCTGAAGACCGTCTGAGGGATCTGGAATCTGTGCAAGTTTGATCCGCTCCCCGGAAGCTCGCTACCCCGAATCCGGCAGCGCGCTCACGCCCACGCCACTGTGCCCGGATTCCGGATTGAACATGACCACACCAGGTCGGGTCCGCATGACGGATCTGGACCGACCGGATCCGTCGAGCAAGAGGACTCGGATGCGGCCGCCGGGATTTGAACCCGGGCAATGAGCTGTTTCCTCGGCCAATGGGAAGCTCATGTCCTAACCAGACTAGACAACGGCCGCGTCGTCCCGGCCGGACCGGGGAATCTAATAACTTTTTCCGACTCTCCCCAGTTGGGTTAGAGCCGGAGGCTCGGCACGTGCCGGGTCGATGATGAAACCCACTCTCACAAGAACGGGCTGACAGAAGGCATCCGCCCATCGGCGTCGGCCATCGGTCCGCCGGTCCATCGGGAAAGAGTTAATAGTTGTTCGGAGGCGGGATAGTACAATGTCGGGGTCCAGACGCTCGAGGCAGGAAGGAAGGATGCCGCCCACGGGCGCTGGATTGATGCGCTTCTTCGACGAAGAGGCCCGGGGAATTAAGCTCAGTCCCCAGATAGTCATAGCTTCCTGCATCGTGATAGCGTTCCTGATATCGTTGCTCCACCTCTTCAGGCCCGCCGGGTAGTCTAGTAGGTCTTCCTCAGACCCCGGGCGTCGAGCTCCTCGTTCACGATGGACCGGATGGCCTTCTCCACGTCCTCCATCCCCTTGATGTCGTCCCTCAAGGCCCGGATCATGTTCTCCAACTCCTCCATAACGCCCACATAATCCCTGGCGATCTTGAGCTTGCCCTCCTGTTCGATGACCGTTTCCTTGAGGGTCACGTACTCCTCCTCCATCCTGGAGAGCTTGCCAGCCTTCTCCCTGGCCAGCTCAAGGTCCTGCACAAGGCGCTTGTTCTCCTCAACCTTCGCGTAGTACTCCTGTCGCAGGCTCTCCATATCCCGGGCGAGGTGTGCGTGCTTCTGGGCCATGGAGAGGAGTTCCTCGATCTCGCTCAGCTGGGGTATCTTGCCATAGCTGATAATGACGCAGTCCTTGCCCACGCTCAAGATGTCCCTGGGTGCGAGATACTTCGTCTTCTTGCCGACGTAGGTGGACCTCCGGTAGTACTCGCCCGGCGGGGCGATGGTTACCTTGAAGGTGATCTGTCCCTCCTTGATCTGAGGCTCGACCGCCTCTATGGTGCCGAGAAGGGAGCCCTCTATTTCGACAGCCATCTTGCCAGCCAGTTTGGCTGGGAACTCCTCGGTCATCACTACGCCGCCTGTAGTTGTCTGCGAACTGTTGATATTTCTTTACATTCAGCATCGCATCGGGCAACCCGACAGCGGGCTCCAAGCAGCGCCTTCGATTTGGGAATCTGCAGACATATTTCAGGCTTCCCGCGAAGCCCGCCCCATGGTTGCCGCACAGGTCGGATTTGGGGCATCCTTCGTTGCGGGCCTCTTCTCCTTCCTCTCGCCGTGCGTCCTGCCTCTGGTTCCAGCCTACCTCTCCATCGTTACCGGGGCAACGCTGCACGATCTGGAGGCCGGCGCCCCGTCGCCGAGGCGCACCCTGCTGCCGTGTCTCCTCTTTGTCCTCGGCTTCTCGGCAGTCTTCATCCTGATGGGGGCCAGCGCGTCCGCGGCTGGGAGGTTCCTGTTGGAGTACAGGAGGCCCCTCAACGTGGTCTTCGGCACAGTCGTTGTGATCATGGGGCTCGTCACTGCAGGGGTGGTAAAGATCCAGACCCTGTACAGGGAGAAGAGGTTCCACCCTAGGAGGGATCTGCTCTCGCCGATGGGGCCCCTGGCCCTCGCCATTACGGGTGCCGCGTTCGCACTTGGGTGGACCCCCTGCGTCGGGCCCATACTGTCGTCCATACTCCTCATGGCTGCTGCCAGCCAGTCCGTCTACTCGGGGATGGCCCTTCTTACATTCTACTCGTTGGGCCTCGGCATCCCCTTCATCGTTGCAGGCCTGTTCTTCAACAGGGCCATCTCGTTTCTAGGCTGGTTCAAGCGGAACCAAAGAAAGGCCAACGCGGGCGCGGGGGCGCTGTTGGTAGCGATGGGGATCATCCTGATGCTGGATTCCTACGGCTGGTTGCTAACGTTTCTGTGACGATGACCGACGCAGCATACGGGTCACGTGGTCCAGAAGGCAATCGATATGGTCGGAGCGATTGAAGAAATGACAAGATGCTCGGAGGCCGCCCATCCTCGGGGAAACCAAGATGCCTTCCCTGACGAGTTTCTCTGCCAGCGCTCTGTTCCTCCGGGGCGGTCCGGCTAGAAAGGTCACTATGCCGGCCCTTTGGGAACGTTCCAGCGGGGTCAGGACGGGGAGACCGGCTCCTTGAAGCTGGGATATCAGCCTTTCCACCAACCTCCTCGATCTCGACTCGATGCTGTGAGCGCCCACCTCCAGCAGATACTCCATCGACGTTGCCAGACCCAGGAAGAGCACCTCGCTGGGCGACCCGAACTCGAAGCGGTTTGCCTTCGGAGAAAGCGGGTACCTCGTTGGGCTATGCCAGCCCGTCCGGGCCACCGCATCGAACATCCGACGGTAGAGCTCGGGCGATACGCTTTCGAATCCTACATATGCGGGATTGATATGGGGCACGAGGTCCTCCCTCACGTACATGACGCCGGTGCCGGACGGACCGCAGAGCCACTTGTAGCCACATGAAGACAGGGCGTCTATTCCGAGCTTGGAGACCCGAATGTTCAGAAGCCCCAGAGACTGGGCAGCATCGACGAACAACAAGGCTCCGTTTTTGTGGGCAATCTCGGAAATGGTCGCAACATCGTTCCTGATCCCGGTGCCGAACTCGACATGGCTTACTGCCACGACCCTGGTCGTCCCATCCGTCGCCTTCGCTATGGATTCGGCAATCGATTCACCTCTTGCCGTCTTCGCGATTCTGAGCCTGACTCCCAGTCTGCGGAGATTGGACCAAGGCGCCACGTTGGCGGGGTACTCGATGTCTGGGACCACCACCGTATCTCCCGGATGCCATCTCATGCCTGAGGCGAAAGCGTTTACTCCATGGGTCGTGTTGTAGACGAGCGCGATCTCCCCTTTCCTGCATCCGAGAAGGCGCGAGCCCAGCTTCCTGCATCTGCCGGGTGCCTCCTCGCATTTCCTGCTTGTCTCTGCGTCTGCTGTGCTGTGAAGGCCAATCATTGCTGAGGTCATGGCCTGGATGGCTCTTGAGGGAATGGGGCCGGCAGAGGCAGTGGCGAGGTGAACCACCCTATCTAGAAGGGGGAATTCCCGGCCTGGACTTGCGTCGCTCATGGATGCTGGGGATCTGCCATGCCCTATAGGTCTTTCGTCGGAGGTCGGAGATCTCCCTTAAAAGAAAGGCCTGCGTTGGCCCGGGATATGCGTCCGATCGTTACCCATATGGGCGTCTACCCTGTGTGCCACAGGTTCAAGGCGTCTTTCCAGATATCTAGAGGGACGATTGGGGGAGCTGGCACCCCTGCACACCACGTACTGGTAAGTCTGACGAGCTCGGAGGGGACCGGATGGGGCGAATCGAGACCAAGCCATCTGTGGTCGTACGAAACCCGGGAGACCGTGACATCGACTCTGGAGGGATACCTAAGACCCTGCATAGAGGGGCACGATCCCTCCGATCTGGAGGGCCTCCATTCCCGAATGGATGCTGTAATCGCTCCAGGCATCACGCGAGGGCAGCCGATCGCGAAGTCCGCCATCGACATAGCGGCCCATGACCTCTTCTGCCGGGCCGAAGACGTTTCGATCTACAGACATCTGGGCGGAAAAGGCACCCCCAGCGTGAGACTGACCTACCTAATCAGCGCCGCCTCGCCTCAAGAGGCAGCTGAACAGACCCGCGAGGCCGGGAAGATGGGGTATCATGGCTTCAAGATCAAGATCGGGAAAGGCCTTGAGAGGGATCTTGAGATAATATCGGCATGCCGGGACCAGGCGAGGAACGCATTCCTTTGGGCCGACGCGAATCAGGCGTACGATGCTCGGTCTTCCCTCAAACTCGCCAGGGAGGCCTCCCGGTTCGACCTCCATGTCTTGGAGCAACCTCTCAGGGCCACGGACAGGCACGAGATCGTGGAGCTGTCAAACGCTGCTCCGGTGGCCATTGCCATAGATGAGTCCGTCTACACCCTTGACGATCTTCGTGACTTCATCTCATGGGGTTTCAGCGGAGCGGTCGTCATAAAGACGGCCAAATCCGGTGGAATCATGCCTGCCAAGGCCATGATGGAACTGGCCCGGGACCATGGCATGGACCTGCTGGGGAGCGGTTTGACGGAGGGAATGGTGGGATTCTCGGCCAGCCTTCAGCTGTTTGCGGCCATGGGCATCGAACACCCGGTTGATCTGAACGGACCGCAGTTCATCGAGGACCGATTCTGTGCTGGCCCTAGGCTGGAGGGGGAACGGGCCACGGTCTCAGGACCGGGTCTTGGCGTACGGATCGGCATCGGGAAGCGGTGAGATGGATACGGGCGGCGGCAAGCCTTCGGGACATCGTAGTTCGTGTTCAGTGAAGAGTTCCACAACCCGAAGCCGAGGGCAAACGCCACCGCAGATGGACGACATGTCGATACGTTTATTAATGTTTCGCATTTACAACAATCATGTTGCATTTTATGGATCTGAAACGTCTTGATCCTGAAATATATGCATCAGACTACTAAGACCTAGCCCTACCCCAAGAGATAATAGGGACCGGCCCAGTCGCCTGGGCATGGCCCCCCAACCCGAGATCTCCCCCATTGATGCGATATCCAGATCGATCGCGACCTGCAACCGCTGTCGGTTGTGCTCAACCCGCACCAATGCCGTCCCGGGGGAGGGACCGAGCTCCTGGATGATGCTGGTGGGGGAGGCACCCGGAGCAAGGGAAGACCGGGAGGGAAGGCCGTTCGTCGGAGCGGCGGGCGATCTACTGGACGAGCTGTTATCCGCCGCAGGCATCGCACGCAAGGACATCTACATCACCAATGCCGTGAAATGCCGACCTCCGTTCAACCGGATGCCAACCAAGGCCGAGATCATCGCTTGTCGACCCCATCTCGAGGCCCAGATCTGCTCCCTCCGCCCGAAACTGATATGCACGCTGGGAGCAGTCGCCCTAAGATCCGTGCTGTCCCAGGGGCAGATCATGAAGTCAAGGGGTGAACCCATCTACAGGAACGGCATCCTCCACCTCCCAACTCTCCACCCGGCAGCAGCCCTCCACAATCCGAAGCTCAGGAGGGTCCTGTTCGAGGATTTCCGTTTGCTAGGCAGGATGATCAGCGCCGGGCCCGACGGCCTGGATTCGCAGCTGGCTTCGGCCAGAGGCATCAGAACCCTTGATCTCTTCTGAGCTTCTATGCCGCGCGCACGTAGAGGGTGAGATCCTTCTCATCTATGACCACGACCCTGGAGCCCTTGGCCAGCGTATCGCCCACGGCAACCGCCCGCCATATCTCGCCCCTTATCTCGACCTGCCCTTGAGGGTCGAGGTCGGACACCGTCTTCCCGGCCTGGCCGATCAGGCCCTCCCTCCCCGTGGTTGGCCTGGTCCGGTGCGACTGCAGAGCCTTCCACGCTCCGAACAGGAGGAAGACGACGACCGCCGCGGTAACGACCATTACGGCAGTGTCCACGTCCTCGAACTGAAAGAGCAGAAAGGTGGCGGTGAGACCAGACATGCCTACGGATTGGGTTGATCTGCATTTATATCTCATGCGAAGAGGGCTGTCGAGAGGCGAGATGAGCCTGGATATGGTCTTGCTGGCGATCGTCGCCGTCTTCGTCCTATCTCTGATAGCATCCGTTGCATTGGTACGTGGAACCGGGGCTGGAAGGCTTGTCAGAGCCGAGCTGGCAGATCTACTGAGGAGTGAATATCGACCCGGAGCCCTCTTTGAGACCATCGCAGAAGTCAGGATTGCCGAGACCAAGGGGCTTGATCTTCCCCCGACCATATTCCTCGCCGGGAAGGGTGCAAGAATCCAGGCCACGGCATCGTCAGCGGTCCTGACGCAGTGGGGACTCGAAGGTGCCTCACTCCTGCCCCTAGTACCCGGAGAAGGCCAGATCGCATGGAGGAGCCTGGGCAACCACATCGTGATAGGCACTCTCGAGGAACTGCCGGTGAGGCATCTAAGGATACTGGCGATGTCCAAGACGGCCTAGGCCACTGGCTTCAGAGGTTCCTCTTCGGGCGGCTTGGGGGGGTTCTTTATGAGAAGGTACCACGCAAGGAATACGCCAGAGAAGAAGATGGGGAACATCAGAAGCTGGGCCCATGGCAGGACCAAACCGCGAGAACTCCTTATCTCAAAGGTCCTCTCCTGGCCCGGATCCAGATCGGCCCAGACGAATACGGCCCCGTACTTGTTCTCCACCGGGTCCTTCAAGGCCCAGTTGGTGCCCTCCTCAAGCTTTTGACCGCCCTCCCTGATCGACTTGATCCTCATGGGCCTGGAGACATATCGGTACTCCATCTTGCTCTGGTCGTCCAGCCTGACCTTCACCGTGAAGCCCTCGATCCTGTTCTCGCCGTTGTTTCTCACCGTCACGAAAACCGTGTCGCCCTTGTCCTCGGAGGTCGCCGAGATGGAGACCTTGCTCCTGTCCATGAAGTACCTGCCGATGTCCTCCACCGTGGTCCACCAGACATCGTCGTAATCCTGCCTTATCTCCTGAATATGCGCCTCGAACCTTGACATGGTGATCGGCAGATTGTACACGCCCCAGGGCATGAGCCTGGTCACCAGCGCGCCTGCCCGCTTGTAGACGTCCACCCAGTAGTAGAGATCGGTTGCCTCGGTCGTCGCATCGAAGCAGAAGTTGTTCTCGATGACCGCGGCGGTGGGCACCCATCCCTCGGATGTCTCTTCGTAGGCGCCGTTCAGGTAGAAGGGATATATCGAGCCGTACAGGTCGTAGGGGAAATCCGTCTTGTATATGCCTCCCACCATGACCTCGAAGCCGGCATTGTAAGCCGCCATGTATGCGTCATCGCTTATCAGGACCTCCTCGGGGACGAAGCTGAAGATGTAAGTGGGCGAATCCACACCGAATACGGAGGCCATGGCCTCTCTGCCCTGCCGCAGGTTGTCGGCCGCCCTCTTCATGTTCGTTTTCGCATACTTCCCATAATCCACATAGTCGAAGGCCCCTAAGGCGAGCCTGTTGCCTGCCTCGGCACGTTCCTTCAAGGCCTGCTGTCCGGCGATCCAGTAGGTCAGGTTATACCCCGCGTCCCACCCAATGGTGGCGTTGTTCCGGAAGATCACCGATGCGGTGTACTTGAGCCCCAGCCTCTCGACCATATCCTCGACGATCTTGTACTTCGCTATCAGCTCATCCGCACCTGCAGGCAGCGTCACGTTCACGTTGTAGCCCGGAGGCGGGTAGTCGTAGTACCCGTCCATGATGACGGCGTATGCGAACCAGTTGCCGTGCGGAAAGAGCCACTTGGATGCAAGCACGCCGTTCTGGGAGGCCCACTCGATCGCCCTGCCCACAAGGAATGACATGCTGTAATCCCTCTCCACGTAGAAGTAGCTGGCCTTGTTGTACACGTAGAAGGGTCGGGCGAACCAGACGATCCGGCCGGTCCCGTACCCCTTCGCAATTATCTCGGGCGCCAGGGTGCCCTTCTCCACCCCCGTGGGGGCCTCCCCTGTCTGTTTGACCAGGTTGGATATCGCGTATCTGGTATCCTTCCTCTTCTCTATCCTTATGCCGTGTGCGTAGCTTTCGGGGGTCCTCTGCTGTCGGGCGAGATTGTGGGTGACGTGCTCGATGGGAGCATAGAACATCCTTGTTATGTAGTGCAGATCGTTGGTGACCGAGAACTCCCCCACGATCTGCTGGTCCTTCCAGCCCTGAGAAGGTCGATCCTGAAGCCTGAGAGCTGCCCGGATGTACATGGACGAGATCGTGTGCATGACGAGGCCGAGCCCATCTTCCTCGATAGCTGCGAGGACGATGTCGTCCTTGTCCAGTTCATCGAGTCGGTTCCCGTTGTCCACGATAACCGAGTATCGAAGCTGGTCGCCGTCGTAGAGCGTGTCCCGAGTCAGGGCGGTCGCCTCAATCTCGTCGTAGGGAAACCCCCACATGTCAAGCAGCCAACGGGTGAGATTGTTGAACTGCCTGGCCTGATCGGCCGTCCAGTACTGCTCGGTTCCTGCGCCGGTTTCGGGTATCTTCAGCACAAGCACCTTCAGATTCGACTTGGTAGTGGATAGCTTCGCCGTGGCAGGTGGAACAAGGGCCGCTGCGAAGTTCAGCACGATCATCAGGGAGAGAATCGAACTCGTGAGCCTCCTCAAGCAGGTGCACCTCCGATCGAAATAGGACCGATCACTAGGGCGTCCGGACGACCGCCGCGGAGAGTGATACACTTAATAAATGTTTCATGCAGGCTCCTACCCGCGGTTTTTTGGTAAAAGGAGCGTCTTCCGGCGCTATTACGGCAAAATTGGCTCTCCTAGGGCTTCAAAAGGGATATGGATGAAGGTTGATGCGCATATTCACTCAAGCTACAGCCGTGAAGGCAGCCCCAAGACCTGCAGCCCGGAGCTGATCGTGACGGCCGCTAGAAGGGCGGGAATGGACGGGATCTGCATCACCGATCACGACACGATGCAGGGATACAGAGCCGCCCTGCGCATCCAGAGGCCCGGCGACCCTTTCATTCTGCCGGGCTGCGAGGTATCCACCAACAGGGGTCATCTGCTGGTGCTCGGAGTCGAATGCGAGATGAAAGAGGGGGTTGACGCTCATGAGCTGGTGGACTGGGCACGCTCGGAGGGCGGCGTTGTGTCGGCCCCCCATCCATTCTACATCTCGACCATATCGACCAGCTGGCTGGCCCGTGAACTCAGCCTTGCGGTGGAGACGTACAATGCCATGGCATCCATACTCATCTATCCCAACCCGGTGGCCAGGAAGTTCGCCCGAAAGTACCGGCTTCCCGTGACGGGGGGAAGCGATGCCCACTCCTACGAGATGGTGGGCATGGGAGTCACGGAGAGCCAGAGTGATACGCCGGATGGCTTCATGGCGGACTTGGCCCATGGGCACACTACCGCGGGAGGCAGGAGGCCCCCCGTTGGCTTCTCCATCGAATTCGGCCTCAGGTCGGCCTACGGGATCATGGCCAAGCGCGTCAAACCTAGAGCGCCTTGGACATGTAGGAATCCCTGAGCCTGTACCCTTGCCTCCGGTAGTATTCTCGGGCCCCGACGCCGCTGGTCACGTCAAGGCGCCGCCCGCCGGCATCTCTCGCAATCTCCTCGGCACGCGCGAGCAGGGACTTGCCCATGCCTCTGTGCTGCCACTCGGTCGATGATGGCCTTCCACCCACTCTGACCGACCTTCCGTACGTGTGAAGCTCCCTGACCCGGCATGGGAAATCTGGACTGATGCTGAGTCGAAGGAAAGCTGCGATGACGTCGAGGTCGCCATCCTCAAATGAAAGAAAGACCTCCTGGCTTCCCGAAGCGTCGTACCTCCGTTCGACCAGGGCGAGGTTGGGGTCGACCCCCTCCGGCTGTCTGGAGACCTCCCTGCATCTGATGCATCTGCAGGGCCTTCCCCGGTCCCGGAGAATCGCCTGAACCCTCATACGTATGTCCGATCGTCTCGGTCCCGCCGCAATAATGCCGGAGGGAATATCCCTCATCACGCGTTTGATCCTCATCCATGGAGGCACCATGGACTTGACCTCCAAGAGCGTCCTGATGAGGCGTTCTTCCCGCAGCTCGTCATAGTCGCCCGCCCGCCACAGTTGATGAAGCCCCGTCCCGGGAATGACCAACGTGGGGTAGATCTTCAGCTCGTCGGGTCTGAAGCGGGAGTCCTCGAATAGTGTTCTGAAAGATCTCAGATCCTCCTCTTCATCTGAGCCCGGAAGGCCAACCATCATGTGCGCGCAGATCTTGAGCCCCGCCGTCCGTAGGGCTCTGAAGGCGTCCTCGACCTGCGACACCGCATGCCCCCTCCCGGTGACCTGGTGGACACGGTCGGAAAGCGTCTGCACGCCGATCTCGACCCGGGTGGCGCCCATGTTCAGCATCTCTTCAACATGGGTCGGGCTGCACCAATCCGGCCTGGTCTCGAACGTCACCCCGATCGGGCGGGCTGACGCCCGCTCGGAGGCCTTCATTGCCCGACCGAGGGATCGCGGAGAGAACCCGGAACGCCGGGAACCGATCATGCCGTCCAAGCACCTGGCCACGAACCACCTGCGGTACTCCAGATCCATCGCGGGAAACGTAGCCCCCTGAACGATGAGTTCGACCTTGGATGTGGAGTGCCCCATTGCGCCCATCTGTCTGATGCGAGTCACCACCTGTTGGTACGGATCGAAGCGGCACTGGAATGCCCTCATCGAGGCGGGCTCCCGGCCGGTGTAGCTCTTGGGCGCCGACGGGAAGTCGGGACAATAGATGCATCGGCCCGGACATGACTGGACGGGGGATGTCTGAACGGTTACGGTCGCCACTCCCGATGCAGTCCGGGTGGGTTTCTTGATCAGCAGGTCCCTCACCAGATTCCTCTCATCGGGCGAGGCCTGAGCGAGAATGAAGGAGGAGGACGGAACACGGGAAAGGCCCAGCTCCTTTGCCAGCCGGCTCTTGCCGAGATTCAGCCCTTGGCGGTCCACTATCCTGCCGGTCAGTATCTCCTGGATGATCGCCCTTGCGAGGGTCTCAGGTCCCAAGCGGGCAAAGGGATACAGCGGCGATATTAAATGGTCCATCCGCCGGCCTTCGCGAGGAATTTGGGATGGACGGCGGAGGAGGCCCGAAAATATTTATTAGATCGGCTCCGGGCCATGGCTCGTCTTCTGCCCCGGTGGTGTAGTGGCCCATTCCCCTGGAGGGAGGCCAATCATCTGGGACTGTCACTCCCAGGACCCGGGTTCAAATCTCGGCCGGGTGGGAGCAAGAATGGCCTTGTTCCCCGGTAAGCGTTCAGGACCCGGGATCCTGGGGAGGTTCCCCGGCACCCCGCGGAAGACTAGGTAAGATTTTTAAGGGTGATCGGGGCAATTATGCTGTTAGATCCTAGCCAACGGAATCATGGCGCTTCAATCGGCGTCGGTCCGGAGGGCGGCAAACAGCCTCACGTTGATGGGCCGAATCCGCGCCATGATGCAGGGATGAGGACCTGAGTTCCGAGCGCGATTGCGCTCTTCGGGTTCGATGCGGATTTCGGCCCCCTGGCAATGGGCACTTGCGATCCATAACTCCGGTTGATCCTGCCGGAGGGCATTGCTATTGGGGTTCGACTTAGGAATGCTAGTCCACCGACGTTCCTTCGGGAACGGAGGGGCATACGGCTCAGTAACACGTGGCTAACCTGCCCTCGCGTGGTGAATACCCTCGGGAAACTGAGGCTAATGCGCCATAGGTGAGGAAGCCTGGAATGACTCTCCACCAAAAGCTACGGCGCGCGAGGATGGGGCTGCGGCCGATTAGGTTGTAGGTAGTGTAACGGACCACCTAGCCTTCGATCGGTACGGGACGTGGGAGCGTGAGCCTGGAGACGGGTACTGAGACAAGGACCTGGGCCCTAAGGGGCGCAGCATTCGCGAAAACTCTGCAATGCGCGAAAGCGTGACAGGGGAACCCCAAGTGCCAGCACAATGTGTTGGCTTTTCTGGAGTGTAAAAAGCTCCAGGAATAAGGGCTGGGTAAGACCGGTGCCAGCCGCCGCGGTAACACCGGCAGCCCGAGTGATGTCCGCGATTATTGGGCTTAAAGCGTTCGTAGCCGGCCTGCTAAGTCCCCGGTCAAATCCGATGGCTCAACCATCGGCTATCTGGGGATACTGGCAGGCTTGAGGCCGGGAGAGGTCAGAGGTACTCCTAGGGTAGGGGTAAAATCCGATAATCCTGGGGGGACCACCAGTGGCGAAGGCGTCTGGCTGGAACGGGCCTGACGGTGAGGGACGAAACCCTGGGGAGCGATCCGGATTAGATACCCGGGTAGTCCAGGGCGTAAACGATGTGGGCTGGGTGTGGGCCAATCAGAAGGATTGGTCTGTGCCGAAGCGAAAGCGATAAGCCCACCGCCTGGGGAGTACGGTCGCAAGGCTGAAATATCGTTAGCTTGGCTCCATCTTGGAGCGAGAGCTAAAGGTACAGCAAACTTAAAGGAATTGGCGGGGGGGCACCACAAGGGGTGGAGCCTGCGGTTCAATTGGATTCAACGCCGGGAATCTTACCAGGGGCGACAGCAGAATGACGGCCAGGCTGATGACCTTGCTAAACGAGCTGAGAGGAGGTGCATGGCTGCCGTCAGCTCGTACTGTGAAGCGTCCTGTTAAGTCAGGTAACGAGCGAGACCCACGCCCTCAGTTGCCAGCAGATCCGAAAGGATGCTGGGGACTCTAAGGGGACCGCCATCGATAAGATGGAGGAAGGAGTGGGCGACGGTAGGTCAGTATGCCCCAAATCTCCTGGGCAACACGCGTGCTACAATGGCTGGGACAATGGGCTGCGACTCCGAGAGGAGGAGCCAATCCCCTAAACCCAGTCTTAGTCCGGATTGAGGGCTGTAACTCGCCCTCATGAAGATGGAATCCCCAGTAACCGCGTGTCATTATCGCGCGGTGAACATGTCCCTGCTCCTTGCACACACCGCCCGTCACATCATCCGAGTGGGGTGCGGACGAGACTTGGTCCTATGGTCCAGATCGAACCCACGCCCCATAAGGGGGGTTAAGTCGTAACAAGGTAGCCGTAGGGGAACCTGCGGCTGGATCACCTCCTATAATGGTCCAGCCCAACCCCGCGGCGGAGCCAATTCCGCCGCCAAAAGGGAGCCGAAATCCGTTCATGCGCGGGCCGGTAGCTCAGTTGGTAGAGCACGGCCTTTGCGAGGCTGAGGCCCCGGGTTCAAATCCCGGCCGGTCCATCCGGCCCGCGTACCAGGTGCAGCTCGGGAGGAATCATGCCCTCGGGCATGGGCTCACGAGCAAAGAACTTATCGCCTCTACCGTTGGAGGCCGGTAAGACCATAGGCCCAGTTCGGAGCAATCCGAAGAAGTGAAGCTGGTTAGTAGACGTCTTAGGCAATACGCCGTCTAGGGGATGGCTTAGCTCGAGCGTCGATGAAGGGCGTGGCAAGCTGCGATAAGCCCCGGCGAGGCGCAAGCAGCCTTTGAACCGGGGATGCCCGAATGAGAGTTCTCGCGTGTCCTCTTTTGAGAGACTCGCGCTCCGTGAGGAGGGAGAACCCCCTGAATTGAAACATCTTAGTAGGGGGAGGAAGAGAAAGCAACCGCGATGCCCCCAGTAACGGCGAGTGAAAAGGGCACAGGGCAAACCGAACCCCCTCGGGGGAATGTGGTGTATGGGCGATCCATAATGCCCGTTTTCGCTGAAGTTGAAGTTCGCTGGGATGCGACTGCCGTAGAGGGTGAAAGCCCCGTAGACGTAAGGCAGAACGGGTAGGGTCGTTCCGGAGTACCGCGCATCGGATATTGCGTGGGAAGGCGGGAGGCATTAACTCCCAACCCTAAACACGTCTCGAGACTGATAGCGCATTAGTATCGCGAGAGAAAGCTGAAAAGAATCCCGCAAGGGAGGCGAAAAGAGCCTGAAACTAGACGGTTACAACTGGACATGGCTCTCAAGAGATGACCCTGGCCGAAGGGGAGGCGCGTGAGCGCCACGCACGAGGCCAGGTGATCGGGGTTGTGTCGTCCGTCTTGAAACATGGGGCAGGGAGTTTGTGCTCGTGGCGAGGCTAAGAAGATAATCTTCGGAGCCGCAGGGAAACCGAAGGTCCGCAACCGCAAGGCCAGGGACGGGGTCTGAATAGGGCCCCAAGTCACGGGCACCAGACCCGAAACCGGTTGATCTAGCCCTGGGCAAGGTGAAGTCAATCGCCAGATTGATGGAGGCCTGTAGGGGTTCTGACGTGCAATTCGTTCCCATGACCTGGGGCTAGGCGCGAAAGACGAATCAAAACCGGAGACAGCTGGTTCCCCCCGAAGTGTCCCGCAGGACAGCCTGGTGCGAGAGGGGCGGCGATGTAGAGATACTGTTCGGGCAGTCTGGGGAGGAAACTCCTCGGCACCCTTACAAACTCCGAAGTCGTCGTCCTCGTAGACCACCGGAGTTAGGGGCTGTGGGGTAAACTTCAGTTCCGAAAGGGGACGAACCCGGACCGGGGTTAAAGCCTCCAAATGCCGGCTAAGTACAAACTGAATAGCGTCCCCAGCCACAAACAGCGGGGAGGTTGGCTTAGAAGCTGCCATCCTTTAAAAAGTGGGTAACACCTTACCCGTCGAGGTTGGGGGCCTTGAAAATGAACGAGGTTTAAGCCGGCTGCTGATACCCTGGGGCCGCGAAAGCGGCTGGTAGGGGGGCGTCCTGCGCGGGAAGAAGCTCGGCCGCAAGGTCGAGTGGACCGCGTGGGAATGAAGATCCTGCTGGTAGTAGCAGCAAAGCGGGGTGAGAATCCCCGCCGCCGAAAGGGCAAGGGTTTCGTGGCAATGTTCGTCAGCCACGAGTTAGTCGGTCCTAAGGGAAGCCTTAAGATGGCCAACCCAAAAGGGAAACCGGTTAATATTCCGGTACCACGTGGGTACGTGCGGCAACGCTAAGCCCGATGCCTGACGCCTCCGGATAGGCTGAGTGGGGCCGTCGCTCCATCCAAGGCATGAAACCTGGGGAGTACCGTAACGGTGAGAACCAGGCGAAGTGCTGAGTGGCTCCTCGTTCTTATAGAGGAGTTCGGCCGATTCCAGGGGCCCGTGAAAAAGGAACCGGGAAGGATCCCACGTGACCGTACCAAGAACTGGCACAGGTGCCCCTAGGTGAGAAGCCTAAGGCGTGTCGGGAGACCCCAGCCGAGGGAACTCGGCAAACTAGCCCCGTAACTTCGGGATAAGGGGTGCCTGCCCCGTGAGGGACAGGTCGCAGTGACCAGTGCAGTCCGACTGTTTAATAAAAACACAGGTTCCGGCAAGCCCGAAAGGGTGTGTACCGGAGCTGAGTCGTTCCCACTGCCGGAATGTCAAGCACGGTTACAACCGTGTTAAGCACCGGTGTAGGGAGGGGATAACTATGATCCTCTAAAGGTAGCGTAATCCCTTGTCGCTTAATTGGCGACCCGCATGATAGATTAACGAGACTGCAGCTGTCCCCGGCTGGAACCCGGCGAACCACACGGGTCCGGAAGCACAGGCCGGATACCCCCAAAGGGACACGAAGACCCCGTGGAGTTTTACTGCAGCTTTCCGCTGTGATGCGGATTTTGATGCAGAGAGTAGGTAGGAGCCGTTCGACGTCTGCACTTCCGGGTGCGGTCTAGGCGATCATGGAACACTACTCTTCAGTGTCTGCATCACTAACCCGGCCGAAAGCCGGGGACACCGGGAGGTGGGCAGTTTGGGTGGGGCGCCACGCCCCTGAAAAGATATCAGGGGCGCCCAAAGGTCGGCTCAGGCGGGTCAGAACTCCGCCGTAGAGTGCAAGGGCAAAAGCCGGCCTGACTGGATTCTGCCCAGCAAGGAATCCAGACGTGAAAGCGTGGCCTAGCGATCTTCACTGCCTCATTGATGGGGGCGTGAAGTGTCAGAAAAACTACCCCGGGGATAACTGGCTTGTCGCAGGCAAGAGTTCATATCGCCCCTGCTTGGTTGGTACTTCGCTGTCGGCTCTTCCTATCCTGGACGTGCAGCAGCGTCCAAGGGTGGGGTTGTACGCCCATTAAAAGGGAACGTGAGCTGGGTTTAGACCGTCGCGAGCCAGGTTGGATGCTATCCGTTGGGGGTGCAGGTCGTCTGAGGGGAAGGTGCCCCTAGTACGAGAGGAACAGGGTTCCGGCGCCACTGGTGTACCGGTTGTCCGACAGGGCAGTGCCGGGTAGCTACGCGCTAGCGGATAAGAGCTGAAAGCATCTAGGCTCGAAGCCGCCCCTGAACAATAGACGGCCAGTCAGGCCACATACTCGGGATCGGTGACGATCACGAGGGCCAACGACGAAGGTTCTCGCCAGAAGACGAGTTTGATGGGGCAGGGGTGTACGCACCAAGGGCAACCGAGGTGTTTAGCCCACTGCTACCAACCACCTGAGCGCCGCCGCGTCGAAACCCAGCCGAGCTTCTTCGGGCTCTGACGAGCTGGGCCTGTGGACCGTTTGATGGCCGCACCGGAGCCGAGCCGAGCGGCCGCCCCATCTCCTGTCTAGACATACGTGAACGGGCCAACGATTCTGCGTCGGGTGCACAAAGCCCGAGCTGAGCAGATGCCTGGGATGAAGCTGTGTTGTTGGCGCGGGCCTGGGCCCATCCGCCTCGCTTGACTCCGTCCCTCGCCCCAGCCGTGGGGCGGGGCGGTTCACGGCGCGACCCTGTGTGTATGAGTACCGTGGGAACGATCCGATCCTCACGTGGTCGGGTGGGAGGAGTAAGCCCCCTTCTGTTACCCGGCCGCGGTCGCCCGCGGACGGCTTGCGGCATTCGACTATGCGCCGTACCTGGGCCTTCGTCCGGCCCTCACCGGCCCCGTTTCGGCTTGCTCCTGCGAAGATTCGCCGTTCCATCGAATCCGCCGTCGTCGTCCGGGGCGTTTCCCCGGTCGCCCGGGGATCTTTCCCCATCATCCCCACATGGCGGCGGCCGTGTCGTTTCTGGTCCAGAGCTCGGGATCTCTCCCGGTGGGTTCTCCCACTCGCATCTCCGGAGGGAGGGGGGACTTTCCTCGGTGCCAAGGGCCCGATGGCCGCTCTCTCCCTCCCGACCGGCCGATCATGGGCATGAAGGTTCTTATCTCTTCCTCTTCTGACGGTTTCCTTCCCCGTGTCGGGGCCTAAGCTTGGCCAGGCAGGCTTGGACGTGCGCCGGGAGGCCTTCCGCCTCGCCCAACGCCTCAACGATCCGGCAGACGCCGGGTAGGGCTTCGGGGTCCAGCCTGCCGAGTGTTGTGGACTTGATGTAATCACGGGCCGTCACGCCCGAGAAGCTTCTGGCCGATCCGCCGGTGGGCAGGACGGCGGTGATCCCCATGGCATAATTGGCGGCCGAAAACGGCGTGGACTGTCCCAAGAGGATCTCCCCGGCGTTTCGGATCCCGGCAAGCATTCTGACACACTTCCTTCTGCCGAGGGCGATCTGGAGGTGCTCGGGGGCGTATTCGTTGATGAAATCCGTCGCCTCCCCTTCGGAGCCGACGAGGACGACCATCCCCTTGCCGGCGAGGGCAGTTCGGACGTAGTCCCTCCTTGGCTCGACAAGCCCATCAACCGCCCGATCCAAGGCCTCCCTCGCCCTTTCGGCTAACGTGGGCGAGTTCGTGACCAGGACGGCCGAGGAATCGGGGCCATGCTCGCACTCGTTAAGCAGATCCAGCGCAACCTGAGCCGGATCCGAGGAGTCATCCGCCAGAATCATGCACTCGCTGGGGCCCTGAGGAGGACCCGTCCGGATCCCGTAGATGCCAACGTAGCCCTGCGCCGCCATGACGGCGGGCGGGCCGGGGCCGTATATGGCCTCCACACGCGGGACGGACCGTGTCCCGAAGGCCATCGCGCCGATCAGTGCGACCCCGTTTCCCCGCACCACCTCCGATACCCCGGCCATCTCGGCTGCCACCAGCGTCACGGGGTCGACCCTTCCATCGGGAAGAGGGGGAGTCGAGGCGACGATTCGTTTGACCCCGGCCGTTGTGGCCGGCACGGCAAGCATCAGCATCGTGGAGGCCAGGGGAGCCTTCCGACAGGGAACCCAGAGCCCCGCGGCGGATAGAGGCGTGAACTTCTCCCCCACGGCGATGCCCGGCGCGATCTCCTTCAGGGAGGGGCCCGCCTTGGGCAGAAGCCGCCGGTTGAAGATCGCTATCCTGTCCCTTGCCTTGCGAAGTGCCCGGAGAGCCTTCTCCGGGATCTCCTTCCTGGCCTCCTCCACCTCGGATTCTTCGACCCGCACCGAGGCCGGCCTCACCGAGTCCCATCTCTCCGTGGCGTCAAGGATGGCCTCATCCCCCCTCTGCCGCACGTCCTCTACGATCCCGGCGACCTGCCGCACCAGATCGGGACCTATCTGGAGCGAGCGGCGTGCCATCCTCTCCTCGATCTCCCGCCGGTCTTCGCCATAGGCGAGGACCCGGATCAGGCCTGCCACCGCGAAGCTCACATCCCTTCCAAGTCTCTACGCCCACCACATGGCCCCGGCCTTCTGGGCGATCACAGCCTCTTTGAGGGCCGAAAAGGCCTTCCTGAAGCCCTCCTCAGGCGACATCAGGCTGTCCTCGTGCTCGATGCTGAGGACGTAGTCGTAGCCCACCATCTTCAGCTCGCTGACGAACCTCTTCCACCAGTCCACGGAGTGGCCGTAGCCAACCGTTCTGAATATCCAGGAGCGCTCGATCTCATTGCCGTAGGGCTTGATGTCCAGGACGCCGTTGACCTCGGCGTTGACGGGATCGATGGCGGTGTCCTTGGCGTGGACGTGGAAGATGGCCTTGCCGAGCTTCCTGACGGCCCTAAGAGGATCGATCCCTTGCCAGAAGAGGTGGCTGGGATCGAAGTTGGCCCCGATCACTCTGCCAACCTCCTTGCGAAGCTTCAGCAGGGTTTCGGTGTTGTAGACTACGAAGCCGGGGTGCATTTCGAAGCAGAGCTTGACCCCATGGTCTTCGGCGAATTCGCCCGCCTTGTTCCAGTATGGTATGACCTTCTCCTTCCACTGCCACTCAGCGATCTTGGAGAAGTCATCCGGCCAGGGGCAGGTCACCCAGTTGGGGTACTTCGCCCCCTCCGAGTCCCCCGGGCATCCCGAGAAGCCTATCACCCGGTCGACCCCGAGCTTTTCGGCCAGGAGCACCGTCTGCTCGAAGACCTCGTGGTGGGCTCTTGCCATGGAGTCCTGGGGATGCAGGGGGTTGCCGTGGCAGCTCAGGCCGCTGATCATCATGCCCCTGTCCTTGACGGATTTCACCAGGGCCTTGGCCTGACCGTCGTCGGCAAGCAGTTTCGCAGGGTCGCAGTGGGCGTTGCCGGGGTAGTTCCCCGTTCCGAGCTCGACAGCCTCGGCCCCAACGCCCTTAACATAGTCCAGGGCCTTCTCCAACGGCATCTGTTGGAAGAGGACCGTGAGGACTCCGATCTTCACCTTTCCTTCCTCCTCTCTCCCTTGAGAGCTGGTTGCTTGGCGGGACAAGTTCAATATATCTTTTTTGCCGAACGCCGAACTCCTCCTCCGAGCCAATCGAGTCAAGCGGTCGGCAGTTAGCAATGCGAATGGAGGTTGGCGATCTGAAGCCCAGCCATGTTCCTGGTGGATCCTCGAGATGCTCCAAGCCGGTGTTTCGCTGATCGCATCCACCTTTGCTGGCCCAAATCAGACCCGACGATATCGGACGCGCCGCGTCAACTGAAAGCCGACCTCCCAGCGATTCGATGGGGGTTCGCTGCGTTCCTCTCTGGTTAGCGTTGCTACTCCTCCGGTAAGGATTATCAGCTCGGGCGGAGCCCCGTGAACCATGCTGGCTGCCTTTTCGGGAGGTGGAAGGATCATGCTCAGGGAGGTTGACACGCCCAGACCCGGTCCGAGTGATGCCCTGATCAGGATCGAGGCGGTGGGCATCTGCGAGACGGACGTTCATATGACCCTTCACCCAGCCTCCCACGCCGAGACCCCGAGAATCATGGGGCACGAGTGGTCGGGGACGCTGGAACAGGCCCCGACGTGGTCAAGCCTCCGGGAGGGATCCAGGGTTGTGGGCGAGGGAATGGTGGGTTGTGGTACCTGCCGCATGTGCAGGGTGGGGCGGACCAACCTCTGCGTGAGCTACCGGGAGATCGGCTTCAGCCTCCCCGGGGCATACGCCGAGTACCTCGTCCTGCCGGCTGCCAATCTGCACGGGCTTCCCGCATCCATGTCCTTCGAGGAGGGGGCGATGGTGGAGCCGACTGCCGTGGCCCTTCACGCCGTGGATATGTCGGGGATGACCGCGGGTGACCGCGTGGCCGTACTTGGGCCGGGCCCCATCGGCCTGCTCTGCGTCCAGATCGTCCGCGCCCTTGGCGCGGGCCGCGTCGTCCTAACCGGCACCAGGGACGACCGCCTGGCCGTCGGCCTGGGCCTCGGAGCGGACCGGGCGATCAACGTCAGGGAAGTCGAACCCGTGGCCGAGATCCTGCGGGACATCCCCGGCGGCCCGGAGGTGGTCATGGACGCGGCCGGAACAGCTGCCTCATTTGATCAGGCCACGAGGTCGGTTGGCAAGGGAGGCACGGTGGTCCTGATCGGGGGCTGGGAGCAGGTCACATGGAGTCCGGGCATGCTGATCGGCAAGGAGATCGTGCTCAAGGGCTCGCTGGCAAGCCCCGGAACCTGGCCGCGAGCCATGGAACTGGTGGGGGGCGGGAAGGTCAAGGTCCTGCCGCTGGTCACCCACAGGTTCGACCTGTCACGCATCGCTGAGGCCTTCCACCTGGTGGATCGCCGCGAGAACGTGGTGAAGGCCGTACTGCTCCCTAGAGCACCCGTATCTTGTGTCTCCTCGCCAGCTTGGGGAGCCTGAGGGTCAGCAGGCCGCCCTTGAAATCGGCCTGTGCCCTTTCCGGATCGACCGGCGAGGGAAGGGTCACGGTCTTTCGGTAGCACTCAAAGCATGCATTCCTCTGCACCGTGCCCCATCTCCCGAAGGTTATCGGGTTCTGCATCCGGGCCCTCAGCTGGACCGAATTCTCGGTGCATTCGACCTCCAGGTCCTTCTTGTCCCTAACGCCCGGCAGATCGACGGTGAGGATGAAGTCCGAATCGGACTCCTCCAGATGCCACAGGGGCTCCAGGGCCTTGCGGGCCAGAT